>JAGWXR010000112.1 GCA_018969785.1 Alphaproteobacteria bacterium
CCTGTGCAGGAAACACAGGATGCCGGCGGTCGGCGTGACCGACACCAACAACCTGTTCGGCCTGTGGGACCTCACCGACGCCATCGTGAAGGCGGGCGTGCAGATGATCGTTGGCTGCCAGCTGAACCTGCCGCTCGAACACGAGCACCGGGCAGGACCCGCGCCGGCACAGCTGCAGCTCGGCACCGTGGCTGTACTCGTCCAGACCGAGGCGGGCTATGCCAACCTCATGAAGCTCGCAAGCAAGGCCCACCTCGACGTACAGGTGGGCGAGCCTCCCCACATCACATGGGAAGCGCTGGCCGCCCACGCCGACGGCCTCATCCTTCTGACAGGCGGACGACGGGGGATCCTCAACCGACAGATCGTCAACACGCAGATCGAAGCCGCCGAGCGCGCGCTGCTCAAGCTCGGGGAAATCTTCCCGGACCGGCTCTATGTCGAACTCCAGCGCCACGACCTGCCCGACGAGATCGACGCCGAGCCCGAACTCCTGCGTCTGGCCTATGCCCATGGCGTGCCCATCGTGGCCTCGAATGAGCCCTTCTTCGGCAGGCGCGACCTCTACGAGGCCCATGACGCCCTCTTGTGCATTGCCGACGGCGCCTACGTGACCCAGGACGAACGTCGCAAGGAAAGTCCCGAGCACTACTTCAAGACCCCCGCCGAGATGACCGAACTCTTCGCGGACCTGCCCGAGGCCATCGAGAACACGATCGAGATTGCCCGGCGCTGCGCCTACATGCCGAAGAAGCGCAGTCCGATCCTGCCTCCCTTCAAGCCGGCCTCAGGACTGCCGCCAGAGGAGGAACTGCGCGTGCAGGCAACCGAGGGGCTCAAGCGCCGCCTTGCTGCCAACGGCCTCTTCGCCACGGAGAAGGAATACTGGGACCGCCTCGACTTCGAGCTGTCGGTCATCCTCAGGATGAACTTTGCCGGCTACTTCCTGATCGTGTCCGACTTCATGAAATGGACCCGCAGCCAGGGCATCCCTGTGGGCGTCCGTGGCTCGGGCGCGGGCTCCGTCGTGGCCTGGGGCCTCGAGATCACGGCCCTCGACCCGCTGCGTTTCGGCCTCGTCTTCGAGCGCTTCCTGAACCCCGAGCGCGTCTCGATGCCGGACTTCGATATCGACTTCTGCCAGGACCGCCGCGGCGAGGTGATCCGCTACGTGCAGGAGAAATACGGCAAGGACCGCGTGGCCCAGATCATCACATACGGAACGCTGCAGGCGAAGGCCGCGATCCGGGATGTCGGCCGCGTCCTGCAGATGCCGCAGGGACAGGTTGACCGCATCGCCAAGATGATCAGGCTGAAACCGGGCGAAAACAAGAAGCTTCGTGAAATCATCGCGCAGGAGCCGCGGATGATGCAGGCCGAGGCTGAGGAAGAGTCTGTCCGCAAGCTCTACCAGATCGCCGAGCAGCTCGAGGGCCTCTATCGCCACGCCTCGACCCACGCCGCAGGCGTCGTCATCGGCGACAGGCCGCTTGACGAACTCGTGCCCCTCTATCGCGACCCCAGCTCCGATATGCCTGTCACGCAATTCGACTACGAGGGCGACGAGAAGGCGGGCCTCGTGAAGTTCGACTTCCTCGGCCTGAAGACGCTGACGGTCATTGCCGTCACCGAGAACCTCGTGCAGGAACGCCACGGCGTGAAGGTCAAGGCCGAAGATGTCCCCTTCGATGACCGCAAGTCCTTCGAGGCGCTGAGCAAGGGAACATCGACCGGCGTCTTCCAGCTGGAATCCACCGGCATGCGCGACCTGCTGCGCAAGATGAAGCCTGACCGCGTCGAGGACCTCATCGCCCTCGTCGCGCTCTACCGTCCGGGTCCGATGGACAACATCCCGACCTACATTGCCTGCAAGCACGGCCGCGAGAAGCCCTTCTACCTGCATGAAGCGCTCGAGCCCATCCTGAAGGGCACGTTCGGCGTGATGACCTATCAGGAAGACGTGATGCTCATCGCCCGAGAGCTCGCCGGCTACTCGCTGGGCCAGGCCGACGAATTGCGCCGCGCCATGGGCAAGAAGATCAAGGAGCAGATGGCGGCCCACCGCGTGAAGTTCATCGAGGGCGCCAAGAAGCTCAAGAACATGGACGAGGATGTCGCCGAGCAGATCTTCGACCAGGCCGAAAAATTTGCAAGCTACGGCTTCAACAAGGCGCACGCCGCCGCCTACGCGCAGGTGGCCTACCAGACGGCCTGGCTGAAGGCGAACTATCCGGTCGAGTTCTTCTGCGCCTCCATGACGCTTGATATCTCCTCGCCCGAGCGGCTGTCGATCTTCCGGCAGGAAGCCGAGCGCCTAGGCATCACCATCCTGCCACCCGACATCAACCTCTCCGGCGCACTCTTCACCGCTGGCAAGAAGGCCGATGGAACCGAGGTGATCTACTATGCTCTGTCCGCCATCCGCAATGTCGGCCGCGCAGCGATGGAGCACGTGGTCGAGGTGCGCGAGCAGGGGGGGCGTTTCACGAGCCTCTTTGACTTCGCCCGCCGCATCGACGCCCGCTTCATCAACAGGCGAATCCTCGAGAACCTCGTGGCTGCTGGCGCATTCGATCGCCTCAACCCCAACCGGGCGCAGGTGCACGCCGCCATCGACATGCTGATCGGCGAGGCTTCCCTCTCGAGCCGCGAACGCGACAGCGCGCAGGTCAGCCTCTTTGGCGAAGTCCAGAAGCAGCCCGACCGCGCGCTGCCAAAGGTTGACCAATGGACCATGCCCGACCGGCT
Source organism: Alphaproteobacteria bacterium (assembly GCA_018969785.1). Taxonomy (GTDB): domain Bacteria; phylum Pseudomonadota; class Alphaproteobacteria; order Micropepsales; family Micropepsaceae; genus SZUA-430. Next base: position 2,749 of record JAGWXR010000112.1, read on the forward strand.
TGCGCGCGAGTTCAACGCCATCGGCTTCTACATGTCAGCCCACCCGCTGGACGAGTTCAAGCAGACCCTCCAGCGCCTGCGCTGCGTGCCCTACGCCGAACTAGCGGCCGAGAAGAAACGTGTCGAGCGGGCAGTCACGCTGGCCGGCAGCGTCATCCGCAGGCTGGACCGGCGCACCAAGGACAACAAGCGCATGGCGCATATCGGCTTCTCGGATGCCTCGGGCATGTACGAAGCCGTCTGCTTCCAGGAAGTGCTTCTCCAGGGCGGCCTGCATCTCGAACCCGGCAAGGCGGTCATCATCAACGCGGCCACGCGCTGGGACGGTGATGACCTGAAGCTGCAGGTGGTGGGCGTGCAGAGCCTCGATGAAGCGGCGGCACAGACGGGGGCAGGCCTGCGCATCTTCATCGACAGCGAACGCCCGCTGAAGAGCATTGCCGAACGCATGAAAGGCCAATCCGGCCGCGGACTGGTCTCGCTGGTCTTTCCTGTCGAGAATGGCGAGCGGGAGGTCGAGCTCGAACTGCCCGGCCGCTACGCCGTAACGCCGGCACTGCGCGGCGCCCTGCGCGTGGTCAGCGGCGTGCAGGAAGTCGAGGAGATCTGAGGCCGAAGGCGCAGGGGACTGGATATGACGGCACCGCCATGGCAAGCTTCCGCCCGCACTCCATTCACGACATCAATCTCACGGAGACACCTGACATGAAAACCCGCATCACCGAGCTCTTCGGCATCCAGCATCCAATCATCCAGGGCGGCATGCACTATGTCGGTTTCGCCGAAATGGCTGCAGCCGTGTCCAACGCGGGCGGTCTTGGTATCATCACGGGCCTGACCCAGCGCACGCCTGAGCTCCTCGCCAAGGAGATCGCCCGCTGTCGCCAGATGACCTCAAAGCCCTTCGGCGTGAACCTGACCTTCCTGCCGGCGCTGACGCCGCCGGACTATCCCGGCTATATCAAGGCCATCGTCGAAGGTGGCGTGAAGATCGTCGAGACCGCCGGCAACAACCCGCAGAAGTGGATGCCGCTGCTCAAGGAGAACGGCATCAAGGTCATCCACAAGTGCACCTCGGTCCGCCATTCGTTGAAGGCCGAGCAGATCGGCTGTGACGCCGTGTCCGTCGACGGCTTCGAATGCGGCGGCCATCCGGGTGAAGACGATATCCCGAACATGATCCTGCTGCCGCGCGCCGCCGACGAACTGAAGATCCCCTTCGTCGCCTCGGGCGGCATGGCCGACGGCCGCAGCCTCGTCGCATCGCTTGCCATGGGCGCCGACGGCATCAACATGGGAACGCGCTTCATCGCGACCAAGGAAGCGCCCGTGCACGAGAACGTGAAGAAGGCGATCGTCGCAGCCTCCGAGCTCGACACCCGCCTTGTGATGCGCCCGCTGCGCAATACCGAGCGCGTCCTCAAGAACGCCGCCGTCGAACGCCTGCTCGAGAAGGAAAAGGCGCTGGGCCCGAAGCTCCAGTTCCAGGACATCATCGAGGAAGTGGCCGGCGTCTATCCCAAGATCATGACCGACGGAGACATGGAAGCCGGCGCGTGGTCGTGCGGCATGGTCGTTGGCCTCATCAACGATATTCCGACTTGCAAGGAACTCATCGACCGCATCATGAAGCAGGCCGAGGACATCATCTCCAACCGCCTGCAGCGTTTTCTCTAGGCAGCCCGGCCGCGCCTCAGGCGCCCGATGACAAGGTAGCTTGCGCCGGCAACACAGCCGACCAGCAGCGCAAGCACCCACCAATAGGCAGCGAACTGCTTGCGCAGCGAGTTCGCGACGATCTGCTGCTGCACGTCATAACCCGGCGGCAGCGGCAGTACGCCCATCCGCTTCTCGTAGGCCGCATAGTCCTCGAGCAGCGACGCAAGCAGCGCCGGCGCGCTCTCGGCGAGGTTATGTGTCTCGCCAGGGTCGGTCACAAGGTCATGGACCTGCCATGCACCATCCGAAAGCGGCGGGGCGTTGCGCGAGAGTTTGTAGCGTCCCCGATAGAGCGCGGCATTGCCCGCGACCTCCGTGCCGACCCAGTCCGTTTCGCCGCGCGGGTGCCCGGACATCCCTGAAAGATGCGCGGCAAGAGAGCGACCGGTCATGGCAATCTCGCCAGGCTTCGGTTCGACAGCGACGCCGGCCATATCGAGCAGGGTCGGCGTCACATCCGTCACAAAGGTCAGGCCCGTTACCCGCGAACCGGGCGCAACGCCAGGCCCCGAGATCACGAAAGGCACGCGCAGCCCGCCTTGCGTCGTGTAGAACTTGAAGAGCTTCCCGGGAGAGGCGAGGGCGGCCGCCCACTCGCGCCCGACATAGCCAAGGCTCCCTTTCTCGCCCATCGTCTCGAGTGTCCACTCATATCCATGCAGCATCATCCAGAGGTTCATGCCAGGGGCGTGTACCGGATCGCTGGGCTCGGGACCGTTGTCGGATGTCAGGACAAAGATCGTGTTGTCGAATTCCCCGGTCTTCTTCAGATGTTCAACGAGTCGGCCAATGTGATGGTCCATCGCCTCGATCATGCCCGCATAGACCTCCATGCTGCGGGCCGCCATCCGCTGCTCACCAACGGACAGGGATTCCCACCTGCGCGATCCCGCGGGCATGGGCGCAAGGGGCGCGTCCACCGGGATCAGCCCCAGCGCCTTGGCGCGCTGCCAGCGCGCGGTGCGCATCGCGTCCCAGCCGGAATCAAACTGGCCCTTGTAGTGGTCGGAGAACGTGCGCGGTGCCTGCACCGGGATGTGCACCGCCTGGAAAGCAACATACGACAGGAAAGGGGCATCGGTACCGCGTGCCTCGTCGATGTAGCGGATCGCGCGGTCGATGATCAGTTCCGAGGAATAGAAAGTCTCGGGCAACTGCACCGGCTTGCCATCCTCGAACCAGGGCGCATCGTGGTAATACGGCATGTAGGGCTTCTGTTCCCAATTGTCCGCACCCGAAGCATCGAGCGCCAGCGAGCGATCGAAGCCGTGCGCGTTCGGCAGGTCACCCTCGCCATGGCCCAGATGCCACTTGCCGACCATCGACGTGCGATACCCGGCAGCCTTCAGGCGGCTGGCCACCGTCACGACGCCCGGCTCGAGCCGCAGCGAATAGCCGGGCTTTCCCGCCAGTTCCCGCGGCAGCACTTCCTCGATCGTGGCAACGCCGGTCTTGTGGTTGTCGACGCCGGTCAGCAGCATCGCGCGCGACGGCGAACACAGTGGCGACGTATGGTAGTTCACGGCCATCGCCCCGGACTGCGCAAGTGCGTCGATGTGGGGCGTGCGCGCCTCACCGCCAAACGCGCCAAGGTCCATCAGGGCCGCATCGTCGATGAGCATGAGCACGATGTTGGGGCGCGGCTTCTCCGCCGGCGGCGCATCCGCACCCCGGGCACCAGCGGGCACAGCCAGGGCAAGGCCGATCAGGATTAAGGCGAGGTGGCGTCTCATGCTGCAGTTCTTCCGGCGTTGACGGCGTGATCCTTGAAAAATGGCACTCAATGTGTCAATACTTGGATGCAAAGTATCACAGGAGCAGAAATGCGCGTTGAAAACGAAGTGCTGCCGAAGGACCCCGAACGCATCCGCCAGATGCTCGAACCGGGTCCCGACAAGCCGATCTTCATGGTGAACCTGCTCAAGTTCAAGGACAAGGCCGAATACAAGGACGGCCGCACGACCACACTGAGTGGCCGCGACGCCTACATGATCTACGGCCGGGCGGTTGCGGAACTCCTGCCGAAATTCGGGGGGCGCGCCGTCTTCGCGGCCGACGTGACCTTCCTCGCCCTCGGCCAGGTCGAGGAACTGTGGGATGAAGTCGCCATCGCGACCTATCCCAACCGGCGTGCCATGGTCGAGATGTCGACCTCTAAGGAATGGCGCGATATCGCCGTCCACCGCGAAGCCGGCCTCAAGGGCCAACTCAACATCGAGACGGTAATCCAGCCCGGATGGGAAAACCTTCAGGTCAGATAGGCGAAGCGACAGCCGAAGACGGTCGCCGGAAGCGCGGCGACCAGAGCCGTCGCAAGATCGTCGATGCCATGATTGCTCTGGTGCGCGAGGGCGAGATGAGCCCCAGCGCCGCCCAAGTGGCCGAGAGGGCGAGCGTAGGCCTGCGCACGGTGTTCCGCCACTTCGACGAGATGGAGATCCTGTACCGCGAAATCGCCGAGGTCACCCGTGCGCGAATCCTGCCCGCATTGCAGAAGCCTTATGTCGGCCT
>JAGWXR010000113.1 GCA_018969785.1 Alphaproteobacteria bacterium
GCCATTTTCCCGCGGCCTCGGCTTCAGCGCCCGGCCGCTCGATGACATGCTCGTCTTCCATATCGTCTTCGGGAAGACCGTCCAGGACATCTCGCTGAACGCGATTGCAAACCTCGGCTACGCCGACTGCCGTTTCCTCGCCCCCGTCTATCCCGGCGACACGATCAGCGCGGTCAGCGAGGTCCTAGGCATGCGCGAGAACCAGAACCGCGAGTCCGGCATCGTCTACGTCCGCTCCCGCGGCTTCAACCAGGAGGGCAGGGAGGTTCTCACCTATGTCCGCTGGGTTATGGTCCGAAAGCGCGACGCGTCGGCCGACGTGCCCGCAGCCAGCGTCCCCGACCTGCCCAAGGTCGTGGCGCCTGCAAGCCTCGTGGTGCCGGCGACCCGCCCGCCCGACGACGAGCTCAGGAAGCTGTCCGGCGGCCGGCGCTGGTTCGCCGACTATCGCAAGGGCGAGCGCCTGAACCACGCCGATGGTGTAACGGTAGAAGAGGCCGAGCACATGATGGCCACGCGCCTTTACCAGAACAACGCGCGCGTGCACTTCAACGCCCATGCCGAGCGCGCCGGCCGTTTCGGCAAGCGCATCGTCTATGGCGGCCACGTGATTTCGATCGCCCGCGCCATGAGCTTCAACGGTCTCGAGAACGCCTGGTTCATCGCCGCGATCAACGCAGGTCGCCACGTGTCGCCCTGTTTCGGTGGTGACACGGTCTATGCATGGAGCGAGATCGTCGACACCGCCGATCTGCCCTCAAGCCCGGGCTGGGGCGCGCTGCGCCTGCGTACCATCGCCACCAAGGACCGGGACTGCAGCACATTCCCCGACAAGGCGCCGGATGGTAGCTTCGACCCGTCCGTGATCCTCGAACTCGATTACTGGGCGCTGGTCCCCAAGGCCTGATCTCGCGTGAAGGTCAAGGCCTGCAGGATCGCCCGGCAAGGCTGGCCACAATGGGAAAGATGAGCCTTCAGGCAAGGTTGAAGAGCGTCACCCACGCCGGGTCGGGCTTGCGCGAACTCGTCGCAACGGAAGCCAACGCCAGGATCCATCTGGCCGCCTCGCTCGCGGTGCTGGCGCTCGGCCTCCTGCTTGGCCTTGAAGCGTGGGAATGGGTGGCCATCATCCTCGCCGCCACGCTTGTGTGGGTGGCCGAGGCACTGAACAGCGCCCTCGAACGCCTGGCCGACGCCGTCACCCGCGACATCCACCCCTCGATAAGGGCTGCCAAGGATATGGCGGCGGGCGCAGTGCTGCTGGCCGCACTCGCCGCCGCGATGGTGGGTGTGCTGGTTCTGGGCCCCCGCCTCTGGTCCCTGCTGGCCGCCTGATTGCCGAGAAGGCAACTTGGAACCGCAGCCCCCGGGGTGCTAAACACCCGCCCGTCACGCATGACATCTCAAGCTTGGGACGGAGAGGGCTATGGTTCGGGAACTGACACACTTTATCGCTGGCCGGCACGTGAAGGGCACGTCGGGTCGCTTTGGCGATGTCTTCAATCCCGCAACCGGCGAAGTCCAGGCGCGCACGCCCCTCGCCACCACCGCTGAACTGCGCGCCGCCGTCGAGGCCGCAGCCGGGGCCTTCCCCGAGTGGAACGCCCAGAACCCGCAAAAGCGCGCCCGCGTGATGTTCAACTTCAAGGCGCTCGTCGAGAAGAACATGGACGAGCTCGCCCACATGCTCTCCGCCGAGCACGGCAAGGTCATCGCCGACTCGAAGGGGGACATCCAGCGTGGCCTCGAGGTCATCGAGTTTGCCTGCGGCATCCCCCACCTGATGAAGGGCGAGTACACCGAGAACGCCGGCACCGGCATCGATGTCTACTCCATGCGCCAGCCCTTGGGTGTGGTCGCCGGCATCACGCCGTTCAACTTCCCCGCCATGATCCCGATGTGGATGTTTGGCGTGGCCATTGCCTGCGGCAACACCTTCGTCTGCAAGCCCAGCGAAAAGGACCCAAGCGTCCCCCTGCGCCTCGCCGAACTCTTCCTCGAGGCCGGCGGACCTCCCGGCGTGCTGAACGTCGTGAACGGTGACAAGGAAGCCGTCGACGCCATCCTGCGCGATCCCGACATCAAGGCGATCAGCTTTGTCGGCTCGACGGCGATCGCCGAATACGTCTACGCAAACGGCACAGCAAACGGCAAGCGCGTCCAGGCCATGGGCGGCGCCAAGAACCACGCGATCATCATGCCCGACGCCGATCTCGACCAGGTCGTCGATGACCTGATCGGCGCAGGCTACGGCTCGGCTGGCGAACGCTGCATGGCCATCTCGGTGGCCGTTCCCGTCACCGAGAAACTCGGCGACGAACTCGTCCGCCGCCTGAAACCGCGGGTCGAGGCCCTCAAGGTATCGACGCCCACCGACCCGGCCGCAAACTATGGCCCCCTCGTCACGCGCGAGCACCGCGAGAAGGTCAAGGGCTACATCGATATGGGCGTGAAGGAAGGCGCCGAGCTCGTCGTCGACGGTCGCAATTTCCGCATGCAGGGTTACGAGAACGGTTTCTTCCTCGGCGGCTCGCTCTTTGACCGCGTGACACCGTCGATGCGCACCTACCAGGAAGAGATCTTCGGCCCCGTCCTCCAGGTCGTTCGCGCAAAGGACTTCGAGGAAGCAGCCCTCCTGCCAACGAAACACCAGTATGGCAACGGCGTTGCCATTTTCACGCGCGATGGCGACGCCGCACGCGAGTTTGCAAGCAAGGTCCAGGTTGGCATGGTCGGCATCAACGTGCCGATCCCCGTGCCGCTCGCCTACCATACCTTCGGCGGCTGGAAGCGTTCGGCCTTCGGTGATGTCAACCAGCACGGCCCGGAGGGCGTACGCTTCTTCACCAAGATCAAGACCGTGACCGCGCGCTGGCCCAAGGGCGGCGTGCGCGAAGGCGCAAGCTTCGTCATCCCCACGATGAAATAGGGCAGGGCCGAGGCCTGCGCCCGCGGATATCGTCGCACCCATGAACCCGGTCGAGCGTTACGCGCAACTCGTGTCGGCCGGCAAGCTGTCGGGCGACCCCGCTCAAATGCGCGTGGCCGAGGCACTCGCCGGCCTGTCGGCCGCCCTCGAGGTGTGGGCCGCCTCGCGGCGCAGGTCGCTCTTGCCATTTCGAAAGGCAAGTCCGCCCCCCGGGGGCATGTACATCCATGGCCCCGTGGGGCGGGGCAAGTCGATGCTCATGGATCTCTTCTACGAGGCCACAAGCATCGAGCCACGCCGCCGCGTCCACTTCCATGACTTCATGGCCGAGGTCCACAAGGCCGTAAAACGCTTCCGAGACACCGCACAGGGCGACCCGATCCCGAAGGTCGCAGACGAGATCAGCCGCAGCGCGACGCTTCTGTGCTTCGACGAGTTCCAGGTCACCGACATCGCCGACGCAATGATCCTCTATCGGCTTTTCGGCGAACTCTTCGAACGTAACGTCGTCATCGTGGCTACCTCGAACAGGATCCCTGCCGACCTCTACGAGAATGGTATCAACCGCCAGCTCTTCATGCCCGCGATCGCGCTGATCGAAAAGCAGATGACGATCGTGAACCTCGAGGGCCCGATCGACTACCGGCTCGCAAGGCTCGAGCGCAGCGCCGTCTGGTTCCATCCGCTCTCGGCCGACGCCTCGCACGCGCTCGACAACCTGTGGCTCGACCTGACCGGCATGCATGCGGGTACCCCCGACAGCATCGAGGTGATGGGACGCAAGCTCGCGATCCCCGAGCAGGCCCGCGGCGTCGCGCGTTTCACGTTTGAAGCGCTGTGCCGCACGGCCATGGGCCCGCAGGACTATCTGGCGATCGCCGATCGCTACCACGCCGTCGTCGTCTCGGGCATACCCCGGATGAAGCCGCAGCACCGCAACGAGGCAAAGCGCTTCGTCACGCTCATCGATGCCTTGTACGACCGCTCCGTGAAGCTGCTGGCAACCGCAGAAGCCCCGCCGGCAGAGCTCTATCCTGCAGGCGACGGCGCCTTCGAGTTCGAACGCACCGTCTCGCGCCTGATCGAGATGCAGTCCGCCGACTATCTCGCCCGCAGCCACAAGCCGCTCAAGGTCAGCGGGCAAGACACCGGCACGGGCGCAGCCCCCCGCAACTGAGCTTGCGCGCAGGAATTCCCGTTGGGGATCTGTCTGGCTGGCTGCCGAGGAACGCCAGACGCCAACCGCTCCCGCGAGTTCGAAACGGCGAAAGGCCTCGGCGAAACGTCGGTTACGCCCGGGAAACGCCACCCGTGCCCCTGCCGCTATAGGCTAGGGCTGCGGCGGCGTGATCAGCGGGGCGGGCCCCGACGTGGCAATCGGCGAGTTGTCGGCCACCGCTGGCGATACCGGCGGCGCGGCAACAGGCACGCTCTCGGCGCCCGGAAGCGTCTCGAGGATTTCGGGGGCCGTCGACGCGACCGCCTCTGACGCGGGTGGCTGATAGGCGTCGTCTTCAGGTGCGATACGGGGCGCCGGCGGCGCTGCCTTCGGCTTCGCGGGCTTCGGCTGGGCCTGCGCAAGCTCGGCCGGAGCCGGCTTCGGCTTGGCCTTTGCCACGGGAGGCGGCGGCGGAGCGGGTGCCGGAATGATCTCCTCGAACGGTGTCGTGGCGACAGGCAGCGAGGTCATCAGGCCCTGCGGTGACACGGGCTCGGGCGCAGCCTCCGGTGCCGGGGCGGCAGGCGTTGGCTCTGCTGTCGTGACAGCGGCAATCTGCGAAACAACCGGCGCGATCCGCATGACGAGGACCGGCTCGCCATTGACCAGCTTCGAGGAGACCGGCTTGGCGTTCGTCGTGGCCGGAATGAAGGGTCCGCCCGAGCCGGTGGCTTGCGCGATCTGCATGGAAAGCGTGAAGGCCTTCTCGTCGATCACCGGAGGCTCTTCGATCGAGGGGGCGGTAACGGGCGCCGGCTTGGCTGCGACCTGGCGCTCCGACGCGGCGGGATTGCTGAAGTTGCGGGGCTGTGCGGCCGTCTGGCTGGCGGGCTCCTCGTCGAGGGACGCGGTGCTGCCGGCGCGATACCCGACGGGCAGGAACGACAGCGACCCCGTGGGCAGGTTGCCGCTGGCCAGCGCCGCGACATCGATCTGCTGTCCGCTCGTGGCGCGGGCGAGCTGGCGCTCGGCTGCTTCACGCTGTTTCTGCTGCTTGATCAGTGCCCAGACGACATCCGGGTCATTCTCGTTCTCGCCGGCACCCACGCTCGCGGGCATGTACTTCGGCGCCGCATAGACAACCGTGCCATCCGCCTCGACGCGCTCCACGAAGATACCGCGGAAATCATCGCGGGTTGCAGGCGACCCGGCGTCCTCGCAGACCTTGCGGTCGGAGCGGACCATCGCTTCCGAGAAGCGGCAATCCTTGCCCGTGATCAGCGAGGCGGCATGCTCGCCGAGATCCGCGCCGGTAAAGATGGTTGATGCAAACCCGGCGAAGGAGCTGATGGATCCCAGTGAGACACCGGCGATCGTTCCGGCACAGCCACCAAGCATTGTGGTCGAGGCCAGGATCGCTGCGAGAGCGGTCAAGCGCATGAAAAACTCCACTTTTTACCTTCGCGACCGGAAAACGGGGGGGATCGGTCGCGACACCAGACAGGCTGTAGAGGCACTGCAACTTTGATGCCGCAGCATACCCTCAAAATTTGGTTTAGGCAATAATTCGGTTGACAGTGGAATTTCCTGCACACGCACACGCGCCGCTTGTGCGTTTCCTCACGATTCGATACCAGCCCTTCCTCACCTCGATTAACTGCGATACGGGATAGCTCACGCCAGGCGTGGTGATCCGTGTCGGCACAACTTCAGGAAGCAGAAAGACCCAAAATGGCTCGCAAAAAAATTGCACTCATCGGCGGCGGTCAAATCGGCGGCACGCTCGCCCATCTCGTGGGATTGAAGGAACTTGGGGATGTCGTCCTTTTTGACATCGTTGAGGGCCTGCCCCAGGGCAAGTCGCTCGACATCGCACAGTCCGCACCCGTGGACGGCTTCGACGCGAACTACAGGGGCACCCAGTCCTACGCCGACATTGCGGGCGCCGACGTCGTGATCGTGACCGCAGGCGTGCCGCGCAAGCCCGGCATGAGCCGTGATGACCTTCTGAACATCAACCTCGGCGTGATGCGCGCCGTGGGCGAGGGGCTGAAGCAGTATGCCAGGGACGCCTTCGTCATCTGCATCACCAACCCGCTCGACGCGATGGTCTGGGCCTTGCGCGAATTCTCGGGCCTGCCGCACAACAAGGTCGTCGGCATGGCCGGCGTGCTCGACAGCGCGCGCTTCCGCCACTTCCTCGCCGATGAATTCAAGGTCTCGGTCGAGGATGTCACCGCCTTCGTGCTTGGCGGTCACGGCGACACCATGGTCCCGCTGACGCGGTTCTCGACCGTCGCCGGCATCCCGCTGCCCGAGCTCGTGAAGATGGGCTGGATCAAGCAGGAGCGCCTCGACCAGATCGTCCAGCGCACCCGCGACGGCGGTGCCGAGATCGTGGGCCTCCTGAAGACGGGCTCGGCCTACTACGCGCCTGCGACGTCGGCGATCGCCATGGCCGAGAGCTACCTGAAGGACAAGAAGCGCATCCTGCCGTGCGCGGCCCACTGCACGGGCGAATTCGGCCTCAAGGACATCTATGTCGGCGTGCCCTGCGTCATCGGCGCCGGCGGCGTCGAGAAGGTGATCTCGCTGAACCTGCTGCCGGACGAGCAGGCCATGCTCACGAAGTCGGTCGACGCCGTGCGCGGCTTGATCGACGCCTGCAAGAAGCTCGAGCCCAAGCTCGCCTGAAATGGAAACTGCGGGGACGCGTAAAGCGTCCCCGCATCGCCGCCCGCCATC
>JAGWXR010000114.1 GCA_018969785.1 Alphaproteobacteria bacterium
CTGGGAGAACGTCGCCTTCGCCCTCATCCAGGGCCGCGGCATGGGCCGCGCCAAGGCCAAGGAGATCGCGCTCACGAAGCTCGCCAAGGTCGGCCTCGGCCCCGAGGTTGGCGAACTCTCGCCCTCCGAGCTTTCCGGCGGCATGCAGAAGCGCGTCGGCCTCGCCCGCGCGATCGCCGCCGAACCCGAGATCATCTTCTTCGACGAACCGACAACCGGCCTCGACCCGATCATGGCCGACGTCATCAACGACCTGATCGTGGCGACCGTGAAGGACCTCGGCGTCACCACCATGTCGATTACCCACGACATGGCCTCGGCCCGCAAGATCGCCGACAAGGTCGCCATGATCTACAAGGGCAGGATCATCTGGTCGGGCCGCAAGGAAGACATCGACAACTCGGGCAACCCCTATGTCGACCAGTTCATCCACGGCCGCGCCGAAGGCCCGATCAAGATGGAAGTCGCCCGCTAGGCGAGGACCGCAGCCCCCCATCCGTCTCGCAGCTACGCAGCCATCCACCTTTCCCCGCAAGCGGGGGAAGGGCTGCACGGCTTGTGATTCATTGCCCTTCCCCCGCTTGCGGGGGAAGGTGGCATCCGGCGCCGGCAGGCGGCGGATGACGGATGGGGGGCCCGCCTCCACCGCCTGCGCTTAACCCTGCCGCTTGCACGCAGGACGCGCCCCGGCTACCACCGTGGCAGCTACCGCGACCTGCGATGAACCGAGAACCCGATGGGGCAGCGATGAACACAAGCCTGCCAGGATGGCTCTATACCGACCCGCGCTTCTTCGAACTCGAGCGCGCCAGGGTCTTCCGCCAGGCCTGGCACATCATGGGCCACATCAACGATGCGCCGGCGCCGGGCGACTACATCACGCTGGATGTCATCGGCGAGCGGGTGGTTACCGTGCGGGGCAGCGATGGCGTGTTGCGCAGCTTCCACAATGTCTGCCGCCATCGCGCCTCGAGGATCGCACCCGAAGCACGCGGCAATTGCGGCCACCGCCTCGTCTGCCCCTACCACGCCTGGAGCTATGGCCTCGACGGCAAGCTGAACGGCATCCCGAAATGGCAGGGCTTCGAGGACCTCGACAAGTCCCGCCACGGCCTCGAGCCGGTCGAGCAGGAAATCTTCCAGGGCTTCATCTTCGTACGCTTCGAGAAGGGCCTGCCCAGCATCGCCGAGATGATGGCGCCCTATGCCGAGGAACTGAAACCCTACGCCTTCGAGACCCTGATCCCGAACGGCCGCGTCACGTTGCGCCCGCGCAAGGTCAACTGGAAGAACGTCGCCGACAATTATTCCGATGGCATGCACATCCCCGTTGCCCATCCGGGCCTGACGCGCCTGCTTGGCTCATCCTACCGGATCGAGGCCGAGACCTGGGTCGACAAGATGACGGGCGAACTTCAGTCAAATGCCTCCGAGAACTGGTCAGAGAGGGCCTACCAGGGGCTGCTCGGCAAACTCGAGCACGTGCCCGCACACCTCCGGCGCACCTGGGTCTATTACAAGCTCTGGCCGAACGTGGCCTTCGACATCTACCCCGACCAGGTCGACTTCATGCAGTTCATCCCGGTATCGCCCACCGAAACCCTGATCCGGGAAATCGCCTACGTGCACCCCGCCACGAGCCGCGAAGTGCGCGCCGCGCGCTACCTGAACTGGCGCATCAACCGCCAGGTCAACGCCGAGGACACGACCCTGATCGAGGGCGTACAGGCCGGCATGACCTCCTCGAGCTACACGTCAGGCCCGCTGTCGCCCAAGGAAGTCTGCCTCGCCTCGTTCTCCAGGCGGATGCGCAGCCTCATCCCCGAAGCCAACCTCGAGCGCGCGCCGGCGCATGGCACCGCCTGAGCTGGCGGATGACGGCCGGGGACCCGCGCAAGCTGGAAAGCATGTCCTGAGCCATTGCCCTTCCCTCGCTTGAGGGGGAAGGTGGCATCCGGCGCCGGCAGGCGGCGGATGACGGATGGGGGATCGCCACCCTCACCACCGCAACGACATGCAGGACAATCCCGCATCGATGAGGCCAATCTGCTGCACCGGCAACGTCACGACGCGCAGGCCTGCGCGCGTCAGCAGGTCGGCTGTCCGCGGATAACCCTCCCCCACGAACACGCGATCATTGATCCGCAAGGCATTGGCAGCGGCCTCCTCGCCCTCGGGCACGACCAGCACGCGCATCCCCTTGAACACGCCCGACGATGCCAGGCGCGCGGTGGCCAACACTGTACCCCCGTCGACAAGCGCACAGTCGGTCTTGAAGTGCAGGACACCAGGCGGCGTATCGACCACGACACCCCGCCGCCCGAACGTTGCAAGCAGGCGCACCAGCGCTGCCGCACCAACCGCATCCGTGCGCGCCGATCGCCCGATCATGACAGAGTCAGACGTCGTCAATATGTCCCCGCCATCGGCATGCCCCTCCTCGAGCGCGAGCACCTTCGAAAACCGCCGGCGCAGCACGGGTTCCATGTGCGCACACTCCCCCGCCCGGCTCGGTGCACCGGGCCTCAGCAGGATCGCGCCTTCGGGAAAGACCAGCGCCGTATCCTCGACAAAGAGTGAGTCCGCAAACGCCTCGAGCGCGGGCAACACCTCCACCGACACGCCCGCAGCCTCGAGCGCACGCACATAGGCGGCATGCTCTGCGACAACACCCGCAAGGCAAGGCGCGCCACGATCGATGGCCCGCAGCCCATCGACAACACTGCGCCCCGGAAGGCGCACAAGGGCCTGCGTGAAGCGGCAGGCGTCAGGCGTTACGTTCGAAAGCCTATCCACGCAAGCCTAGCCCCCGCTGTCCCTGACGAGACCAGCCAGCCCGTCAATGCTGCGGGCATTGGACTCGAAGCGCCGCTGCTCCCACTCGTCCTGCGCGCGGTGCTCGATCGCACGCTGCAGCTGCTCCCGCGGCCCCTTGAATTCATAGAAGGGCACGCCCCAGCCGCAGCTGTCGGCGATGCGCTCGATGTCGATGAACACGACATTTCGCGCCCGCGTGAACCCGGGGAACTTTGCCAGCTCCTGTGGAAACGAGGGATGGTCAAACTGCATGATCGTGGCCCGGCCATAGAGCCTCAGGATCAGCGCGGGTCCCTCCAGCGCGCAGAACATGATGGTGATCCGCCCGTTCTCCCGGGCATGGGCGACCGTCTCGATACCCGAGCCCCCCAGGTCCAGGTATGCCACCTGCCGCGGGTTGACGATGCGGAAACAGTCATAGCCTTTGGGGCTCACATTCACATGCCCATCCGCAGACAACGGCGCAGAAGCAACAAAGAACATCTTCTGTTTGCGGATGAAATCGATGAGCTTCTCATCAAGTTCCTGATAGACGGTACTCATCACAATCCTCGCGCGATCCGTGGCACATAGCCTATCACCATCCGGGACCCGCCGTCAGCGCAGACGCTGTCACATTGCCAAAGGCCGTCGGTTGTGCGCCGGAGAACCTCTAGGGTCCGGCCCTCCCCATGATCACGCATCCCGCCATCCAACCCAGGGATGGCATCATCGGGAAGCTAGAATGTGTCCCCGCAATTCGCACGAACGTCTCCAGACGCCTGCATGATGCCACAGGATTGCGGATGTGCCTCAGGCTGCCGTGCCCTGAGCCGGGGAGCGCAGGGTCGCGGCTGCAGGAAAGGCTTGACAGGCAGCATAGCGTACTCTATTTGTTCCATATTGCTCGAGCCGGTGTTTTCCACAGGCCGGGCGCCGCCTCATCCCCCTGCGCCCTGTTCGAATCGCACCCTCGCATTAGTCTCCCAAGACCATGGCCCGACCTTCGCCCAAATTCGTCTGCCAGTCCTGTGGCGCCAGCTACCCGAAATGGGGTGGCCGGTGCGAAGGCTGCGGCTCGTGGAACTCGCTCAGCGAGGAACAGGACGCAGCAGCCATCCCGGGCTCCAAGGTCTCGGGCCGCGGTGGGCGCATCATCGAACTCGTGTCCGTCGCGGGCTCGTCGGAGCCGCCACCCCGCCTGCTGACGGGCCTCGCGGAATTCGACCGCGTCTGCGGCGGCGGCCTCGTGCCGGGCTCGGCCCTGCTCATCGGCGGCGACCCGGGCATCGGCAAGTCGACGCTGCTGATGCAGGCCCTCACCGCCATCGCGAAGTCCGGCAAGACCGCCGTGTACATCTCGGGCGAGGAAGGCATCGACCAGACCCGCCTGCGCGCGAAACGCCTCGGCCTCGAGCATTCGCAGGTCCGCCTCGCCGCCGAGACCAGCCTGCGCGATATCCTCTCGACGCTCGAAAGCGGCCAGCCACCGGCGGTCCTCGTGGTCGACTCGATACAGACCCTCTGGGCCGACAGCATCGAGGCCGCACCCGGCACCGTCAGCCAGGTCCGGGCCTGCTCGCAGGAGCTCATCCGCTTTGCCAAGCGCCGCGGCACCGCGCTGCTGCTCATCGGCCACGTCACCAAGGACGGGCAGATTGCCGGCCCCCGCGTGGTGGAGCACATGGTCGACGCCGTCCTCTATTTCGAGGGCGAGCGCGGCCACCAGTTCCGCATCCTGCGCGCCGTCAAGAACCGCTTCGGCCCCACCGACGAGATCGGCGTCTTCGAGATGATGGAGACCGGCCTTGCCGAGGTGCTGAACCCCTCGGCCCTCTTCCTCGGACCAAAGGAGGCCCGCGCCTCGGGTGCCGCCGTCTTCGCCGGCGTCGAGGGCACGCGCCCCCTGCTCGTGGAAATCCAGGCCCTCGTCGCGCAGGCCGCCTACGGCGCTCCGCGCCGCGCCGTCGTGGGCTGGGACTCCGCGCGCCTTGCCATGGTGCTCGCCGTGCTCGACGCGCGCGCCGGCATTGGCATCTCCTCGCAGGACGTCTACCTCAACGTGGCCGGCGGCCTGCGCATCGGCGAGCCCGGCGCCGACCTCGCCGCCGCCGGCGCCCTCGTC
Organism: Alphaproteobacteria bacterium; assembly: GCA_018969785.1. Taxonomy (GTDB): domain Bacteria; phylum Pseudomonadota; class Alphaproteobacteria; order Micropepsales; family Micropepsaceae; genus SZUA-430. Next base: position 4,922 of record JAGWXR010000114.1, read on the forward strand.
TCGTCCCACCTCGGCGTCGTGATCCCGCATGACGTGGTCTTCTTCGGCGAGATCAGCCTTTCCGGAACGGTGCGCGCCGTCGGCCAGGCCGAGGCGCGGCTGAAGGAATCCCAGAAGCTCGGCTTCCGGCGCGCCTTCGTGCCCCCGGGCATAACCCCGCCCAAGGGCATCGAGACAACCCCAATCCCCTCCGTCGCCGCGTTGATAGAGCAGCTGAAAACCTTTCATTAACCCAATGCGTTCACTGTAGTTTCGAACACGCATGGGCGCCGATGAACGCTGACCTGACCTCCGTCGACTTCGCCATCATGGGGATCCTCCTGGTCTCCGGCATGATCGCGTGGCACCGCGGCTTCCTGAAGGAGACGCTGTCGGTCAGCGCCTGGCTGATTGCAGCCCTCGTCGCCGTCTTCATCTGGCCGGTCACCACGCCGCTGGGCCGCAAGATGCTGCCTGAGCTTGGCATGCTCGCCGATTTTCTGGCGCTGGTCGCCGTCTTCTTCATCGTGCTCGTGCCGGTGTCATTCATCAGCTTCCGGCTGTCGGAGGTCGTGCGCGGTTCGCGCGCCGGCCCCCTCGACAAGTCCCTTGGCTTCGTCTTCGGGCTCGCCCGCGGCCTCCTGATCGTCGGCGTCGCCTACGGGCTGTTCACCACCTTCGACAAGGACGAACAGAACCACCCCAAGTGGCTGAGGGAAGCCCGCCTCCTGCCAGTTGTGCAGGGCACGGCTGACGTCCTGAAAACCCTGGGGAAGAAATCCCCGGACAAGCAGGACAAGACAGCCAAAACTGCCAAGGCAGAGGACAAGGCGGACGCGGCGCCGCCCAAATCCAGGCCGGTGGCAAAACCCGCACCTGTGACAACAAAAACGGCTGACAAGGTCCAGACGGACCGCGACACCAAGCCCAAGCCTGTGCCAAAATCCCCTCGCACCGAAGCAACCAGTGAGGGTGGCGGGAAAAGCGGCGATAAGGATCAACTCTACGCCGACAAGGACCGGCGCAGTTTTGACCAGCTGGTATCCTCCCACGACAGACCGTGATGAGCGCTGATCCTTCCAACAACCCCCTCGCGGACGACAAGCTGCGCGAGGAGTGCGGGATCTTTGGCATCTGGGGCAAACCCGAGGCAGCCGCCTTCGTGGCACTCGGCCTCCACGCCCTGCAGCACCGGGGACAGGAAGCCTCGGGCATCGTCAGCTATGACGGCGAGCGTTTCTACATGGAACGCCGCGAGGGCCTGGTCGGCGACCAGTTCTCGGTTGGCGGCCCGCTCGATCGCCTCAAGGGCAATCGCGCCATCGGCCACAACCGCTATTCCACGACCGGCGGCTCGCTGAACCGCAACATCCAGCCCTTCTTCGCCGACGTGGCCATCGGCGACGACGATGTCGGCGGCATCGCCATCGCGCACAACGGCAACCTCACCAACGCCCACGCCCTGCGCAGGCGCCTCGTGCGCAAGGGCTCGATCTTCTATTCGACGTCCGACTCCGAGTGCATCGTCCACCTCGTTGCCACCTCGACCGCCGGCAACATCGTCGAACGCCTCGTCGACGCGCTCAAGCAGGTCGAGGGCGCCTACTCGCTTGTGGCCCTCACGCGCAAGAAGCTGATCGGCGTGCGCGATCCGCTCGGCGTCCGCCCGCTGGTCATCGGCCTTGTCGACGGCGCCTATGTGCTCGCCTCCGAAACCTGCGCGCTCGACATCATTGGCGCCGAGTTCGTCCGCGACGTGAAGCCCGGCGAGCTCGTCGTGATCTCGGACGCAGGCCTCGAATCCTTCCAGCCCTTCCCGCCGTCACGCCAGCGCTTCTGCATCTTCGAGTATGTCTATTTCGCAAGGCCCGACAGCCTGATCGACGGCCAG
>JAGWXR010000115.1 GCA_018969785.1 Alphaproteobacteria bacterium
GAACTGACGACCTACCGCTTACAAGGCGGTTGCTCTACCCCTGAGCTAAACCGGCGCCGGAGAAGGGGGCCATGCCTACATGAAGCCGGCGCAGGACGCAATTCCCCGGAATCGGGCTCTGGCCTGGGCCGTCCTCAAGGGAATTATCACGCCGATGTGAAGGCTCCGGACCGATCGTCAACGTTTATTCGATAACTTCCGGCAGATAAAGTGCGCGCATGTTCCTGAACACCATCCTCATGGCCCTGCGCGAACTGCGGGGAAACCTGATGCGCACCTCGCTCACCGCGCTGGGCATGATCATCGGCGTGGCCGCCGTCATCGTTGTCGTCTCGGTGATGCAGGGCGTATCGCGGCAGGTGATGGACGATGTCGAGGCGGTTGCCCGCAACATGATCATCGTGCAGCCGCGGCGCGAGCCGGGACAGGACCGCCGGGTACCGCTGCGGCTCGGCGATGCCGAGGCCATCCGCAATGCCATCAACGGCATCGCGGGCGTGGCGCCCCAGAGTTCGGACTACCTGATGGTTTCATCCAACGGGCGCGAGTACCAGACCGAGGTCTCGGGCGTGACGCTCGACATGTTCCCGATCCGCAACTGGAAGATCGGGCTGGGGCGCAATTTCACCCGCGCCGAAGTCAACGTGGGCAGCACGGTTTGTCTTCTGGGGGACACCCCGCGCAAGGAGTTGTTCGGCAACCTGAACCCGGTGGGCGCCACGCTCAGGTCGGGCTCCTTCAGTTGCCAGATCATCGGCACGATCGCGCGCTCGGCGAACTCGTTCGTGGCCAACGACGCCGATGACATGGTGGTGATGCCGCTGCCGGCCTTCCAGCGCCGGCTCGACGGCAACACGAACGTGGACGCCATCTTCGTGATGGCGCAGTCGAAGAGCCAGATCACGCCCGCCGTCGAGGCGATCAAGCTTCTGATGCGCGAACGCCGCGGCATCACCGGCGACCGCAAGGACAATTTCCGCGTCGATGACATCCGCGAGCAGGTCAAGACCCTGCAGTCCATCGGCTTCCAGCTGGCCCTGACAGTGGCAGGCGTCGCCGCCATCAGCCTCGTCGTGGGCGGCATCGGCATCATGAATGTGATGCTCGTGGCCGTGACAGAGCGCACGCGCGAGATCGGGATCAGGCTGGCCGTCGGCGCGCAGCAATCCGACGTGCTGCTGCAGTTCCTCATCGAGGCGGTGATCCTCTCGCTGGCCGGTGGCATCACCGGGGCGACGATCGGCTTCCTCGGTGCCATGGCCATCGGCGGGGCGATCGGCGTGCCGGTGGCCGTCACGCTCGAGGTCGTGCTGCTCGGTTTCGGCGTGCCGACGCTGATCGGGATCGCCTTCGGCTTCTTCCCCGCTCTCAGGGCCTCGCGCCTCGATCCGATCGTGGCCCTGCGCTACGAGTGAGGCTTGGGCGCGCCCGGCATCGGTGAAGGTGTCGGCCTGTGCAGGAAGGTAATCCTGTCCGGACCCACGACGCCGCCCGACACGATCATCGCCATCGCCTGGTCGGCTGTCATGTCGACGGGAATGACATTGGCCGAGGGGACGATCTCCAGATAACCCGACGTCGGGTTGGGCGCCGTCGGCACGAACACCGCCGTCAGCTCCTGGCCTGTCGTCGTCTCGTGGAAGGTGCGCATGGCAAATCCGATGGCCCGCATGTCGGCATTCGGGAAGTCGATCAGCACGACGCGCTGAACGTTCTCCTGCTTTGTCTGCAGGACCGAGATCACCTTCTTGGTCGAGGAATAGATCATGTGCACGAACGGCACACGCGCCAGCATGCCCTCGAACGCCTCGAGCAGCTGCTGCCCCACGACGCGAGAGGCCAGCGTGCCCACCGCATAGATGACCCCGAGCGTGAAGATGGTGCCGATGATGTAGAGGAACGCATCGCTGGACAGGACGTGCTCCACCCCCGGAGGCAGCATCGGCCCGAAGGTCAGGGCAAACCAGCTGACCCAGGGACTGCCGAAATAGGAAAGGGCATCGATGATCAGTTTCAGGACGACCCAGACCGCGGCAAGCGGCAGCAGCGTCAGGATGCCGGCAATGAACTTCTGCTGGATGTGCATGCGGCCAAACGCTTTCTCGAGTTGCCGCGCCCCTGCGGCCCGACGAAACGGGGGCGTTGAGTCGGTATCACGGGCAACCTACGGCCCGCACCCGTGCGACGCAAATGGCGCGAACGGGTATGGGGCATTCCATTTGGGCGACAAACTCCCCTTTGCGCACGGCAAGCCGGATCGTGTAGATTTGCGTTGAAAATCGGAAACACTGGTGGGAATGGCGATGTTTCAACGGTCTGGCCGGCGCTTCGGCGCGTCCCTGTCTGTCGCTGCGATGGGCCTCGCAGCCGCGCTGCTGCTGTCGCTCGGCATGATGGCGAAGGCCGCGGCCGCCGACCTGTGGACGGTGGCGGACGTGGTTGTGGACGGAACAGGTCCCAGCCCCTCGGCGGCCAAGGAAACCGCGCTCGCCAAGGGCCGCCAGCGCGCCTGGACGGATGTGTTCCGCCGCCTGACGCCCGCAGCCGAGTGGAACAGGCTGCCCCCGCTGACCGACGAGGCGCTTGAGCCGCTCGTCCGTTCGTTCGACATCTCCGGCGAGCGCCACTCGAGCACGCGCTATCTGGCGACGGTGACCTATGTCTTCAATGCGGCCGGCGTCAGGGATGTCCTGCGCAAGGCGGGCGTCCAGTATTCCGAGTCCGTCTCCAAGCCCGTGCTCGTGATTGCGCTGACAGGAACGGCCTGGCAGCCCGAATCGTTCTGGGGGACGGCCTGGTCCGCACAGAGCCGCCGTCCGCGCCTCGTGCCCGTGACCGTACCCGTCGGCGATGCAGCCGACATCACCTCGCTGGCCACCGTCTCGCAGATGGCTGACTGGAACATGGTCAAGCCGCTCGCCGACCGCTATGGCGCCGGCTCGGTCCTCGTCGCCTCCCTCACGCGCTCGGCCACCGGCTTCCAGGTATCCACCACGCATATCCGCCCCGACAACCGCGTGCCACGCGCTTCGGCCTTCGTCCGCCAGGGCACCGAGGACGATCCCGCGCTCGCCATGCGGGCCGCAGGCGCCGTCACCGACACGCTCCAGGAAGAATGGAAGCGCACCACATCTGTCGACTTCTCGACGCAGGCCACCGTCTCGGCGCGCGTTCCCTTCCGCAGCCTGCAGGAATGGGTCGCCATCCGCCGCACGCTGGAAGCGACAAGGGCCATCCAGCGCACCGCCGTCGAGGAGATGACGGTCGGCGGCGCGCGCGTGCGCCTCGATTATGTCGGTCGCGTTGACCAGTTGCAGACCACGCTTGCGCAGTCGAACGTCTTGCTGTCGGCCGACGACAAGGGCCAATGGACCATCACCCGAAATGCAGCCTCCCCAGCCGCCGCCGGCACGAACCCCGTGGTTCCTTAGGCCACAGCAGTACGGCCTGACGCTGGCAAACGGCGTCACGGCCGTCCGGCTGGTCCTGGTGCCCTTCATCGCGATTGCCCTTCTCGGGCAGGACTGGTCGCGCGCGTTCTGGCTGACGATGGTCGCCGGCGCCTCGGACGCGATCGACGGTTTCCTCGCGCGCCACTTCAGCCACAAGTCGGCCATCGGCGCCTATCTCGACCCGATCGCCGACAAGATCCTCATCGTCACGCTGTTCGGCCTGCTGACGGCGCAGGGCCACCTGCCGCTCTGGCTGATGATCATCGTGCTGGCCCGCGACGTGGCAATCGTCGCGACGGTTGCAGCCTTCAACCGCATGGCAGGCCAGCCGCTGCGCATGAAGCCGCTCTTCATCTCGAAGCTGACCACGTTCTTCCAGGTGCTGCTGCTGCTCGTGACCATGGCCGATCTCGCCTTCGCCCTCGGGCTGGAAACACCGCGCCTCATCATCGCCCTTGTCGCCGGTGGCTTCACCATCGCGTCGTGGATTGCCTACTACTTCGAAGGCCAGCGCGCGATCCGCGAGGCCGGGACGGCAAAGGGTGGATAAGGCCCCTCGCACCGGAGCCCGAGACCAGATGGCCGAGGCCTCTCCCTCATCGCAGCTGCCATTCGCCTTCGAGCTGCGGCGCAGCACCGCGCGCGAGGACTTCATCGCCGGCACGTCCAACGAGGAAGCACTGGCCTTCATCGACGCCTGGCCGCAATGGCCTGCACGCGTCTGCGCGATCTGGGGACCGAGCGGCAGCGGCAAGACGCATCTCGCACAGGTCTGGCGCCGCAAGGCCAGCGCCATCGAACTGGCACCCGCCGAGGTCACCGTCGAACGCCTCGCCGACCTTGCCCCCGGCGCCGCCATCCTCGTCGACGGGGCAGGGCAGTCCGTCATGGGCGCGGGCCTGTTCCATCTTGTCAATTTCGTGAACCAGACCAATGGCTGGCTGCTGCTCACCGGCGAGGAGGCCCCGCCGCGCTGGCCGACCGCCGTGCCGGATCTTCACTCCCGGTTAACCGCGGTCGGCGGCGCAGGCCTTGATTTGCCTGACGAGGCGCTGATGGCCCGCGTCCTCATAAAACTGTCACACGACCGCCAGCTTAAGTTTCCTGAAGCTTTGATTGCCTATCTTGCACCAAGGCTCAGGCGATCCTTCGTCGATGCCGAACGCCTGGTTGCGCTGATGGACTATCTTGCGCTCGAGAAGAAGCGCAAGCCCTCCATCGAGACGGCTGCACGCGCCTTGCAGCGTCTCTACGGCGACGACGACGGCCGCTCGGCTGACAACGAGGATGCTTTGGGCTAGGGTCCGGCCTGGGGACGGGCGTGGGGATGGCCCGGGGCTGGGATGAAGGCGAACATGGAAAACACGACACCAAAGCGTGACGCGCAGTCGCCTGCTGCAAATGCAGGGACACAGAAGCGTGACACCCGTCCGCAGCCGAAGAGCATCGATCCCGCCTCGCGCGACCGCCTGATCAATCGCGAGCTTTCATGGCTTGCCTTCAACACGCGCGTGCTCGAGGAAGCCAAGAACCCGCGCCACCCATTGCTCGAGCGCCTGAGGTTCCTTTCGATCTCGGCTGCCAACCTCGACGAGTTCTACATGGTCCGCGTCGCCGGCCTGAAGGGCATGGTACGCGAGGGCGTGAACACCCTGTCCGACGACGGCCTGCGTCCCCAGCAGCAGCTTGACGCCGTCGATGCCACGGCCATGAGCCTCATGAAGGAGCAGCATGCGGTCTGGCTCTCCCTGCAGGTCCTCCTCAAGAAGGCAGGCATTACCGTCATCGACACGGGCGAGCTGACGCCTGTCGAGCGGCCATGGCTCGAAGCCCGCTTCCTCAACGATGTCGCCCCGGTACTGACCCCGCTGGCCATCGATCCGGCCCACCCCTTTCCCTTCATCCCGAACCTCGGCCTCGCGCTGATGCTGCAGCTGAAGCGGCGCACCGACGGCCACGAGATGGATGCGCTCGTCCCCATTCCGGGCCAGGTCCCGCGCTTCATCCGCCTGCCGGGCGCCCCTGGCGAACAGGTCCGGTTCATCGCGCTCGAAAAGGTCATCGGCGAGTTCCTCGACAAGCTCTTTCCCGGCTACGAGGTGCTGGGCCGTGGTTGTTTCCGCGTCATCCGCGACAGCGACATCGAGGTCGCCGAGGAAGCCGAGGACCTTGCCCGCTGGTTCGAAGGCGCCCTCAAGCGCCGCCGCCGCGGCGTCGTCATCCGCCTGAAGCTCGAGCAATCCATGCCCGAGGGCCTGCGCGCCGTTCTCGCCGAGAAGATCGACCTCGCCGGGCGCGCGCCGGTGGTCGTCGATGGCCTGCTTGGCCTCGCCGACACCCGCCAGCTCATCGCGCCGGACCACCCGGAGCTCGCCTACAAGCCCTATAATCCCCGCTATCCCGAACGCATCCGCGAGTTCAACGGCGACTGTTTCGCCGCGATCCGCGCCAAGGACTTCATCGTCCACCATCCCTTCGAGACCTTCGACGTGGTGGTGCAGTTCCTCCGCCAGGCCGCAGCCGACCCCGACGTCGTGGCGATCAAGCAGACGCTCTATCGTACCGGCAACGATTCACCCGTGGTCCAGGCCCTGATCGAGGCGGCCGAGGCCGGCAAGTCCGTCACCGCCGTGGTCGAACTCAAGGCCCGTTTCGACGAGGCGGCCAACATCAAGTGGGCAATCGACCTCCAGCGCGCCGGCGTCCAGGTCGTCTATGGCTTCATCGAGCTGAAGACGCATGCCAAGATCTCGCTGGTCGTGCGCCGCGAAGGCGGCACGATGCGCACCTACGTGCATTTCGGTACCGGCAACTATCACGCAACGACGGCGCGGATCTATACCGACCTGTCGCTCTTCACCGCTGATCCGGCCATGGGCCGCGATGCCGGCAAGGTGTTCAACTTCATCACCGGCTATGCAAGGCCCGACCAGCTCGAGAAGCTGGCGGTCTCGCCGGTCAACCTGCGGCGGACGCTTCTCACGCACATCGACGAGGAGATCGCCCACGCCCGTGCCGGCCGCCCGGCCCGGATCTGGGCCAAGCTGAACGCGCTGGTTGATTCGGCCGTGATCGACGAACTCTACAAGGCAAGCCAGGCCGGCGTGCAGATCGACCTTGTCGTGCGTGGCATATGCTGTCTCAGGCCCGGCATTCCCGGCCTGTCCGACAACATCCGCGTGAAGAGCATTGTGGGCCGTTTCCTCGAACACGCCCGGATCGTGTGTTTCGGGGCAGGCCACGGGTTGCCTCATCCG
>JAGWXR010000116.1 GCA_018969785.1 Alphaproteobacteria bacterium
GCAAGGGGGCGCATCTTAGGGACCCGCGGCCTTTCGTCAACACGGGTTTTGGGCAGCCCCGGGGGTTTGTCGGGGTGGCCGGTCGGGGCGTATAGTCGGCCGCATGAGCCCGTCCCCGCTTGCCACGTCCCTCAGGAGCCTTGTTGCGCTGCGCGCGTTTCCGGGGTTGGCGCTGCTGGGGCTGTCGAACTTCATCATCATCGGCGCGTGGACGTTCCAGATCGTGGGCGGGCTTGCGCCCTGCCCGCTTTGCCTTGAGCAGCGCGTGCCGTGGTACCTGCTGATCTTCACGGCGTCGGCGCTGACCTATGGGCTGTTCAATGGGTGGTCGCGGCAAATCCTGACAGGGCTGTTCGCGGTTGCGCTGCTGCTGGCGCTGTGGGCGGCCTATGAGGGGCTGTTCCATGCCGGCGTCGAGTACAAGTGGTGGAAGGGGCCTGCGACGTGCACGGGGGGCGGGGTCGTTTCGCCGACGCTCGATCTCGAGCAGCTGCGCAACACGGTGGTGCCGATGTGCGACGTGGTGCCGTGGTCGCTGTTCGGCATTTCGCTGGCGGGTTTCAACTTCCTTTTCTCGCTCGCGGGCGCGGGGCTTGCGGCCCTGGGCCTCGGGCGCGTGCTGAAAGGCTGACCCAATGAGTTCCCTTCCCAAGGCTTCTCCCCGGCACATGGGCCCCGATGCGGCCCGGCGCAACCTTGCGCGGATGCTGCGGGTCGACCATGCGGGCGAACATGGCGCGGTGCAGATCTACCGGGGACAGCTTGCGGTGCTGGGTCACACGGCGTCGGGCCAGACGATCCGTCACATGGAGGAACAGGAGAAGGCGCATCTCCAGACCTTCGACCGGCTGATTGTCGATCATGGCGTCAGGCCCACCGTGCTTTCGCCCGTCTGGCACGTGGCGGGGTTTGCCCTGGGTGCTGCGACGGCGCTGATGGGCGAGAAGGCGGCCATGGCGTGCACGGCGGCGGTCGAGGAAGTGATCGACGAGCATTATGCGCACCAGATTGCCGCGCTCGAGGCCGATGGCGCCCCTGCCGAGGCACTGAAGGAAACACTGGAGTCGTTCCGTGCGGACGAGATCGCGCATCGCGACACGGCGCTCTCGCATGGTGCGGAGGAAACGCCGGGCTACGGGCTCCTTTCGGGTGCCATCAAGGCGGGCTGCCGGCTTGCGATCCGGCTCTCGGAGCGGTTCTGACGATGAATGACACCGACGCGATCTTCCTGCGGCGGCAGGCGGCCTCGAATCCGCGTCGTGCGGTAGCCGGCGATGCGGCGCGCGCGGCGGATACGCTTACAGCGGCGTTCGCCGATGATCCGGTGACATCGTGGCTGGGTCGCAAGGACAAGCGCCGTGACGAAGGCCGGCGGGCGATGTTCGGGCACCTGGTCGATGTGCTGGGGCTTGGCGGGAACGAGCTCTGGCTGGCGGACGACTACAGCGCGGTGGCGCTCTGGGTGCCGCCGGCGCATGCGGATTTGCGGATCCCGATCCTGGAGGAGCTGCGGCTGCTGCGCACGATGATCCGCTTCACGGGGCTTGGCGGCATCGGACGGGCCAGTGCGTTCAGGCAGGTGGCCGACAAATATCATCCCAAGGACCAGCCGCATTTCTACCTGATGACACTGGGCGTCGATCCGCGGTTCCAGGGACAGGGGCTGGGCTCGTCGATCCTTGCCGCGACGCTCGTGCATATCGATGCGCAGCGCCTGCCCGCCTATCTGGAATCGTCGAGCCCGAAGAACGTACCCCTTTATCGGCGGCACGGGTTCGAGGTGATCTCGGAGTTTCGTCCGCGCGGGGATGGTCCGCCCGTGTGGGGCATGTGGCGGGCGGCGCGCTGAGGCGCGGGGTGGCTCAGGGTTCGAGCTCGCTGTCCCAGTAGAGATAGTCGGCCCAGGAATCGTGAAGGTAGTTCGGCGGGAACAGGCGGCCATTGGCGTGCAGCAGCGAGACCGTGGGCTTGTGCGGGCGCTGGTTAGGGAACATGCCGGCCTGGTGGGGAAGCTTGCCTCCCTTGAAGAGATTGCAGGGTGAGCAGGCGGTGACGACGTTCTCCCATGTCGTGCGGCCGCCGCGCGAGCGCGGGATGACATGGTCGAAGGTCAGCTCGTTGGCCGTGTGGGCGCAGCCGCAATACTGGCACTGGAAGCGGTCACGCAGGAACACGTTGAAGCGCGTGAAGGCCGGGTGGCGCGAGGGCTTCACATAGGTCTTGAGCGAGACGACCGATGGCAGGCGCATCTCGAAGGTCGGCGAGTGGACCACGCGGTCGTATTCCTCGACGATGTTCACGCGGTCCATGAAGACCGCCTTGATCGTGTCCTGCCAGGACCAGAGGGACAGCGGGAAATAGGACAGCGGACGGAAATCGGCGTTGAGGACCAACGCCGGAAAGGCATCGGGGGCGCGCTCCGATGCCACGATCACGATACACACTCCGTTCGTGCGATATGACTGAAGGCCTGCTTCCTTTCGATCAGACGCGCTTGGCGTGCATGAAAACTAGCGAAGGCGGTGCCACGCGCGCAAGGGTCATGTTTTCGTCTTAAACCTTAAGCGGAACCGGTGCGGAATCCGCCGTTTTCGCGAGTTTTCCATCGAAGGCCAAGCTCAGGAATTCCCCAGCGAGATCGAGGCCATCGGGGGCGATCCCGTGTCCCACGCCGCGCGAGACATGCCAGGCGGCGTGCACGCCGGCGGCGCCGAGGCCCTGCGCCGTTGCGTAAAGCGCCTCGACGGGGATCACCTCGTCGGCGTCGCCGTGCACGAGCAGAACGGGCGGGCTTGCCGTCATCTCCGCGGGCAGGCGTTCGGCGGCGGCGAGCAAGCCGGAGAAGCCCACGATGGCTGCCGGGGACACCTTGCGGCGCAAGCCGACATGCAATGACATCATCGTGCCCTGGCTGAAGCCGACAAGGGCGAGGCGCGAGGCATCGAGACCGAGGCGCGCAAGCTCGGCATCGATGAAGGCCTCGAGCACGGGCGCGGCGCTGCTGACGCCGCGGGCCATCTCGGCCGGGTCGAGGCGCGAGATGCCGAACCACTGGTAGCCCATGGGCGACATGGCGCAGCGTTCCGGTGCGTGAGGCGAGACGAAGGCTGCCGAGGGCATCAGGCGCTGCCAGTGCTGGCCGAGGCCGATGAGGTCGTTCCCGTCGGCGCCGTAGCCGTGGCAGAAAATAACGAGGCGGTCGGCCTTGCCGCTGGCGGGCGGCAGGCGGGGTCCGTTGAGAAGGGCGGTCATCGATGTCTCCGGATGGCTGTTGCACGCAACTTAGGCATTGCGGGGGCAATCGGCTAGAGTGGCGGCATGAAGCCCGAGACGACACGCTTTGCGCCCTCGCCCACGGGGCTCCTGCACCTGGGCCATGCCTATGCTGCGATCTTTGCGGCCGACACCGCGCGGGCCAGCGGCGGGCGTTTCCTCGTGCGCATGGAGGACACGGACCGCGTGCGCTCGAAGGTGGCGTTCGAGGCCGAGATCCTCGATGACCTGCGCTGGCTGGGGCTTTGGTGGGAAGAGCCTGTCTGGCGGCAGTCGGCGCGCGTGGCGGACTATCTGGCGGCGCTGGAGCGGCTCAAGGGGCTCGGGCTTGTCTATCCCTGCTTCTGCACGCGCAAGGACATCGAGGCCGAGGTGGCACAGGCCGCGGGCGCACCGCAGGGGCCGGACGGGCTGCTCTATGCGGGCACGTGCCGGGTGCTTGGCGATGAGGTGCGGCAGGCGCGGATGGATGCGGGCGCGTCCTTTGCGTGGCGGCTCGATGTGGCGCGTGCGGCGAGCCTCGCGGGTGCGCTTTCATTCGAGGAAACGGGAGCCGGGCCGCAAGGCGAGCACGGTGTGATCGCCGTGGACGGGCTGACCTATGGCGATGTCGTGCTGGCGCGCAAGGACGGCGTGATCTCGTATCATCTGGCCGTCGTGGTGGATGATGCGGACCAAGGGGTCACGCTGGTCACGCGGGGGCACGACCTGTTTGCGTCGGCGCATGTGCACCGCCTGCTGCAGGCGCTGCTCAGGCTGCCGGTGCCGCGTTACCGACATCACCGGCTGATCCTCGATGCGAATGGAAAGAGGCTCGCCAAGCGCGATGACGCGACGAGCCTCAAGGTGCTGCGGGCCCAGGGAGAGACGCCGGAGGGGATCCGCGCGCGGCTCGGGGTTACCAGTCGTTGAGGGCGAGGAAGTTGCGGAAGCCTGCGCTCTTCGACCAGTTGCGCCACTCGTCAATCAGCCTTTCGGTATCGCGCGGCGAATTGAGGCCGCGGCCAATGCCGAGGATCTGCAGTTCGGTGCAGCCCGGGAATGGCGGCACTGCGGGTACAGGCAGATGGGTATTGCGGCGCTTGAGGTTTGCGATCTGCGAGTCCTCGACGCCGTCGGTTGCAAGGATCACGTGGGTCGGCATGGCGCGGCAGTCGACCACCCGGGACATGTTCATCAGGAAAGGGACAATGTTGGTCATGGCCTGCGGGCGCACCTTGCCCGTCTTGACCATCTCGGGGACACCAGCAATGGCACCCGCCACGAGGCGCGAAATATCCTCAGCCCGCGCGGTCTTGGGCGCAATCGAGATGTCGAGTGTCAGCATGGCGGTCGATCCGCCCTCGTAGCTTCCGAAGGAGCGCAGGATCACCTTCGAGCGGGGTGCGAGATGAGAAATCATCGGCGCCACACGCTGGGCCACGCGCAGGGCAAACGTGCCATCGCGGGTCAAAGGGTTTGATTCGGACAGGTCCACGCCGATCAGGATGGTCTGCGGACCCGAAATGCCGCTGCCTGAGGCTGCCTGGTCGGCAACGGCGCTGGAGGCCCACCACGCAACCAAGATGGCCGGCACTGAAAGCAGCATCCAGATTACTGAGCGCATGGTGGAACCTTCCCTGGTTATCCCGGTGTCAGGCCGCCTCCGCGCGGCCTGCTCCGGTTACTTCCTCGGCCGCCCTGGTGACGGCGTCAAGCAGGTTTTCTGCTCTCCTGGCCGGCAGACGGGCATCGATGACCCCCGCGGTGTATGACGACACGAACTCGTTGACCCTTGCTTCGACCGAGCGCGCAACGGGCATGCTGCCGGAATTGCCCGCGTTCGTGCCATTCGATGCGAAACGACCGCCGGGTGCCTCGGCGTGCAGGCTTGCGTACTCGGCCTGCAAACGGCGTCCGTCCATGGCTTCCCTATGGTTGTCATAGACGGCGCCGCCGGTCTCTGCCGAAAAGGCCTTGAGGGCGCTGTGCAGGGAGATCGCACCGATCGAGGCCACGACGAGGAAGATCAGGCCGAGCGACACAAGCCAGACGGCGACCTCATACTTCTTGAGGGCAGCCACTTCCTCCGGAACGGCAGGCTTTTCGATCGGCGCGATGCCGAGGTTCTTCGAGAATTGCTCGACGGCCCGCGAACCCTCGGACTGCTCCGAGGTGAAGACCTTGGAACCCTCAGGCAGGCTGTTGTTGGCCCAGAGCAGGCCGATGCCCAGCAGCATCGCCGCCGTCACGATGAAGATCAGTATGGAATACATCACCCTGCCCCAGTGGCCGATGTGGGACACCAGGTAGTGAATGGCGAGTGTTGCGAAGAGAACCTGCAGTGACTTGGAGGCCACCGTGTTGGCCATCGAGGGAGGCACCTCGCCGTACTCGTTCGACAGGAGGCGGGCCCAGAACTCGTGGATGATCGCGTAGTCCACGTAGAGCGCCAGCGCGAAGACAGCGAAACCGATTGCGACCGTCGACCAGTGATGGCGCCGCGACTTCGCCCTGCGGTCATCAAGCACGCTCTTGCGCTTGTTCCATTCGACCTGGTCGGGCTCGCGAATGTGGTTCGACAGGAACCGTGGCGTGATGGCCACGCCCTGAAGGCCCAAGTCGTATCCAATGTGGTTGGCTATCGCCACTGTTCGCTGCCGGGCCATGGTTTTTCTTCCCCTCAAGCGGTGAATTCTTCACCGCGCGTTGCGCCTCTCGAGGCTTGCTACCTCACGGTAAATAGTCGCGCCGAGACTTGGGCGGGAATGGTTCCGGGGTAAGGCGGAAATGTGGCGGAGGGGGTGTCGCCCACAATCGGGGAGGAGTGTTGCCTTCCGATGACGCATGCGGGGCGCAGAACCGTCGGGACGGACATGGGGTCGTGCGGCGCGCGGTTCAAGGGGGACGACAAAGAACGCCCGGCGTTGGGTATAGTCGGGCGTGCTTCGCGGCCGTGCCTGCCCCTGCAACCTGACCCTTGATACCGGAACACCTCGCCCCGTGACCCAGGAAACGCCCACGCGCCTCCTTCGCGCGCTGAACACGATCGAACGCGTCGGCAACAAGCTGCCGGACCCGGTCAGCCTCTTCATCCTCAGCATCCTGTTCGTGATGGGGCTGTCGGCGGTGCTGGCGGCGCTGGGGGCGAGCGGGGTCAATCCGGCAAGCGGCGAAGCCGTGACGGCGGTCAGCCTGCTTGATTCGGCCCAGATCCGGCGGCTCTTCGTGGAAATGCCCCAGATCCTGACTGCCTTTCCGCCGCTTGGCGTGGTGCTGGTGGTGATCATCGGTTCCGGGCTGGCTGAACGTTCGGGGTTCTTTGCGGCGGCGCTGAAGGGGCTGGTGCGTGCGGTGCCCCGCCCGTTCATGACCTTCACGATCGTGCTTGCCGGCGTGCAGGCGAACATTGCGTCGGATGCGGGCTATGTGGTGCT
>JAGWXR010000117.1 GCA_018969785.1 Alphaproteobacteria bacterium
CCGGCGACCATGATGTCGGCATCGTCGAGGGCAACCATGCGGGCGGCGTCGCCGATGGCATGGGCGCCGCTCGAGCAGGCCGTTACCACGGCATGGTTGGGACCCTTGAGGCCGTGCTTGATCGAGACGTAGCCGGACGCCAAGTTGATCAGCCGTCCCGGGATGAAGAAAGGACTGATCTTGCGCGGACCCTTTTCGTGGAGCGTCACGGACGATTCGGCGATCCCCGGAAGCCCGCCTATGCCCGAACCGATCATCACGCCGGCGCGTGCCTTCTGGTCTTCCGTCTCGAGGCGGAAGCCGGAATCGCTTATGGCCTGCGTGGCGGCCGCCATCGCGAAGATGATGAAATCATCGACGCGACGGTTTTCCTTGGGATCCATCCACTTGTCGGCATCGAAGGTGCCGTCAGAGCCGTCACCGCGTCGGACATTGGCCGCGATGCGCGCCGGAAGGTCGGCGGTGTCGAAAGATGTGATCTTCCGTGCACCCGATTCTGCCTTGAGAAGGCGAGACCAGGTCTCCTCCACGCCGCAGGCGAGAGGGGACACCATACCCAATCCAGTAACGACAACGCGGCGCATGATCTATCCGGCTGACAAGGGCTGGAAAAACAGGCGCAGCCGTATCAGGCGGCGGCCTTTTCCTTGATGAACTTCACGGCATCGCCGACGGTCACGATCGATTCGGCGGCATCGTCGGGAATTTCGACGTTGAACTCTTCCTCGAAGGCCATAACCAGCTCGACGGTGTCCAAGCTGTCCGCGCCGAGATCGTCGATGAAGCTGGCATTTTCCGTGACCTTTTCGGCATCAACGTTCAGATGCTCGATGACAATCTTCTTCACGCGGTCGGCGACGTCGCTCATTTTTGTGGTCCTTCAAGAAATCGGTATCCCGGAATGGGTACCCCCAAAGTCCTGCGGAGAATAGAGACTCTCCCGGAGAATTTGCGGCTTGGTAACACACCTTTGTTCGCCTTGCCAACAGGCAGGCGAACAAGGTTAAACCCTTCAAATCATGGCCATTCCGCCATTCACGTGGAGCGTCTGGCCCGTGACATAGGCGGCTTCCTCGCTGGCAAGGTAGGCAACGGCGGCCGCCACGTCCCTGCCCGAACCCAGACGGCCCGCGGGGATGCGCCCCATGATGGCCTCGCGCTGCTGGTCGTTGAGCACGTCGGTCATCGGCGACTTGATGAAGCCGGGCGCCACGCAGTTGACGGTGATGTTGCGCGAGGCAACTTCCTGCGCCAGCGACTTCGACATGCCGATCAGGCCGGCCTTCGTGGCAGCGTAATTTCCCTGTCCAGGATTGCCGATGGTGCCTACGACGGAGGTAATGGTGACGATGCGGCCCCAGCGCTTCTTCATCATCGGCTTGAGCACCGCGCGGGCGAGATGAAAGCTGGCGGTCAGGTTGACCCGGATGACCTGGTCCCATTCGTCATCCTTCATGCGCATGAACAGGTTGTCGCGCGTGATGCCCGCATTCGACACGAGGATGTCGAGGCCGCCCATCAGGCCTTCGGCAAGCTTGGGCAATTCGTCTACCTGCGCCATGTCCGACAGGTTGCACACCGCGACGTGGGCGCGCGAGCCGAGTTCGGCCTTCAGGGCCTCGAGCGCTTCGGACCGCGTGCCGCTCAGGGCAACCGTGGCGCCGCGGGCGTGGAGCGTGCGGGCGATGTCGCTGCCGATACCGCCGCTCGCGCCGGTCACAAGCGCCGTCTTGCCGGTAAGGTCAAACATGAGGGATGTCCTTTGCGCGTATCAGAGGGTCTTGAGGAAGGCTTCGATGTCCTGCGGTGTCTCGACGGACAGGGCCGGCAGGTCCTTGTCGATGCGCTTTGCCATGGTGGTTAGCACCTTGCCTGCGCCCACCTCGACGACCGAAGTGATGCCGCGGTCGCGCAAGCCGGCGATCGTCTCGCGCCAGCGCACGCGCCCGGTCACCTGCTCGACGAGGAGCCGGCGGATGCGCTGCGGGTCGCTCTCGGGCGAGATGGAAACGTTCGAGATCACGGGCACGCGTGGCGGGCGCATCGTCACTTTCTCGAGGGCCTCTTCCATCTCGCGCGCCGCGGGCGCCATGAGCGGAGAATGGAAGGGGGCGCTGACCGGCAGCATCATCGCACGCTTGATGCCCTTGGTCTTTGCGATCTCTGCGGCGCGCTCGAGAGCAGCCTTGTGGCCGGAGATCACGACCTGGCCAGGCGCGTTGTCGTTGGCGACGACGCAGACCTCGCCGCCCTGGCTGGCCTCGCGCGAGACCTCTTCAGCCTGGTCGAGCTCCGCGCCGAGCAGGGCCGCCATGGCGCCCTGCCCGACCGGCACAGCGCGCTGCATGGCCAGACCACGTGCCTTCAGCAGGCGCGCTGCATCGGCAACGGAAAACGTGCCGGCGGCGGCGAGCGCCGAGTATTCGCCGAGCGAATGGCCTGCAGCCAGCGTGACGTGGCGGCCCCATTCGAGCCTGCCCTCGCGCTCGAGAACGCGCATTACCGCGAGGCTCACGGACATCAGGGCGGGCTGTGCGTTCTCCGTCAGGGTCAGGTCGGCCTCGGGGCCGTGCCACATCAGGCGCGAAAGCGGCTGCTTCAGGGCCTCGTCGACCTCCTCGAACAGTTCGCGCGCGACCGGAAACGCCTGCGCGAGTGCCTGTCCCATGCCAACGGCCTGGCTGCCCTGACCGGGAAACGTGAAAGCGCGGCTCATGACCACCCCTGGTTTGACAATCGGGAGGGACTGAAAGCGGCTGGAACGGCACAAGTCAAGTTCAGCGGACCAGATCCATGTTGGTGCGCCATGACTGCACCGCGCCTATCCCCAGAAGCACGGCAAAGGCCACGGAAATGGCGGGAACCTGGAGGCTGAAACCGGCCACGGACTGCACGCCCATGCACATGGCCGCCGCCACGGCGATCGCCGGGAACACCCGATCGCGGCGCCGGGTTGCTGCACCGGCAGCGCACTGGAGCACGAGCAGCAGGGGCGCGGCGAGGAAGGCCATGCCGGCGGGAAGGCCAAGGTCCGAGAGGGATTCGAGCAGGTCGTTGCCGGCTTCCTCGACGGTGCCGGGCGCACTCAGGCTGGTGCCGAGCGTGTGGTAGCTTTCGAAGGCCCCGAAGCCCTGACCACTCAGCGGCGCCGCCGCAATCGCCTGCAGCGAGGCCTCGGCGATCATCTGCCGGGACGACGGATCCAGCGTCCCGGGACCGAACCGGTCGAGAAGCGACGCGCCCCCAAGCACGACAGCGCAACCCACGCTCGCAAAAAGCAGTGCAGTGACGGCACGATGTCCAGCTGCATGGCCTTCCTCGTCTGCAGGGGCGTGCGCCAGCACAATCATCAGAAGCAGCATCCCGGCGAGGAAGCCCGCAACTGCAACGCCCGACCCGGTCGCCGCAAGTGCCGCCAGAAGCAGAACGCCAAGGATCAGCATCGCCCCGTCCGGACCTTCAAGGCTGCGCCTGACGCCCGAGAGGACGGTGTGCGTGTCCTGGTCCCATGGCACGGCCTGCCGGAATCTTTCGGCTGAAGCGCCGAAGGCTGCAATGGCGGCCAGCGACAGCAAGGCGCCCAGATGGTCGGGGTTCACGAACGGAGACGCGAAGGCTCCCGCGACCGGCCGGGCTTCCGGCGGGAGGATTGCCTGCAGATCGATCGACAGGGCGAGGCTCGCCGACGCCATGAAGGCGCAGGCGATGGCGATGAAGATGACGGAGGCGAGAAGTACCGCCGCCCGGTCCCGGTCGCGCCCGAGGTTGAAAGCCAGCAGGAACGCCATGACGGGCAGGAGCGCGGCGAGGAGCGCCTCGCGCGTGGCGGCGGGATCTGCCGAAATGAAGCTGCCGGTGCCCATTCCGAGGGCCTCGCCGGCGTCGCGCCAGAGGGGATGGGCAAGAAACCGGATGTCCAGTCCCGTGAACGACTTCAGTGCTTCGAGGTCGAGCGACTGGAACGCTGCCCATGACAGCGCCAGGGTGGTCAGCAGTGCGGGCCAGCGGATCTGGCGGATCAACGGCGTCTGAGGCGAGACGCCCGACATCACGAGGCCCGCCCAGCCCAGGAGCACGCCCGCAAGGCCCAGAGCCGCCACGAGTTCGGCCCATGGCCTGTTGGATCCGAAGGGGAACGGCATCCAGGCGAGGATCGCCACGAACAGCAGCAGCACTGCGCTCTCGGGCTTCATCCAGCGGGTGAACTCGAACGGGGCGGTCACCGGCTGCTCCCTCTTGCATGCTTGACAGGATGGCGGCCGCACCGGCCAATTCGCGTCATGCTGCGTCGCGCACGTCCATGAGCAAATGCATCGCGATCCTGGGGCTTGGATATGTCGGGCTGCCGGTGGCGCTGGCGTTCGGCCGTCGTTTCCCCGGCACGATCGGATACGACATTGACCCCGCCCGCGTCGCGGCGCTTGCACGCGGCGACGACTGGACGGGCGAAACCTCGCCGGAGGAACTTGCTGCCACTCAACTCAAGCTTACCCATGATGCTCGCGACCTCGGGCCCGCCGACATCCTGATCGTCTGCGTGCCTACCCCCATCGATGACCGGAAGCGTCCCAACCTTGAACCCCTGCGGCTGGCCTCAGTGACCGCCGGCCAGGCTCTCAGGCACGGTTCGATCGTCGTCTACGAATCGACGGTCTATCCGGGTCTCACCGAGGAGTTTTGCGTACCCATCCTCGAAAGGGAATCCGGGCTTTCGGTGGGCCGGGACTTTTTCGTCGGTTATTCACCGGAAAGAATCAATCCCGGCGATCGCAGCCACGCGTTTTCCAACGTGACGAAGGTTGTCTCTGCGTGCAATGCCGATGTGGCTGCAACCCTTGCGGAGCTCTATCGGGAAGTCGTTTCGGCGGGCGTACATGTCGCGCCGTCCATCAAGGTCGCCGAGACAGCGAAGGTGCTGGAGAACACGCAGCGTGACC
This sequence comes from Alphaproteobacteria bacterium, assembly GCA_018969785.1. Classification (GTDB taxonomy): domain Bacteria; phylum Pseudomonadota; class Alphaproteobacteria; order Micropepsales; family Micropepsaceae; genus SZUA-430. The sequence goes on from JAGWXR010000117.1 coordinate 4,938, forward strand.
TCAACATCGCACTGATGAACGAGCTTGCGCTGATCTGCGACCGGCTGGGCATCCGCACGGCCGACGTTCTGGCCGCCGCCGGGACGAAGTGGAACTTCCTGCCCTTCACGCCGGGGCTTGTCGGCGGGCACTGCATCGGCGTCGATCCCTACTACCTGACGACCAAGGCCGAGGCGCTTGGCTACAAGCCTGAGGTGATCCTTGCCGGCCGCCGGATCAATGACGGCGTCGGCGGGTTCCTCGCAGCGAAGCTGGTCGGGCTCCTGCGCGGCTGCCGGATCGTACCCGACACGGCGCGTGTCGCCATTCTGGGTCTTGCGTTCAAGGAAGACATCCGTGACATCCGCAACAGCCGCGTGCCTGACGTTGTCGAGGCACTCGCTGCCCATGGCGTGCATGCCAGCGTCAGTGATCCGCTTGCCGATGCGCAGCAGGCACAAGAGGCCTACGGCATTGCACTTGCCCCCTTGCCCGCGGAAGGCAGCGTCGATGCGCTTGTTCTGGCCGTGCCGCATCGCGCGTATCTCACGCAGTCGAGGCGCCTCGTCGCGTGCGTGCGTCCGGGTGGCGTGGTGATGGACGTGAAGTCCGTGCTTGATCCCCGGGACATTCCGGCTGATCGCACCTACTGGAGCCTCTAGGCCTGATCGGCGCCGCGCCGGCTTGACCCGCGTGGCGCGAGCGCGCTAAAGGAAAATCATGACGAAGACGTGCAAGCGACTGAAGCCGAAAACGATGCCCTCCTGCGGGACGGCCCGGGTTCGCGCGCGCTGACACGCCGTTGATCAACCAGGGGTCCCGCGACATCGACGGGGCCCGGTCCGGCCGGTTCTCGTCACAACACCGGAAACGAGAACATGACATCCCAAGACCAGCAGACTTCCCTTCCGCGCGTCGGCGTCGTCGGCGCAACGGGCGCCGTCGGCCGCGAGATCATCGAATGCCTCGAACGGCGGAACTTTCCCCTGTCGGGGCTGCGCCTGTTCGCCTCCCGGCGCTCGGCCGGCCAGCGCCTGCCTTGGCGCGGCGGGACGATTGCAATTGAGGCCCTTGATGAGCGCAGCCTCGCGCAGGTGGACATTGCGCTCTGCTCTGCCGGCTCGGCCGTGACGAAGCAATTTGCGCCAACGGCAGGCCCGCAAACCGTCATCATCGACAATTCGTCCGCGTTCCGCATGGATCCGGACGTGCCGCTGGTCGTGACCGAGGTCAACGCGGGGCGGATCGGCGCCCACAAGGGCCTCATCGCCAATCCAAACTGCGTGGCGATCATTGCTTCGCTGGCGCTGTGGCCACTGAACCGCGAGAACCCCATCCGCAGGATCACGGCGGCGACCTATCAGTCCGCATCCGGCGCCGGGGCGGCGGCGATGGAGGAACTTCGCGCGTCGACGGCCGCGCACCTGGTGGGGCAAACCTATGTGCCCAAGGTGCTGCC
>JAGWXR010000118.1 GCA_018969785.1 Alphaproteobacteria bacterium
TGCAAGTGTCGGCGCGATTTTCGAAGGGATGAGATCCATGTTCCAGGACAAGCATTGGTGGGTAACGGGCGCTTCATCGGGCATTGGTGCGGCGGTCGCGGTGGCGCTGTCGCAGCAGGGTGCCCGGGTGATCCTGTCAGGCCGGAATGTCGAGGCGCTCAACGCCGTGGCCGCGCAGTGCGGGCGTGATCCCTTGGTGTTGCCGTTCGAGGCAACGGACCATGCGGCGATTCCGGCCATCGTGGAGCGGGCGTGGGGTGCGGCTGCCGCGAAGGGCGGACGCATCGACGGGCTGGTCAACAATGCGGGCATCTCGCAGCGTTCGCTGGCGGTGGAGACATCGCTTTCGGTCTATGAGAAGATCATCGCTGTCGACCTGCTTGCGCCGATCGCGCTGACGCAGGCGCTCCTGCCGCGGATGGTGCAGGCGGGCGGTGGCGACATCATTGCGATCTCGAGCGTGGCGGGCCTGATCGGCGTGCCCCTTCGGACGGCCTATTGCGCGGCCAAGCATGGCCTTGTCGGCTATCATGACAGCCTCAGGGCAGAGACGGCGCACCAGGGCATCCGGGTGATGGTGGTCGCGCCGGGATCGGTGCGGACGAATGTTTCCCGCAATGCGCTTGGCGCCACCGGCGAGGCCCGCGGCGCCAGCGACGAGGCCATCGACAACGCCCCTCCGCCCGAGGCGCTTGCCGCGCGCATCATCGAGGGCCTTCGGGCCGGCACGCGCGAGCTTGTGTTTGCCGCGGGGATGGAGGAGGAGCTCGTGCGGTTGCGGCGGCAAAACCCCGAGGGCCTGTTCGACCTGATGGCGCAGCTGGTGGCTGGGGGCTACGCGCAGCGCATGGGGGCCGAGAAATCCAAGGGCGGCTGACCTTGCCCGCGCGGATTTGCGCCATTCTTTCCGCCGGATTCATGCGAGGCTTTTCTGGACAGGCGGGGGCGTGCTTGGTATACGCACGCCTCTTTCGCACATGGGGCTCCCCCCTTGTGGCAGCGCGGCCCGGTTTTCCGGTCGGCGCGGCGGGTGATTAGCTCAGATGGTAGAGCAGCTGACTCTTAATCAGCGGGTCGCAGGTTCGATTCCTGCATCACCCACCAATCTTTTCAAATAGTTAGGTGATTATTGCGGACGCCGGGGCGCTCGTGCCCACGCGGTGGCCGTGGCGGGGCTCACCATGCTTCGAGGCCGTTGGCGAACCAGCCCTTGAGGTAGTCCTCGAGGGACCTGTCGGCGATGAGGCTGAAGCTCTTGTTGTCGATGCGCTCGAGGATGACAGGAACCTGCGCGACCAGCGTGCGGGTCACGCTGCGCGGGATGAAGGCCGCCGGATGAAGGTCGAGGGTGCAGTCGCGGGCGAGAATGTCGGCTGCGCGGGTGCCTGAGAGGATCCATCCGAGCTTGCCGGGGCGGATGTCGTTGGCGTGGTGCAGGATGCCGGCAAGCCGCGCGGCGATCTCGGGCACCGATGGTCCTTGCGTCACGAGCCATTCGGCCGAAGCAAGCCTGGCGGTCCGGGGAGAGCCCGCGCTGAAGGCGTTGGGAGGCCCGGCCAGTTCAAAGCCGAGGGCAAGTGATGCCTGCCGGATGTGATCCGGGGATGGCTTGTACAGGCGCAGCGTCGTGAGGCTGGGCAACTCAAACGGGCGAATGATGGCGTCCTGGTCATGCATGGAGGCGTGCTCCTGCCGGGTCATAGGCCGTGCGCTCGACGATGCGCACGCGGCCTGCCGACTGGGAGAGCGTGAATGTCTCGCCCATGCGTTGTGACCCCGCCCTGACCATCCCCATCGCCACCGGACGGCCGAGGGCGTGGCTGAAGGCGGCGGAGGTGACATAGCCTTCGCTTGGTGAAATGGCGGACTTCAGGTGTGCGCCGACCGCCGGCATGGCGAGGCTGCCCTCGATGGCGAGACCGACGAGCTGGTAGCGATCCCTTGCCCTGTTTGCGGGCCGCAACAGGCTGCGCCGGCCGACGAAGTCGCCCTGCCGCCTGTGGATGTGGCTCCAGCCGATGTCATCGGGCGTCGTGGTGCCATCCGTATCGGTGCCGATGTGCACGTAGCCCTTCTCTGTGCGCAGCACCATCCATGCATCCACGCCCACCGGCAGGCCGCCTGCGCCCGCGCTGGCGTCGGCGAGGGCCTGCCACAGCTCGGCGCCGCGGTCGGCGGGTGCGCAGAGCTCGTAGGAGACCTCGCCGGTGAAGCTCACGCGGAACACACGGACCGGAATGCCAGCCAGCTTTCCCTCGCGGAAAGTCATGTGCGGAAATGCGTCTGCCGAAATGTCAAAGTCGGGTTCCAGGGCGGCGAGCACGTCGCGCGCGCGCGGCCCCGTGATTGTCGGGACGGCCCAGTTGGCCGTGACCGGCGCCACGATCACGCGATCGTGGAGGAACTCGCATTGCAGCCATTCGTCGAGCATGGCGGCGATGCGGGTTGCGCCGGCGCTGGTCGTGCCAACCCAGAAACGGTCGTCGGCCAGTCGTGCCGCCACGCCGTCATCGATGATCACGCCCTGCTCGTTCAGCATCAGGCCATAACGGCATTGGCCCGGCTTCAGCGTGGACATGGTGTTGGCGTAGATGAAGTCGAGGAAGCGGGCGGCATCGGGGCCGACGACTTCGATCTTGCCGAGTGGCGTGTTGTCAAACATGCCGAGGGCATTTCGCACTGCCAGGGTCTCGCGCCGCAAGGCGGCTTCGCGGTCGGGTCCGTAGTATGCGGGGCGCAGCCATTCGCCGAATTCCTCGAATGTCGCGCCCATGGATGCGTGCCAGCCATGGATCGGCGTGCGTCGCTGCGGGCGATAGAGAAGGTTGCGCCTGTGGCCGGCAAAGGCGCCCACGCTCACGGGCGTGAAAGGGGGCCGGTGGCGCGTGGTGCCCACGGATCCGGGTGCGCGTGCAGTGGCGGCGGCGAGGAGCGCGACGGCGTTTGCGTTGCTGGTCCTGCCCTGGTCGGTCGACATGCCCTGCGTCGTGTAGCGCTTTGCGTGCTCGACCGACACGAAGTTCTCGCGGGCGGCCAGGTCGAGGTCGTCGATCGTCGCGTCGGCCTGGAAATCGACAAAGGCCTTCTGGCGCCCTGGCAGGCGCGTGGCCTTCGGTGCTGCGGGCAGTCCTTCTCCGCTGGCGCTACCGACGACCCGGACGGATGTCATGGATGAATCGGGCACGAAGGCGCTCGTCTCAGGATCAAAGCGGGACTTGCCGCCTGATTGCACGAAAAGCTGGATGGTGGGCGTCCAGCCGCCCGACATGGCAATCAGGTCGCAGGCGACATCGTGTTCCTGGCCGTCGCTCTTGCGGATCCGCGCTCCCGTCAGGCCATTGGCGCCGCGGGTTTGCGTGATGCTGCCGCTGATCACCGGCAGGCTGCCGCGCGCTGCAGTTGGTGCAGGCCTCGTATCGACGATCGCCTCTACGTTTATGCCCGCGCCGGCGAGGGTTTCAGCCAAGGCAATGGTACTGTCGTTGTTGGTCACAACGAGCGCGCGCGTGCCGGGCTTGACGGCATAGCGGTTGACATAGTGCTCGACGGCCGAGGCCAGCATGATGCCTGGCCGGTCGTTTCCCGGAAAGACCAGCGGTCGCTCGAGGGCACCGGTTGCAAGGATGACCTCGCCCGCACGGACGTGCCAGACGCGCTGGCGCATCGTGGCGGGATCGCGCTCGACGAGCATCAGCATGTTGTGATCGTGGAAGGCGGCGGCCACGGTGCGGGTGAGGATCGTCACGTTTGAGGCGTTGCGCAGCTTCGAAAGGCTGGCCTCGATGCTGGCGGCACCCGTGCGCCAGAGGGCCGAGCCACCCGGTTCATGGTCGCGTTCGACCAGCATGACGCGCCCGCCCCGAGCGGCGGCGATGGTGGCGGCCTCGATGCCGGCGGGTCCGCCACCAACCACGAGCACATCGCAATGCGCATGACAGTGGTCGACGCGCGGCGTTTCGTGGCCGGGAGAAAGCCGGCCCAGACCGGCGGCACGCCGGATGGCCCATTCATAGAAGTGCCAGTGCGGGAGGAAAAAAGTCTTGTAATAGAAGCCCGCCGGCAGGAACGATCCGAGCAGGTTGTTGATGCTGCCGATGTCGAATGACAGGGAGGGCCAGGCATTCACGGAGAAGGCTTCAAGGCCCTCGGCCAGTTCGATCTCGGTTGCCAGCAGGTTGGGCAGGCGGATGCCGCCCACGATCACATCGACGATCGCGTTGGGCTCGTCGAGCCCGGCGCCGACAATGCCGCGCGGGCGATGATACTTGAATGAGCGCGCCACGAGGCCCACGCCGTTTGCGAGCAAGGCTGATGCCAGTGTGTCGCCGGCAAACCCCTCGTAGAGGCTGCCATTGAAGGAAAAGGTGACCGGCCGCGTGCGGTCGATACGTCCGGTGCATGAAAGGCGTCTTGCCTGTGCCATCAGGCCTGCTCCGGCTTTGGCGCATCGATGGCATAGACGGCCCTGATCTCGTGCGAGACCGTGCTGCGGGCGACGTTGAACCAGAGGCCACAGGTGACGTGCAGCCATCGCTCGTAATGGATGCCCTTCGGGTTCTGGCGCATGTAGAGGTAGTTCGCCCACTCTGCATCGGTGCATGACAGGGGCGGGCGCGCGATGTGGCTTTCGCCGCCGCAGTGGAATTCGGGCTCGGCGCGCGGACCGCAGAAGGGGCAGGGGATCAGCAGCATCGTGTCATGTCCCCGTCAGTGCTCGATGCCGGCGCCAGCGGCTTCGTCGATCAGCGCGCCTGTTTCGAAGCGCCGGTAGCCGAAGGGTTGTGCGATGTCGTGCGGCTTGCCGGTCGCTACGTGGTGTGCCAGCAGCCAGCCCCCGGCCGGGATCGCCTTGAAGCCGCCGGTGCCCCAGCCACAGTTGATATAGAGGCCCGGCGCGGGGGTCTCACCGAGGATGGGGCTTGAGTCCTGAACGACGTCGACGGTGCCTGCCCACTGGCGCAGGATGCGTGCGTTGGCAAAGGACGGCCAGAATTCGGCGAGCCCGCCGATGACCTTCATCGCCACCGGCGTGTTGCCGCGCTGGGCATATGAATTGTAGAGGTCGAGGCCGCCGCCGAAGACGAGGCCACCCCGGTCGGACTGGCTGACATAGACGCCGGAAACAAGCGACCACGAGACGACATCGAGAACGGGCTTCAGCGGTTCGGTCACAAAGGCCTGGAGCGTGTAACTCGATACGGGCAGGCGGAAGCCTGCCTCGTGGCAGAGGGCGGTCGAGTTTCCGGCGACAGACAGGACAACCGCATTGGCGGCGATGGCCCCCTGCGCGGTGTCGACACCGACGATCCGGCCAGTGCTGTTCCTGCGGAAGCCGCTGACCTCGCAGTTTTGGATGATGTCGACGCCCAGCCTGTCGGCCGCGCGCGCATAACCCCAGGCCACGGCATCGTGGCGCGCGGTGCCGGCCCGTTCCTGCTTGAAGCCGCCGAGGGTTGGGTAGCGCGGATGGCGGATGTGGAACGAGGGCACGCGCTGCTCGATCTCGGCGCGGTCGACCATGCAGGTGTCGACACCCTGTGCCTGAAGGGCGCCCACCCAGCGCGTGATCGCTTCCATCTGGTGGCGGCTGTGGGCGCACACGAACATGCCGCGCTGGCTGAACATGACGTTGTAGTTCAGGTCGCGCGACAGGCCTTCGTAGAGACTGAGCGACAGTTCGAACAACGCGATGCTTTGCGGGTAGTAGTAGTTGGAGCGGATCACGGTGGTATTGCGGCCGGTGTTGCCGCCGCCGATCCATCCGCGCTCGAGGACCGCGACGCGGGTCACGCCATGATTGCGGGCGAGGTAGTAGGCGGTGGCGAGGCCGTGACCGCCGCCGCCGACGATGACCACGTCATATTTCGCCTTGGGTTCGGGTGAGCGCCATGCAGGCTTCCACCCCGCGTGGCCGCGCAGTCCTTCCCGCAGCAAACGGAACGCTGAGTATTCTTTCATTCGCGGGCGCCGCGCTGCGCGGATTGCGTCGGGCGAGGTGAAATCGGTGTCGCAACGGGGTGGCCCCGGCCCGGGGACGATGTGCGCGCGGCGATGCCTGCCATGTCCGCCCCCCCTCGAAAGAACCGCCAATTTCAGGAACATTGTGGCACCGAAAGTACATATCGGCGTTCGAACCTGTCAATCCGCAGGGGCAGTTTCGGGCCCGGAACGGGGGTGGCACGTTGGCATGCCCGGACCGTTGGGCTAACGTTCACTGGCTCATGACCAATCTC
>JAGWXR010000119.1 GCA_018969785.1 Alphaproteobacteria bacterium
CCGAGGCCACCATGTCGTCGATGAGGCGGTGCTCGTAGACGATCTTCTTGGCTTCGAACCGCGACTTGAACTCCTTGTCGAAGACTTCCTGGAACAGATCCTTGAAGCGGCCGTCATAGGCCTTCAGGATCGTGTTCTTGGTCGACAGGTAAACCGGCCAGCCGCGGTCGAGGCCGTAGTTGAAGCACGAGCGCGCGAAGTTCCGGATCGAGTCATCAAGGTTGTACATCGCCATCGCAACGCCAGCGCCCGGGAACTTGAACACCTCGTGCGAGATCGGCGCGCCGCCATCATCCGGCGTGAAGGTGACGGTCAGCTTGCCCTTGCCCGGCACAACGAAGTCGGTCGCCCGATACTGGTCGCCGAAGGCGTGGCGGCCGATGACAATCGGATCCGTCCAGCCCGGCACGAGGCGTGGCACGTTGCGGCAGATGATCGGCTCGCGGAAGACCGTGCCGTCAAGGATGTTGCGGATCGTGCCATTGGGCGACTTCCACATCTTCTTGAGCTTGAATTCCTTCACCCGGGCCTCGTCCGGGGTAATCGTGGCGCACTTGACGCCCACGCCGTAGCGCTTGATCGCCTCGGCCGCGTCGACGGTGACCTGGTCGTCCGTTTTGTCGCGGTATTCGATCCCCAGATCATAGTATTTGATGTCGATGTCGAGATAGGGAAGGATGAGCTTCTTCTTGATGAGATCCCAGATGATCCGGGTCATCTCGTCGCCATCCAGATCCACGACAGGATTCTTGACCTTAATCTTCGCCATGACGATGTCTTTCGCTTGCCAGTCGGTGTGCCCTAGGGGAGGCTGTTTAGCCGCCGTAACCGGGCCGTGCAAGGCTGGGGGGGCTGGCTGATGCCCGGACCGGCGATCATCCTGTCGCACCCGCAACTGGGTGAGAACATCGGCGCGGCCGCCCGCGTCATGCTCAATTTCGGGCTTTCCGACCTGCGCCTCGTCAACCCGCGGGTCGAGTGGCCCAACGAAAAGGCCGATGTCATGGCCGTGGGCGCAGTCGACATCCTGAAAAACGCCAGGCTTTACGAGCGCACCGAGGACGCCATCGCCGACCTCGGCTTCGTGGTCGTGACCACCGGGCGCGACCGCCTGATGTCCAAGCGGGTCCTGACCCCCGAGGAAGCCGTTGCGGAACTGGCCGTCGAGGTCCGCGAGGCCCGACCCTGCGGCATCCTGTTTGGCGCGGAACGCACCGGCGTGACCAACGAGGAAGTCATCCTCTGCGACGCCATCATGACCATCCCGACCAATCCGAAATTCATGTCGCTGAACCTTGCCCAGTCGGTCGCCGTCGTCGCCTACGAATGGTGGAAGCAGACCGAGGTCAAGCCTGACTTCAAGATCCCGACGAAGTTCCGCCGCACGCACCTGGCCAACAAGGAAGACCTCGTCGGCTTCTTCGAGCACCTCGAGGGAGAACTCGACCGCACCGAGTTCCTCTTCCCGCCCGAAAAGCGCGAGGGCATGGTCCAGAACCTGCGCAACATGTGGCACCGGGCCGAACTGACCTACCAGGAGGTCCAGACCCTGCGCGGCATCATCCGCGCCCTGTCAGGCACCAAGAACCGCCGCAGCCCGAAGACCAAGGACTAGCGCGGCTAGCCGACGGGCTTGAACCCCGCGATGGCAAAGTGATGGTCGAAGGAAAAGGCGCGCCGTATCTTGTAGCGCTTCATCAGCGTAAAGCTTGTAGCGTCAACAGCGGAAAGCTTGTGGAATTTTTTCTGCTGGAACAATGACCAGGACTCACTGAGATCCCGCGCCTGGCATTCCAGCAGGCGAACGGGAATGTCGCTTGCATAGCGGTCACGCCAAAGGTTTGCGACCATGAGATTTGCGTTTCGCTGCAGGAAGGTGAATGTCTCGATCACGACAGGAATCGATGTCGACAGTTTCGCGCGACTTTCGGCCAGAAGTTGCCAATGCGATACAGCGGCCTGATGGTAGGGGTCACGGGTCAGCGCCAGTGCAATCCAGGCACCCGTGTCGACGAATACGTCCTCACCCTGGCGCATCAGGTCTCGTCGTAAACTGAGTCATGGTCGACCGAAAAGCGCCTTGGTTCGCCCTCCCAGAGTCCGACCGGGCCGCCGGGCGGCCGCGGCTTCAAAAGCGTCTTTCGGACGGAATCGCGAACGAGGCCGGCGACACTGCGACCTGAACGCTCTGCTTCAGCGCGAAGCGCATCCAGCTCTTCCTTGGGAAAGTAAATCTGTATCTTGTCCATGTATGTCATGATGCGATATTAGGTGACATATGTCAATATCCGGCCTGCAACATCCGAAAGCCGCACCATGATCCGCCACGGCTATGCCGCCGCCAATGAACTCAAGCTGCACTATGCGGCAAGCGGCCCGGAAGATGCCCCGCTCGTCCTGTTCCTGCATGGCTACCCCGAGTTCTGGTACACGTGGGCGCGCCAGCTGGAGGACCTCGGGGACACGTTCCACTGCGTGGCCCCTGACCTGCCAGGTTACAACCTTTCCTCAAAGCCGCCCGAAGTCGCGCGCTACCGCACGAAGCGACTGATTGCGGACGTGGCCGACTTCGCCCGCCACTTCGCCCGCAAGCGGAAGTTCACGATGGTTGCCCATGACTGGGGTGGCGCGCTCGCATGGGCCTTCGCGATCCGGCACCCCGAGCTGCTCGAGCGGCTGATCATCCTGAACGCGGTCCATCCCGGCGCCTTCCAGCGCGAGATTGCAAAGAACCCGGCGCAGGCTGCCGCCTCGCAGTACATCCACGACATCCGCGCCGAAGGGGCCGAGGACCGCTTTGCCGCAAACGAGTACGCGCTCCTCTGGCGCTCGCTCGAGAAGACAGCGGCCGCGGGCCACCTGACAGTGCAGGACAGGGCGGCCTTCATCACCGCCTGGAGCCAGCCCGGCGCGCTGACCGGCATGTTCAACTGGTACCGCGCGATGCGGCTCGATCCGCCCAAGCCCGGCGCCGCAGCACCGGCGGCGGAACTCTACGACGACGCGGCACTGTCCGTGCGCGTGCCGACCCGCGTGCTCTGGGGCCTTCAGGACGAGGCCCTCCTCCCCGGCTGCGTGGAGGGGCTCGAGCGTTGGGTTCCCGACCTCGAGGTCAGCCGCGTCCCCGACGCCGGGCACTGGATCGTCTACGAAAAGCCGGCCCTCGTAACCCAGAGCCTGCGCCAGTGGCTGAATTCGTGAAGGGAAGGGCGGTTTCCAGCCATTTTTCGCCTGCGGCTGGGTCACCGTGGCCGTTTGACAGGGCCCGCACGCCCCTCTAAAACCGCGCCTCCTCCGGCAACGGGGGAAGAAAAGCACCCGCGGCAGGGAAGCCCCTGCCTGTCGGCCCGGAATTCGGGGCAGAGGAGGGCGCGTTTCCATCTTTTGCAACTGACCAACGCAAGGAAACTGCGATGACGAAGCGTATTCAGGCGAAGTACAAGATCGATCGCCGCATCGGCGACAACCTCTGGGGTCGCCCCAAGAGCCCGCAGAACAAGCGCGAATACGGCCCCGGCCAGCATGGCCAGCGCCGCAAGACCAAGACCTCGGACTATGGCGTCCAGCTCAAGGCCAAGCAGACCCTCAAGGGCTATTACGGCAACATCACCGAGCGCCAGTTCCGCAAGATCTACGCTGAAGCCCAGCGCCGCCGCGGCGACACGGGTGAAAACATGATCGGCCTGCTCGAGCGTCGCCTCGACGCGGTCGTCTACCGCGCCAAGTTCGTACCGACGGTCTTCGCCGCCCGCCAGTTCGTGAACCACGGCCACATCGACGTGAACGGCCGCCGCGTGAACATCCCGAGCTATGTCGTCAAGGAAGGCGACGTGATCTCGGTACGCGAGAAGGCCCGCGGCTTCGAGACCGTGGCCATCGCCGTCCAGCTGCCCGAGCGTGACGTCCCCGACTACATCGAGGCCGATCACTCCAAGCTGACGGCGAAGTTCCTGCGCACGCCGAAGCTCACGGATGTGCCCTATCCGGTGAAGATGGAACCGAACCTCGTGGTCGAATTCTACTCGCGCTGACAAGGCGCACACCCGCGAATGCATCAAGGAGGGGCTCTACCCCTCCTTTTTTGTTGCCCGCAACACGCAGGCGGCGTCAGGACGCCAGCGCCCGCTCGAACATGTCGGCATCGACATTGCCGCCGGACAGGATCACGCAGACCGTCTTGTCGCGCGCATCGATCTTGCCCGATAGCAGCGCCGCCAGCGCCACCGCGCCACCCGGCTCGACCACAAGCTTCATCTCGTAGAACGCATGCGCCATGGCAGCCATCGCCTCGGCATCGCTGACCGAAACCGCCGCGGCGCGAGCCGCTTGAAGCAGCGGGAATGTCAGCGCGCCGGGCTGTGCGGCCATCAGCGCATCGCAGATCGACACGCGACCCTCGGGGTTCGACACGCGCGCACCCGAGGCAAGCGAACGGGCAAGATCATCATGTGTTTCCGGCTCGACCGCGATGACCCGCGTGCGTGGCGAGAGCGCGGCCAGCGCCGTCGCGATTCCAGCCGCAAGCCCGCCGCCCGAACAGGGCGCAAGCACAAGATCAAACGCAAGCCCCTGCTGCGCGGCATCTGCCACAAGTTCAAGGCCGATGGTGCCCTGTCCCGCAATCACGTGCGGGTCGTCGAAAGGCGGCACAAGCACGAGGCCCCGTTCCGTCGCGATGCGCTGGCCGATCGCGACGCGATCCTCCTTCACGCGGTCGTAAAGCACGACCTCGGCACCGTGGTTGCGTGTGTTCTCGATCTTCAGGCGTGGGGCATCCGAAGGCATCACGATCACGGCCGACGTGCCCATGTCGCGCGCCGCGCAGGCGACGGCCTGCGCATGATTGCCGGATGAATAGGCGACCACGCCGCGCCGGCGTTCCGCTTCCGTGAGAAGCGACAGGCGGCTCATCGCGCCGCGGAACTTGAACGAGCCCGTTCGTTGCAGGACTTCGGGCTTTGCCAGGACCCACGCGCCCGCAACGCGGCTGGCAGCAGGAGCTTCAATCAGGGGTGTACGGACGGCACGGCCACGCAGCCGCAGGCTTGCGGCCCGGATTTCCTCGAGACCGAGGCTCACGGAGCCTCGGCCTTGATGCCCTTCTCTTCCATGAACGGACGCAGCTCGCCGCTCTCGAACATCTCGCGGATGATGTCGCAGCCACCCACGAACTCGCCCTTCACATAGAGCTGCGGAATGGTCGGCCAGTTCGAGAAGTCCTTGATGCCCTGACGGATTTCCGGATCGGCCAGCACGTTCACGCCTTTGTACTTCACGCCCATGTGGTCGAGGATATGCACGACCGTGGCCGAGAACCCGCACTGCGGCATGCCCGGCGTGCCTTTCATGAACAGCACGATGTCGTTGGCGTCGATGTCGGACTTGATGCGGTCGAAGGCGCTGGCCATGGCGGAAAATCCCGGAAATTGAGCCTGAGAAATAGGTGCCTTCCGGCAGGGCGTCAAGAACGGGGCGGGCGCACACCTTACGCTGCGGCCTCGCGGGTGATCCGGCGCCCAAGCGTCTTCAGCGTGGCGATCACAACGGCCTCGTGGTCGACGGCTCGCCCGCCAGGCGTTGTCGCACGGCCCAGGGCCAATCCGATCAGGGTTTCACAGGCAAGACGGTAAAACGCCTGCACCTCGGCGCTCGACCCGATCAGCGCCTTGAGCCGCGCACTCGCCTCGATCGAGAAGACCAGCTTGTAGCGGTCGATGGCCGGCCTCAGCTCCCGCCCCAGCACGGGCTCATTACGCGCAGCCAGCCAGACCTCGATCACGGCCTTGAACGCGGGCTGCCGCAGACGCGCCCACGCATCATCGATCCAGGCCTCGAGGCTGGCGAACGGCCGCGTGCGCGCCGGCGCAAGGAAGAAGCGCTCATAAGTGTCGCTCATCGCCGCCGCAAGCAGGTCGGGAAGGTCCGCAAAGTGATGATGCAGCGCACCGCGCGTGACGCCGGCACGCCGGCAGACCTCGACGGTCGTCGTGCGGGCATAGCCCCTCTCGACAAGGCTCTCGACGGTGGCCTCGACCAGCCGGGCGCGCATCTCGCCGGACCTGTCGGCCTGCGTGCGTCGGTTGCGGGCGGGTTTCGCTGTCATGGGTTGGGTCCGGCCCCGGGTAGACAACAAACATACATAAATGTATGTAAATGAAAAGCCCGTGGAACCGGAGTACCCGCATGACGGCCTTGCAGCCTGCCCCCGCCA
>JAGWXR010000120.1 GCA_018969785.1 Alphaproteobacteria bacterium
TCCTCGATCTCGTCGGCGAGATCGTGAACGAGTTGCCTGATGTCGCCACCTTTCAGCACAGCAGGGACTTCGCGCACAAGGACGGCATCGGCGCCGAAGCCTTCGACAACGAGGCCGAAGGCCCTGAGCTCGTCCGCACGCGCTGCCAGTGTCGCGGCTCGTGCCTGGTCGAGCGGGACGACCTCCGGGATCAGCAGGGCCTGGCGCGCGATGCTGCCGCCGGCAGCCGCATGCTGCATCTTCATCAGGACAAGGCGCTCGTGGGCGGCATGCTGGTCGACGATGACGATGCCGTCAGCGGTCTGGGACACGATGTAGGTGTTGTGCAGTTGTCCGCGTGCCGCACCCAGTGGAAAGCGGTCCTGTGCCGGTGACGGTGACGGGGCCGACGCGGGCACGAGGGGGCGCGCCATGGGCGGGGCTTCGGCAAACAGGGGCGCGCGGCTGCCAAGGGAGGGCGGTGGCGCATATTCGGGGACATGTTCGGCGAGCTGCCGCGCGGTCCCCGGTGAAGCCTGAGGCGCCCACGCCTCACGCATCAGGCGCAACTGGTCGACCGCGGATGCCGAAACCGTCGTGGAAGCGCGGCTGCCTTCCTGCATGATGGCAGCCTTCAGGGCGCTCACGATCAGGCCGCGGACCAGGTTTGCATCCCGGAAGCGGACTTCCGTCTTGGCCGGATGCACATTCACATCCACATCGCCTGCCGGCAGTTCCAGGAACAGCGCCACAGCCGCATGGCGGTCGCGGGCCAGCACGTCGGCATAGGCGCCGCGTACAGCGCCTACCATCAGCTTGTCCCTGACGGGCCGCCCGTTGACGAAAAGGTACTGGTGGGCGGCCGTACCGCGCGAGTAGGTCGGCAGGCCTGCATAGCCGGTGACATGGATCTCGCCGCGCCGCGCGTCGACCTTCATCGCATTGTCGGCAAAGTCGCTGCCGAGCACGCCGGACAGGCGGCGCAGCCGTCCGTCGAACATGTCGCCGGCCTCGGCGTCGACGCGCAGCATCAGTCGCTCATCGGCGTAGAGGCGAAAACCGATGTCGGACCGCGCCAGCGCGAGGCGACGGACGGTCTCGATGATGGCGTTAAGTTCGACGCGTTCGGACTTCATGAACTTCAGCCGCGCCGGCGTTGCAAAGAAGATGTCACGGACCTCGATGACAGTGCCGTGGGCGGAAAATCCATTGAAAGCCTCGGGGCGCACGGGGGATACCTGCCCTGCCTCGACGCTGATGGCGCAAGTGTCACCGCCCTCGCGCGGCTTCGAGACGATCGACAGGCGCGCGATGGCGCCGATCGAGGGAAGCGCCTCTCCGCGGAAACCCAGCGTGCCGATGGCCATGAGGTCATCGTCGCCGGTGTCGTCCACGGGAAGCTTCGAGGTGGCATGGCGTTCAATGGCCAGGCGGAGTTCGTCTTCTGTCATGCCGCAGCCGTCATCGGCGATGCGGATGAGCGACATGCCGGCATTGACCACGTTGATGTGGATGTTGCGTGCGCCCGCGTCGATCGCGTTCTCGACGAGCTCCTTGAGGGCGGAGGCTGGCCGCTCGACCACCTCGCCGGCCGCAATGCGGTTGATGGTCCCTTCGGTGAGCCTGCGGATCCTCACCGGCCGTCTTCCAGGTATTGCATGGTCAGTTTCTTGCCATCCTCGACCGCGGGCTGGCCGAAGGGGTCGACGTTCAACAGGCGCGCGGCCACCAGCGTCTCGAGGATGAAGTGCACCATCAGCGCTGCGAGCGCCTTCTCATCGAGTCCGTGGCGCAGGTTGAGCCTGCGCACGGGCCTGCCGCCGCGGCGCAGGCTCTCGGCCGTGGCCAACGCCTGCGCGTGGGTGACATCTGAAAGGTCCCGGCCGGCGAAGGCGGCAAGGCCGGCCTTGCCTGCCCAGGTGCTGCTGGCCGCGAGGGTCTGCGTTCGCGGCAGGCTGATGAGCGTGAAGAGCTTGTCTGCCGGGCCGTCGAGATAGAGTTGAAGCTGGCTGTGCTGGTCGACCGGACCCAGGGCATCGACCGGCGTCGTGCCATGGCCGGACTTGCCAAGGCTCTCGGCCCAGAGCTGGCGCCACCATTTGGCGAAGCGCTCCAGACGGTCGGCATAGTTCCACATCACCTGCTGCGACAGCCCCGCGTCATGGGCTGCCACCGCCAAGGCTGCCCCGTCGGCGGCGGTGACGTCTCCGGCTGCAGCAGCGGCACAGGCGCGCCGTCCGGCGTCACGGAACGCGCGCGCATCCACGCCTGACAGCATGGCGGGGACGAGGCCTACCGTCGAGAAGGCGGCATAGCGGCCACCGAGGCCTGGGTCATGCGCGAGCACCGGTGAGCCCATGTCCTCGAGCAGGACGCGCACGGGGTTGCGTCCGGGTTCGGCCTCGCCGGAGAAATGATCCTTCAGCCACTTGCCCTCGCCGGCGGCTTCAATCGCCGCGATTGCTGCAAGCATCTGGAGGAGCGGTTCGGCCGTGCCGCCTGACTTCGAGACGACGTGGAAGCGCGTGGTGCGCAGGTCCACGCTGCTCAGGAAATGCCGGAAGGTGTGGCCGTCGAGATTGTCAAACATGTGCAGGCGCGGCGTTGCGCGCGCGGCCGATGCGCCGGGCGTTCCCCAGAAGGAGAGCTGCGCGATGGCCTGGGCGCCGAGGCTCGACCCGCCGGTGCCCAGCACGACGATATCGCTCGCGCCCTCTCGCAGGTGCTGCACGATGGCGGCGGCGGGTGCAAGGTCGTCCTCGCGTTCGAGCGAGCGGCGGAACGCCCGCACGCGCGGGTCGTTGGAGGCCAGCCAGTCGCGCAGGGCGGCATGCGCGTGCGGGCGGCGGGCGTCGAAGGCCGCGCGCAATCCTGGCAGCGCCAACGCCGGTTCAAGATCCTGCTGAAATGCCTCAGTCTGCATGACTGCCTCTTGGCGAAGTGCGGATCCGGAGGGAAGCGGAAAAGCGAAGGGGGCAGATCACTGCCCCCATCAGCGTGAGTTGCGCGCCGCCGGCGATCAGAACCAGTCGAACCAGCCGCCGGAGCTTTCCTTCTCGGCGGCCTGCCTTTCCTTCGCGGTGGGCTGGCTTGACGCGGCGGTGCCCTTCTCGATGACGGGCGCGGACGGGCGTGGCGGATTGGTGGCGAGGCGCTGTGCTTCCTCGGCTGCGTCGAGGGGGGTGCCTTTCTGCACGCTGTCGGAACGCCAGAACAGGATCCGGTCGGCGTAGGAGCGGCCCTTGGCGCGCTGGGCGACTTCGGCGCGCAGTTCCTGGCGGATGTTCGGGTCCGCCTTGGCGGCGCCCGACGCCGAGAGGAGTTCCATCTCGCCCTGCGATGCGGGGGCGTCCTTGGGCGTGCCGCCGAGGACACGCTGGGCCTGGAGCGAGGGGTCGGCGTCCTGGGGACGCGGTGTGCCTGGCTGGGGCGGCCTCAGGGTGAACGTGGCCGGAACGACCAGCGGGGCGCGCGAGGTTACCGCGGTCTCATCGGGGCTCTGCTTGGTGGCGCCGATGGATTCCTTGATGCTGGAACACCCGGCCACTGACAGGCTGACAAGGGCTGCGAGGGCAATGTTACGCTGCAACTCAATCACTTGTGTTCCTCCTTGGCATCGCGCGCCCTGCCCTTGTACTCGGTCAGGACCAGGTCGAGGGCCATGAGCAGCACCCCGCCCACGACGGCGACGTCGGCGATGTTGAAAACGTACCAGTTATACCCGAAGGCGTGCAGCAGGAAAAAGTCTGCAACTGCACCATAGGATATGCGATCGATCACATTTCCCACGGCTCCGCCGATTATTAAGCCTATGGCCGAGGCCAACCGCAAGTCGGTCACGGTCCGCAACCACCAGACGAGGAAGCCGGTCACCCCGAGCGCCACCAGCACCAGCGCCCAGCGGCCAAAGGCATCGGTGGCCTCGAGAAGGCCGTAGGATATCCCGTGGTTCCAGACCATGACAATGTCGAAAAACGGCAGGATTTCGTATCGGTGACCGTTGGGTTCGCGGCCCACGGTCTCGATCCAGCCGAGGCCGAACAGGAACCAGAGCTTCCAGGCCTGGTCGAGGATCAGGACCACGGCAGAAAGCGCCAGTCCGTAACGGAGCTGGCCCCAGGCGCTGAACCTGCCCTGCAGATACGTCCTCACGTCCGGTCATGCTCCGTCACGGCCGCCTCGCACCGCAGGCAGAGATGGGGATGGGCCTCACTTTTTCCAACGTCGGGCAGGATCTTCCAGCAACGGGCGCATTTGGACCCCGATGCCCTGGCGAAAGCCACGGCCACGCCGGGCACGTCATCGAGCCGGAACGCGCCCTCGGGCGCGGGGGCGGCCGAGACGTGCGCCGCCGAGGTGATGGCGATCTCGGCGAGGTCGAGCCCCTTGAGCAGGGTGGCGTCGTCGGCGCCTGCGACATGGAGGGTCGGCGCCGCCTCGAGGCTTGCGCCGATCACCTTGTCGCGGCGTGCGATCTCGAGGGCCCCGGTGACCACGCGGCGCAGGTCGCGCAGGCGATGCCATTTCGCGGCGAGCGCCTTGTCCGTCCAGTCGGCGGGAAGTTCAGGGAAGGTACGCAAGTGCACGCTGTCGGTTTCACCGCCATGGCGGGTGCGCCAGACCTCTTCCATGGTGAAGACCATCACGGGCGCGAGCCAGGCTGTCAGGCAGTTGAACAGCTGTTCGAGCACGGTACGCGCAGCGCGGCGGCGCAACGAGGACGGCGCATCGCAGTAGAGCGTGTCCTTGCGGATGTCGAAATAGACCGACGAGAGGTCGGTGGTGCAGAAATTGAAGACGGTCGAGAACACGCGGTTGAAGTCGTAGCCGGCATAGCCCGCGCGCACGACGCCATCGATCTCGGACAGGCGATGGAGGATCCAGCGCTCGAGTTCGGGCATGTCCTTCACCGCGACGCGCTCGCCCTCGCTCCAGCCCTTCAGGTTGGCAAGGATGTAGCGCATCGTGTTGCGCAGCTTGCGGTATGTCTCGACATTGGCCTTGAGGATCTCGGGGCCGAGGCGAAGGTCCTCGGTGAAGTCCGAGGACGCGGCCCAGATGCGCATGATCTCGATGCCGTTCTGGTCGGCGACCTTCTGCGGCTCGACCACATTGCCCAGCGACTTGGACTGTTTGTAGCCCTTCTCGTCGAGCACGAAGCCGTGGGTGAGCACGGTCTTGTAGGGCGCGCGCCCGCGCGTGCCGCAGGCCTCGAGCAGGGAGGACTGGAACCAGCCGCGATGCTGGTCCGATCCCTCGAGGTAGAGATCGGCCGGCCAGCCGAAGGGCTTCTCGATGACGAAGGCGTGGGTCGCACCGGATTCGAACCAGACGTCGATGATGTCATCGACGCGCTCGTAGTCGGACGCCTTGTACTTGCTTCCCAGGAAGACCTGCGGGTCGGTGGTGAACCAGACATCGGTGCCGCCCTTGGCAACGGCCGCGGCGACGCGCTCGTTCACCTCGGCGTCGCGCAGGATCTCGCCACCGTCCTTGCGCACGAAGACGGTGATGGGCACGCCCCAGGCGCGCTGGCGCGAGATGACCCAGTCCGGGCGGCCCTCGACCATCGAGCGCAGGCGGTTGCGCCCCTTGGCCGGCAGGAACTCTGTCTCGTCGATCGCCTTCAGCGCCAGCTCGCGCAGGGTCTTGCCGCCATGGTCGGCGATCGGACGGTCCATCGCGATGAACCATTGCGGCGTATTGCGGAAGATGACGGGCGCCTTGGAGCGCCATGAGTGCGGATAGTCATGGCGCAGCTTGCCCTTGGCCAGAAGCCCACCGGCCGCGACAAGGGCGCCAATGACGGCGCCATTGGCGTCGCCGTCCTTCTTGCCATCGGCGTCGAGCACGCGCTTGCCGGCAAACAGGGGGACGTGGCTGTAGAACGATCCATCCTCGGATACCGTGAAGGGGATGGGCGGGCCGTCCTTCGGGTGGGCCTGCGGGTTCTGCATCCAGATTTCGAAGTCTTCCTCGCCATGGCCGGGTGCCGTGTGGACGAAACCGGTGCCGGTGTCGTCGGTGACGTGGTCGCCTGCAAACAGCGGGACCGGGAAGTCGTAA
>JAGWXR010000121.1 GCA_018969785.1 Alphaproteobacteria bacterium
GTCGATCGTGCCCTTGGCCGGGAATGTGTAGGGCATCTGTGCGGGCGTGATGAAGTTCCGCCGCCGCAAGTCAACGGGATCCACCTCAAGCTCAAGCGCCGCCTTGTCCATCAGCCGCTCGATCACATAGGCGGCCTCCGGGCGTCCCGCCCCGCGATAGGCATCAACAGGTACCGTGTTCGTGTAGACGCACTGCGTGTGCGTGTGGAAGTGCGGGATGGCATAGACACCCACCTGCATGCCGGGCGCCGCCAGCGTCGGCACGTATGGGGCAAACATCGACAGATGTCCGCCCATCGCGGCAATCGTGTGCGTGCGCACGGCCAGCGCCTTCAGGTCGCGGTCGAACGCGATCGAGGCTTCGGTGACATTGTCCCGGCCTTGCGTGTCCGACAGGAAGGCCTCCGACCGGTCCGAGGTCCACTTCACGGGCCGGCCCAGCTGCTTCGCTGCAAACAGCACCAGCGGGTATTCGTGATAGATGAACGACTTCATGCCGAAGCCGCCGCCCACGTCTCCTGTCAAGACCCGAAGCTTGTCCTGCGGAATGTCCAGCACGTGCTTGGCCATCGCATTGCGCATGCCCTGCACACCCTGTGAGCCCGTGTGCAGCGTATAGCGCCCCGACGCGGCATCATATTCGCCGACGCAGGCCCGTGGCTCCATGGCATTGACCACCACGCGCTGGCTCACCAACCGGATCGACACGACATGCGCCGCACGTGCGAAGGCCGCTTCGGTCGCCGCCGCGTCGCCAAGCTCGTGGTCAAGCGCCACATTGTCGGGGCATTCCGGATGCACCACCGGCCCGCCGATGGCGCTGGCCGTGTCGACGGCAACGGGCAGATCCTCATAGTCGACCATGACCTGTTCGGCCGCATCACGCGCAAGCGCGGCAGTGCTTGCAACAACCATCGCGACAGGCTCGCCGGCATGGCTGACCTTGTCACGCGCGAGTGCCGGTCGCGCGGGCACGACCATGGGACGACCATCCCGATGGGGCAGCGTGGCCGTGCAGGGCAGGGGCCTCAGCCCCGCTGCCGCCGTATCCGCATGCGTATACACAGCCACAACGCCGGGCATCGCGCGGGCGGCAGACGTGTCGATCGACACGATCCGCGCATGCGCATGGGGCGAGCGCACAAGAACCGCATGAAGCGCGCCCTCGGGCGCAAGGTCATCGGCGAATTGTCCCCGTCCGCGGACAAGGCGATCGTCTTCCAGCCGCCGGACGGACTGGCCTGCACCGAATTTCATGCGCTTATGTTCCTTGTGGGGTCAGGCGTCAGTTGCGATAGGACGTATCCTTGCGGTCAAGCAGCCGCAGCAGTCCCGGCCACGCAAGGCCACCCATGGGGCCGCCAAACCCGCCGCGTCCCTGTCCGGCCGTCTTTTCGGCAACACCCTCCATCGTCGGGTTCAGCCTGGCTCCACCAGCCAGCGCGCGCACCTGGATCGTGCAGGCGCGCTCCAGGTAATAGATCCGCATGAACGCATCAGCGCAGGTGTGGCCGACCGTCAGGGTGCCATGGTTGCGCAGGATCATCAGGTTCTTGTTGCCCATGTCCCGGATCAGGCGCGGGCGCTCGTCATGATCCAGCGCCACGCCCTCGTACTCATGATAGGCGATGTCCTCGTGCACCAGCATCGCGTGCTGGCTGATGGGCAGCAGCCCGTGTGCCTGGCATGAAACGGCAACACCGTCTGCCGTATGCAGGTGGATCACCGCATGCGCATCATCGCGCGCGCCGTGGATGGCCGAGTGGATCGTGAACCCGGCCGGATTCACCGGATAGGGACTGTCCATGACCTTGTTGCCGTCGGCATCGATCTTCACAAGGCTCGAGGCCGTGATCTCGTCGAACAGCATGCCGTACGGATTGATGAGGAAGTGGTGCTCGGGCCCCGGCACGCGCACGGTGATGTGCGTGAAGATCATGTCGGCCCAGCCGTGGTGCGCAACCAGGCGGTAAGTGGCCGCCAGGTCGGTGCGCAGCTGCCACTCCTCCGCTGAAACCTTGTCTCGGACCGACGGGATGGCATGAAGGGGGACGGCAGACATCGCTCTACTCCTGTGACACGTGCCGAGAGTGCCCTCTGCCGCTTGCCGGTGTCAAATCACCCGCCCGTCAGCACCCGTCCGACGGCCTGTTTCCAGCCGGCGTAGCGCTGGTCGCGCTCGTCCTGGCTGATCGCAGGCTCGAAGCGCCGCTCGCAGCGCCAGGCGGCCGCCACCGCATCGAGCGACCCGTAAAGGCCGACGCCTGTGCCGGCGAGATAGGCCGCCCCCAGCGCCGTCGTTTCGACCACTTGCGGCCTTTCGATGGGGCAGCCCGTGAGATTGGCCAGCCACTGGCAGAACAGGTCGTTCACGACCATGCCGCCATCGACCCTCAGCGCCTCCGGCCGACCGAGACCGGCTGCGCCCATGTCGCTGGCCATGGCCTCGAGCAGGTCGCGCGTCTGGAAACACACGCTCTCGAGCCCCGCCCGCGCGATCTCGGCCTGCCCGCTGTCCCGCGTCATGCCAACGATGGCACCGCGCGCCTCTGCATCCCAGTAAGGCGCACCAAGCCCCACGAAGGCGGGCACCAGATAGACGCGCGACGCCGGGTTCGCCTGCAGCGCCAGCGCCGATACGTCCGAGGCCTTCGGGAACAGCTTCAGCCCGTCCCGCAGCCACTGGATCGTCGCCCCCGCCATGAAGATCGAGCCTTCAAGCGCATAATGCGTCGCACCCTTCGCCGAATAGGCAATCGTCGACAGGAGCCTGTTGTGTGACGTCGCCATGCGATGGCCTGTGTTCACCAGCGCAAAGCATCCCGTGCCATAGGTCGACTTCATCAGCCCCTGGCGAAGGCAGGCCTGGCCCACGGTGGCGGCCTGCTGGTCGCCGGCGATGCCCGTGATGGGCAGCCGTGCCCCGAAGAGGCCCTCATCCGTCACACCATAGTCCGCAACCGAATCCTTGACCTCCGGCAGAAGCGAGGCCGGCACGTTCAGCGCCGCCAGCAGCTCGCCGTCCCACGACCGCTTCGCAATGTTGTAGAGCAGGGTGCGCGAAGCGTTGGTTGTATCCGTCGCGTGCACCTTGCCACCCGTCAGCCGGTACACAAGCCAGCTGTCGATCGTGCCGAAGGCAAGCTCGCCGTCCTGCGCCCGCTTGCGCGCGCCGGGCACATGGTCGAGGATCCAGGCGACCTTGGTTCCCGAAAAATAGGGATCGAGCAGCAACCCCGTGCGCGCGGCAAACATGGGCTCGAGCCCCTGGTCCTTGAGCCGCGCACACAGTCCCGCGGTACGCCGGTCCTGCCAGACGATGGCATTGTGGATCGCCTTGCCCGTGCGCCGGTCCCAGACCACGGTCGTTTCGCGCTGGTTCGTGATCCCGATCGCACCGATCGACGACAGCGTCCTTCCTTCGAGCGCGCCCTTGATGACATGCAGCGTCGCCTGCCAGATCTCTTCCGGGTCATGCTCGACCCAGCCATCCTGCGGATAGATCTGCCGGTGCTCCTTCTGGGCCGAGCCCAGTATCGCCCCGTCGGCGCGGAACACGATGGCGCGGCTCGAGGTGGTGCCCTGGTCTATGCTTAAGATGGTCTTGTCCATGGATGTCATGTGGGATCCCGTGGCGGCGTGTCGATTCAGGCGAGCCAAGTCTAGCCGGATTTTCTGCAACCGTGCGACTCACTTCCTCTGGACGGCAGGCGCGCGCCTGCTAAGGTTCCGCCCATGATCGATCCCTTCGGCCGGAAAATCACGTATCTGCGCGTCTCGGTGACGGACCGCTGCGATTTCCGCTGCACCTATTGCATGGCCGAGGACATGACCTTCCTGCCCAAGCAGGAATTGCTGACGCTCGAGGAGCTTGATCGCCTCTGCTCGGCCTTCGTGGCCAAGGGCGTGCGCCGCCTGCGCATCACCGGGGGCGAACCGCTCGTCCGTCGCAATGTCATCTCCCTGTTCCACGGCCTCGGCCGGCATCTCGCGACGGGCGCGCTCGACGAGCTGACCCTCACGACGAATGGCAGCCAGCTTGCCCGCTACGCGAAAGACCTGAAGCAGGCCGGCGTCAGGCGCATCAATGTCTCGCTCGACACCCTCGACCCGGACAAGTTCGCGCAGGTGACACGCTGGGGCCGCCTCGGCCAGGTGCTCGACGGCATCGAGGCCGCGCTGGCCGAAGGGCTGAAGGTCAAGATCAACACAGTCGCCCTGCGCGGCGTGAACGAGGATGAAATCGCGGACATGCTCGCCTGGGCCCATGGCCGGGGCATGGACATGTCGCTGATCGAGACGATGCCCATGGGCGACAGCGGCACCGACCGCCTCGCGCACTATCTGCCGCTCTCCCTCGTGCGCGCGAGCCTTTCGCGCCGCTTCACGCTCGGCGACAGTGCCTATGTGACCGGCGGCCCGTCCCGCTATGTGAACGTCGCCGAGACCGGCGGCCGCCTCGGCTTCATCACGCCCCTCACGCACAATTTCTGCGACAGCTGCAACCGGGTGCGCCTGACCTGCACCGGCACGCTCTTCATGTGCCTCGGCCAGGAAGACAGCGCCGAGCTGCGACCCATCCTGCGCGCCACGCAGGACGATACCGCTCTCGCGCAGGCCATCGACGCGGCCATCGCCCGCAAGCCCCGGGGCCACGACTTCGTCATCGACCGCAGGCAGTCCGGTCCATCGATCGCGCGCCACATGTCTGTCACGGGGGGCTGATGCGTTTCAGGAAGATCCAGTTCGTTGCCTCCAGCGCAACCGAAGCCCAGCAGGCCCTGCGCGAGCTGACACGGGCCTACGGCAATGCGAGGGCCGACGCCGACGTCATCGTGGCCCTCGGCGGCGACGGCCTCATGCTGCAGACCATCCACAAGGCCCACCGCCGCGGCATTCCCATCTTCGGCATGAACTGCGGCTCGGTAGGCTTCCTGATGAACGACTATTCCGCCCACGACCTCCCGGCACGCCTGGAGGCCGCCAAGGCCCAGTCGATCAATCCGCTGCGCATGCGTGCCCGCACCGCCAGCGGCAAGACGCACACCGCGCTCGCCTTCAACGAAGTCTCGATGCTGCGCGAGACGCGCCAGGCCGCCAAGATCGAGGTCAAGGTCGATGGTCGCGTGCGGCTCGAGGAGCTGATCTGCGACGGCATATTGCTGGCAACACCCGCAGGCTCGACCGCCTACAACCTGTCGGTCAATGGTCCGATCCTGCCCATCGACGCCGCACTGCTGGCCCTGACACCCATCAGCGCCTTCCGCCCGCGCCGCTGGCGCGGCGCCCTGCTGCCCCGCACGGCAAAGGTCGTTTTCTGCATGCGCGAGGCCGACAAGCGCCCCGTCAGCGCCGTTGCCGACCACACCGAGGTGCGGGAAGTCGTCGAAGTTTCCGTCGCCGAGGACACCTCGCTCGCCGTCAACATCCTCTTCGACCCCGACCGCTCCCTCGAGGAACGCATCCTCGCGGAGCAGTTCGTCACCGGCTAATCAAGCTGTCACCGAAATTGACCGATCACCCCCGGATCGACGTCAGCGGCTCCGCGATCTTTCCATAGCCGGCGGCTTCCGGGATCGTCAGCATCTGCTGCCCGTCGATGACCTCGACGATTGGCTCGACGGTGACCACCGGTGTCGCGCGCGCGGTGGCCAGCGCTTCGGCCACGGTCCGCGATTTTCCAAGCTTGATGAGGTTCATCTTGGTCGGGAAGATGATCGTCCAGCGCTTGTCACCCATCGCCTCATTGGGGTTCACCCAGACCGAGTCGACCGACTCCGACCCGTCATGACGCCCCAGTTGCCCCGCGGGCGCGGCGGCGAGGTAGAAGTGCGTATCGAAGCGCTTGGGCATGAATGACGGCGTGATCCAGTGCGCGAACGGCACCAGCGCGTCCACCGCAAGCCGCAACTGTTCGGAGCCGAGGAACTCGGCAAGCCCCTTCTGGCTCGCATTCAGCGGCTCGCG
>JAGWXR010000122.1 GCA_018969785.1 Alphaproteobacteria bacterium
CTTGTGAACGGTTTTATCTTCTCGTTCGGATCGCGTTCCTGGAAGCGGCGTGTCTCGGGAAGCGAACGTCGCGCCCAGACCAGCCAGAGCAGCGGAATGGCGCCGAGGGCGTAGATCGCCCGCCACCCAAAGGGCAGCATCTCGACGAAGGCAAAGACCAGGGCCGCCGCTCCGCCGCCGAGGGCCTCGAGTGCGCCGAGCTGGCCTGCGGCCCAGCCACGCGTGCGCTCGGAGAATTCCTCTGCAATCACGACCATGCACAGGATCTCTTCGGTATAGATGAAGATCCGGGCGATGGTCTGGGCGATGATGAATTCGGGAAGCGACTGGGCGAAGGCGGTCCAGACGGTGGACAGGGCAGCGCCTGCCAGAGTGATCATCAGCAGCTTTCGCCTGCCGATGCGATCGGCGAGCCAGGCGAGCGCGAGCGCCGGAATGATCCCCAGCCTGAAGAGCACGATCACAAGGCCGATGTCGGATTCGGGGATCGCGAAGGTCTGCTGGATCTGGCGAACCGCAAAACCGTAGATGTTCACGTCGTAGCCGGCGATGAAGTAGGCGGCGCCCACGAGCACAAGGAGCCGGCTCTGGTTCGCGGGAATGGGTTCGGGTGGGCGTATGTAGACGCGCCGGAAGAGTTGACCCAGCATCAGGATGTCCTCCTCATCGCGTCGAGCACGCCCTGCAGGATGAAACTTGCTGCCATCTTGTCCACAACGTCCTTGCGCCGGGACCGCGACATGTCGGCATCCAGCAGGGTGCGGGTGACGGCGGTCGTCGACAGGCGTTCGTCCCAGAACAGCATCGGCATGGGGCGCTTGCCCTCGAAATTGCGCGCGAAGGCGCGCGCGCTTTGCGCCGATGGGCCCTCGGTGCCGTTCATGTTGAGTGGCAGGCCTATCACGAGGCCACCGACGGCATTCTTCTCGATGACCGTGATGAGTGCCTGGGCATCTGCCGAGAATTTGGTCCGTTCGAGGGTGACCAGGGGTGTGGCAATCATGCGCATCACGTCCGACAGGGCCAGACCTATGGTCTTTTCGCCGAGATCCAGCCCCAGGAGGCGTTCGCCGGCCTTCAGCTTGTCGGCCAATTCGGCTGGTGTCTTCACGATCACGCCTGTCCCGCCCCCTCCTTGCCTTGCAAGGTTCAGGCAGGGTTGGTAGCAAAGCGGCCGTTTCGCCACAAGAAATTGATGCCATGTCCGTAGACAAAGAGACTGTACGGCGGGTCGCGCGGCTTGCGCGGATCGCGTTTCCCGAAGAACGGCTCGAACCCATGGCGGGCGAGCTCAACCGGATCCTGGCCTGGGTCGAGCAGCTCAATGCCGTGGATACGTCCATGGTCGAGCCGATGACCAGCGTGGTCAAGGTGTCGCTGAAGATGCGCGAGGACGCGGTCACCGACGGTGCCAAGGCGCCCGAGGTGGTGCGGAATGCGCCCTCGGGCGAGGACAACTATTTTGCCGTTCCAAAGGTGGTCGAATGAGCAAGCTGACCGACCTGTCGATTGCCGAGGCGCGTGAGGGCCTGAAGAACAAGGCGTTCAGTGCGGCCGAGCTGACCGAGGCGCATATTCGCGCGGTGGAAAAGGCGCGGGCGCTCAACGCGTTCATCACCGAGACACCTGCGATTGCCCGCGCGGCTGCGGCCGAGAGCGACAAGCGCATCGCCAGCGGCACCATGCGTCCGCTGGAAGGCATTCCGATGGGCATCAAGGACCTGTTCTGCACGAAGGATGTGCTGACAACGGCCGGATCGCACATCCTTGACGGGTTCAAGCCTCCCTATGAGTCGACGGTCACGCGCAACATGTTCAACGATGGCGCGGTGATGCTGGGCAAGCTGAACATGGACGAGTTCGCGATGGGTTCGTCCAACGAGACGAGCTACTACGGCCCCGTCATCAATCCGTGGCGGCGCAAGGGTTCGGATGCGAAGCTCGTGCCAGGTGGTTCATCCGGCGGGTCATCGGCGTCGGTTGCGGCGAGGCTTGCGATGGGTGCAACGGGCACGGACACGGGCGGATCGATCCGCCAGCCCGCAGCTGTCACCGGCATTGCTGGCATCAAGCCGACCTATGGGCGCTGCTCGCGCTGGGGCATCGTGGCCTTTGCCTCGTCCCTGGACCAGGCGGGACCCATGGCGCGCACGGTGCGCGACTGCGCGATCATGCTGAAGTCGATGGCGAGCCACGATCCGCTGGACTCGACCAGCGTCGACATTCCGGTGCCGGACTACGAAGCGGCCATGACGGGCAATATCAAGGGACTGCGTGTTGGCATCCCGAAGGAGTATCGCATCGACGGCATGCCGGCCGAGATCGAGGCGCTCTGGCAGAAGGGTATTGCGTGGCTCAAGGATGCGGGGGCCGAGATCGTCGATGTGAGCCTGCCGCACACGAAATACGCGCTGCCGGCCTATTACATCGTGGCGCCGGCCGAGGCGTCGTCGAACCTCGCGCGCTATGACGGCGTGCGTTTCGGCCTGCGCGTGCCGGGCAAGGACATCACTTCCCTTTACGAGAACACGCGTGCTGCGGGCTTCGGGCGCGAGGTGCAGCGGCGCATCCTCATCGGCACCTATGTGCTGTCGGCGGGTTACTACGACGCCTACTACATCAAGGCACAGAAGCTGCGCACACTGATCGCGCGGGACTTCGAGGAGGCCTATGCGAAGTGCGACGTGCTGCTGACGCCGACGGCACCTGGACCGGCCTTTGGTATTGGCGAAAAGACGAATGATCCTATCTCCATGTATCTCAATGACGTGTTCACGGTGACGGTCAATCTTGCGGGCTTGCCCGGCCTTTCCGTGCCGGCGGGGCTGAACAGCGAGGGGCTACCGCTCGGGCTTCAGCTCATCGGCAAGGCCTTTGATGAAGCCACGCTGTTCCGCGTGGGCGAGGTGATCGAGAAGGCTGCTGGCGCGACGCCGCGCCCGCAGTCCTGGTGGGAGGTCTGATCCATGGCCACGACACGAACGGAAACCGGTCCGCTGATCGATGGCGCCACGGGCAAGTGGGAAATCGTCATCGGCATGGAGGTCCATGCGCAGGTCCTGTCCAAGGCGAAGCTGTTCTCGGGCGCATCGGCTGAATTCGGCGCCGATCCCAACGCCCATGTCAGTTTCATCGACGCCGGCATGCCGGGCATGCTGCCGGTCATCAACCGCTTCTGCGTGGAGCAGGCGGTGCGCACGGGGCTTGGCCTGAAGGCGCAGATCAACAAGCACTCGGTCTTCGACCGGAAGAACTATTTCTATCCGGACCTGCCGTCCGGCTACCAGATCTCGCAGTACAAGCAGCCCGTGGTGGGAGAGGGCATCGTGCTCGTCGACTTGCCCGGCGGCAAGACGATCGAGGTGGGGATCGAGCGCCTGCATCTCGAGCAGGACGCCGGCAAGTCCCTGCATGACCAGCATCCGGACCAGTCCTTTGTCGACCTGAACCGTGCCGGCGTTGCGCTGATGGAGATCGTGTCGCGACCGGACCTCCGTTCAGCCGAGGAAGCGGCTGCGTATCTGAAGAAGCTGCGGGCGATCCTTCGTTACCTGGGCACGTGCGATGGCAACATGGAGGAAGGCTCCATGCGTGCCGACGTCAATGTCTCTGTTCGCAAGCCGGGTGGCCCATTGGGGACGCGCTGCGAGATCAAGAACGTCAACTCGATGCGGTTCGTGGCGCAGGCTGTCGACTACGAGGCGCGCCGCCAGATCGACATCATCGAGGGTGGCGGGACGATCAAGCAGGAGACGCGGCTCTTCGATTCCAAAAAGGGTGAGACGCGGTCGATGCGCTCGAAGGAAGAGGCGCATGACTATCGCTATTTCCCGGATCCCGACCTTCTGCCTCTTGAGTTCGACGATGCGTTTGTCGCCCGCGTGAAGGCCTCGCTCCCGGAGCTGCCGGACGACAAGAAGGACCGGTTCATGAAGGACTATGGCCTGAATGCCTATGACGCGGGCGTGCTTGTTGCCGAGCGCGAGAGTGCGGATTTCTTCGAGCAGGTCGCCCGGGGGCGGGATGCCAAGCTTGCCGCCAATTGGGTCGTCAATGAACTGTTCGGGCGCCTGAACAAGGAAGGCAAGGCCATCGGGGAGAGCCCCGTGTCGGCGGCTGCGATGGGATCGATCGTGTCGCTGATCAGCGACGGGACGATTTCGGGCAAGATTGCCAAGGACGTGTTCGAGATCGTCTGGACCGAGGGTGGCGACCCGGCTGCGATCGTCGAGACGCGTGGGATGAAGCAGGTCACGGACATGGGCGCCATCGAGGCGGCTGTTGACCAGGTCATTGCCGCCAATCCGCAGAAGGTAGAGCAGGCCAAGGCGAAGCCTTCGATGGTGGGCTGGTTCGTGGGCCAGGTCATGCAGGCCACTGGCGGGAAGGCGAACCCGCAGGCGGTGAATGAGCTTATCAAGAAGAAGCTGGGGATATAGCTTGGCGCTGCCCCTGTTCAACTATTTGAAGATGGGCGCGAAGGGCGAGGTGCTCTTGTCTTCCTCACGCAGTGAGGAAGTACCTGCGCAGGCGAAGCCTGCTGCAGGGGATGGAGTTTCTGGCGCTGATGCTAACTGGAGGGAACTCCCTCCCCTGCAGCACCTTCGGTGCGCAGTTACTCCCTCACTTTCGTGAGGGAGACTTTTGATTTCATGTTCTGCGTGACGGAATTGTCTGGAAAACCGAGTGGCAAGATAGATGTCCCAAAAGCCTGATCGCTCCTTCCAGGGGCTCATCCTCACGCTGCAGCATTACTGGGCGGAGCAGGGCTGTGTCCTGCTGCAGCCCTATGACATGGAGATGGGGGCGGGCACGTTTCATCCGGCGACCACGCTACGTGCGCTCGGTCCCAAGCCGTGGAAGTGTGCCTATGTGCAGCCTTCGCGCCGGCCGAAGGATGGGCGCTATGGCGACAATCCGAACCGCTTCCAGCGCTATTACCAGTTCCAGGTGATCCTGAAGCCGTCACCCAACAATGTACTCGACCTTTATCTGGGTTCGATGAAGGCGCTCGGGATCTCGCCGGACCATCATGACATCCGCTTTGTCGAGGACGACTGGGAGTCGCCGACGCTGGGCGCGTGGGGACTGGGCTGGGAGGTCTGGTGCGACGGCATGGAGGTGACGCAGTTCACCTATTTCCAGCAGGTGGGTGGCATCGACTGCCGTCCGGTTTCGGCCGAAATCACCTACGGGCTCGAGCGCCTGGCCATGTATGTGCAGGGCGTCGATAACGGGTTCGACCTTGCCTACAACACGATGGACCGCTCGTCGCCGGACTTCATGCGCTGGGGTGATGTCTATCATCAGAACGAGGTCGAGCAGGCGGGCTACAATTTCGAGCATGCGACCACGGATGCGCTGTTCCAGCATTTCAAGGACGCCGAGGCGGAATGCCAGAAGCTGCTCTCGCGCAAGGTTGGTCGCTCGGCCGAACACCCGGAATGGCGTCACGTGCTGCCGGCCTACGAGCAGTGCATCCGCGCCAGCCACACGTTCAACCTTCTTGATGCGCGTGGTGTCATCAGCGTCACTGAGCGGCAGGCCTATATAGGGCGCGTGCGGGCGCTTGCGCGCGAGTGTGCGCAGGCCTGGGTTGACAGCCCGCAAGGCATGACGGCCGGCGCCGGCCTGAGCGGGATGCGCTGACATGCCCCAGCTTCTTCTCGAACTCTTCTCCGAAGAAATCCCGGCTCGCATGCAGGCGCAGGCGGCGCGCGACCTCGAGCGGCTCGTGGTGGGAGGGCTCACCGATCGCGGCTTCCTGAACGAAGGCGCGCGCTCCTATGCAACGCCGCGACGGCTTGCCCTTGTCATCGAGGGGCTGCCTGCTCAGCAGGCAGACGTCACCGAGGAACGAAAGGGACCGCGCGTGGATGCGCCGGAGCCCGCGATCCAGGGCTTCCTGCGATCGACGGGCCTCAACCTGCACCAACTGAAGAAACAG
>JAGWXR010000123.1 GCA_018969785.1 Alphaproteobacteria bacterium
GGCAATTGGCCCACCGCAACGACGCCGCCGCGCAGACGCCTAGGCCCCCGCTTCCTTCAGGATCTGCCTGATCGCATCCTCGCCCTCGGGGCTGTGGAGCCAGGACAGGGCGGCGCCTTCGCTGTCGAACAGGCGTGGCACCCGGGTGGGCTTCACGCGGTTGGGAACAGGGACCTGGACTTCGAACGTGCCCTCATGGCGCATGTCCTTCGTCGCTTCCACATAGGGTGGCGGCAGGCCCTTCTTGTTCTTCTTCATGGCAGGTCGTTCTTTCGTTGCCGGCGTTGCCTAGTGGATCTCGAGCAGTTTGTCTCTCTCGATCGCACCGGCGTGTTGACGCGGCGCCGAGGCCCAACAGCCGCCCGAATTGAAACCGCCCCGCGCTCCTGCTAAATCAGCAATGCTGCACTGCGGCATGAGCGAGCGAGGGTCGGAGCATGCGTGACAAGCCTTGGATTTTCCGGACCTACGCCGGCCACTCGACCGCCAGCGCCTCCAACGCCCTCTACCGCCAGAACCTATCGCGCGGCCAGACCGGCCTGTCGGTCGCCTTCGACCTGCCCACGCAGACGGGCTATGATTCCGACGATCCGCGCGCCAGGGGCGAGGTCGGCAAGGTCGGTGTCCCCGTATCTCACCTGGGCGACATGCGCACGCTCTTCGACGCGATCCCGCTTGGCACCATGAACACCTCGATGACGATCAACGCGACCGCCCCTTGGCTGCTCGCGCTCTACATCGCCGTCGCCGACGAGCAGGGCGTCCCCCGCAAGGACCTCCAGGGCACGACCCAGAACGACATCATCAAGGAATATCTCTCGCGCGGCACCTACATCTATCCGCCCAGGCCTTCGCTGCGCCTGACCGCTGACACGATCGCGTTTACCTGCCGCGAGATGCCCAAGTGGAACCCGGTGAACGTCTGCTCCTACCATTTGCAGGAAGCCGGCGCGACGCCGGTGCAGGAACTGGCCTATGCACTGGCCACCGCCACCGCCATCCTCGACACCGTGAAGGCAAGCGGGCAGGTGGCCCCGGCCGAGTTCGGGCGCATCTTCGGGCGCATCTCCTTCTTCGTGAACGCGGGCATCCGCTTCGTGACCGAGGTCTGCAAGATGCGCGCCTTCACCGAGCTGTGGGAAGACCTCGGCCGCACCCGCTATGGCGTGACGGGCGAGAAGGATCTTCTCTTCCGCTATGGCGTGCAGGTGAACTCGCTCGGCCTCACCGAGCAGCAGCCGGAAAACAACGTCTACCGCATCCTGATCGAGATGCTGGCCGTGACGCTCTCGAAGAACGCACGCGCCCGCTCGGTGCAGTTGCCCGCCTGGAACGAGGCGCTCGGCCTGCCGCGCCCCTGGGACCAGCAATGGTCGCTGCGCGCCCAGCAGATCCTCGCCCTCGAGACCGACCTGCTTGAATACGGCGACCTCTTCGACGGCTCGCCGGTCATCCGCGCCAAGGTCGACGAGCTCAAGCGCGAAGCCCTGGCCGAACTGGAACGGATTGCCGGCATGGGTGGCGCGATTGCCGCCGTCGAGACCGGCTACATCAAGGAGCGCCTTGTTGAATCGAACGCCGCACGCGTCTCGGCCATCGAAACGGGCGAGCAGACCGTGGTCGGCGTGAATGCTTACCGGGAAGGCGCTGCACCCGCGCTGTCGGGTGGTTCCTCGGCCGTCGTCACCGTCGATGCCTCGGCCGAGCGTGACCAGGTCGAGCGTCTCCACGCCTGGCGTGCAACCCGCGACGCCAGCGCCGTCGCGACAGCGCTCGACGGCCTGCGGGCAGCCGCAGCCGATGGTCGCAACATCATGGAACCCTCGATCGCCTGCGCCAGGGCTGGCGTGACCACGGGCGAGTGGGCGGGAACCCTGCGCGAGGCCTTCGGCGAATTCCGCGCCCCGACCGGCGTCGCTGCCACCCCGCGCCTGTCGAACGATGAACAGATCGGCGTCCTGCGCGAACGCGCCAAGTCCATCGCGGTGAAGCTGGGCCGCCCGCCCGCGCTCCTCGTCGCCAAGCCAGGCCTCGACGGCCATTCGAACGGCGCCGAGCAGATTGCCTTCCGCGCCCGCGACTGCGGCTTTGCCGTCGCCTATGACGGCATTCGCCTGACCCCGGCCGAGATCGCTGCCGCAGCGAAGGCCCGTAACCCGCACGTGATCGGCCTCTCGATCCTCTCCGGCAGCCACAAGGAACTTGTCGCCGAAGTGATGCGCGAGCTGAAAGCCGCGGGGCTTTCCAGCATCCCTGTCATCGTCGGCGGTATCGTGCCGCCCGAGGACGAGGCCGACCTCAAGGCCCTCGGCGTCACGCGCATCTACACGCCCAAGGACTTTGACCTCAACGCGATCATGGGTGATATGCTCGACATCGTTGCAAAATAGTAACTCTAGTGTTACTATCATGATCGATGTCCGGGAATACCTCGATGAAAAAGGTGAAAGTCCTTTCCGCGCGTGGTTCGATCGCTTGGACGCTCAGGCTGCGGCGCGCATCGCAATCGCAGAAGTGAGGGTCGCAAGGGGAAACCTGTCGAATGCAAAGGGGGTAGGAGACGGCGTATTCGAGATCAGGCTGGATTTCGGACCAGGGTATCGAATTTACTTCGGCAAGGATGGCGCAACCATTGTCATCCTGCTTGGCGGAGGTACCAAGAGGCGCCAGCAGGACGACATAGAAGCAGCCAAGTCGCGCTGGCGTGACTACAAGAGGCGCAAGAAGAAGGAGCAGTAGGCCATGGCACTGACCCGCGAATTCAAGGAAACGATCCAGGCTCGGGCGCGCCGCGATTCTGCGTTTCGACGCGCACTGTTGCGCGAAGGGATCGAGTGCATGCTCGAAGGTGATGTGGAGACGGGCAAGGCTGTCCTGCGCGACTTCATCAATGCAACGGTTGGGTTCGAGCAGTTGGGCTTGAAAACGCGCATTCCACCCAAAAGCCTGATCCGGATGTTTGGTCCTCGCGGCAATCCACAGGCAAAAAACCTGTTTGACGTCGTGGCATGGCTTCAGAAAGAGGAAGGCGTTCGACTGAGCGTGGAGACCTCGCGACGCCGTACGCGCTGAAGCAACCCGTTCCGCCCAAGGACTTTGACCTCAACGCGATCATGGGTGATATGCTCGACATCGCCGATCGGCCCTGACACCACTTTCCGACGGCGAGGGGAGCCCCAATGGCCGTCGATGCCCGCACGCCTGTCCGCAGTTTCGAGAACAATCCCGACCGCGTCGTCACCGCCGCCAACGGCGCTCGCGGCCACAGGCTTCATGTCGAACACCGTGCGCGGCTCGAGCGCAGGCTTTATGCGCCCCGGCCCGGCGTCTGGTGTCTCGTCGGCAATGGCCTGTCGAACCAGACCTTCATCGAAGGCCCCGAGGGGCTGATCGCCATCGACACGGGCGAGTGCGTCGAGGAAATGCGCGCCGCGCTGAAGGAACTGCGCGCGGTCACGCAGAAGCCCGTCGTCGCCGTGATGTACACCCACTTCCACTACGTCGCCGGCACGCGCGCGATCTTCGAGGAGGCTGGCCGCAAGCTCCCCGTCTATGCCCACGATGGCATCGTGGCCAATCGCGCCCGCGTCGCCGACGAGATCGGCCCCTTCTATGGCCGCGGACTGGTCGAGCAGTTCGGCATGAACCTGCCCGCCGACGGGCCGGACGCGCTTGTGAATGTCGGCCTGGGGCTCGCCTTCCGTTTCCCCGAGCACGCGCCCTTTACGCCGGGCTTCGAGCCCCCGACGGTCACGACTGCAGTGGCCACGATCTGGCAGGTCGCCGGCCTCGAGGTCCACGTGACGCCGGCCCCCTCGGATGCGACGGACTCTATGACCTTCTGGTTCCCGGCCCTCGGCGTGGCCGTGCAGAACATCCTCTGGCCCGCGCTCTTCAATGTGTTTGCGATCCGCGGTGAGGAATACCGCGACCCACGCATCCTGCTTGCAGGCCTCGACCACCTCGCCAGCCTCGGCGCCGATCATCTGCTCTGCGCGCACGGCCCGCCGCTCGAGGGCCGCGAGGCCATCGCCACGCGCGCGCGCCGCTACCGCGATTCGATCCAGTTCCTCTGGGACCAGACCGTGCGCGGCATGAACAAGGGCTGGACCGCTGACGAGATCGCCGCGCGGGTGAAACTTCCAGCGCTCTATGACGAGGACTGGCTCACGACCGAACGATACGGCGTGGCCGAACATCACGTGCGCCAGATCCACAACGGCCTCAAGGGCTGGTTCGACGGCGACCCGGCGAAGCTGTTCCCGCTGCCGCCTCTCGAGCGTGCCCGCCGCCTCATCAGGGGCTTCGGTGGTCATGCAGCCGTCCGCCGCCAGCTTGATGAAGCACTTTCTGAAGGCGACCTGCGCTGGGCAACGGAACTTGGCACCTGGCTGGTCCGCGACCCCGATCCTGACGCCACCACCGCGCGCGCCGACCGAGACCGCCTCGCCGGCAGCCTGCGCCGCATCGGCCAGGGCTCGCCCGCAGCCAACATTCGCTGCTGGGCGCTGACGCAGGCGCGTGACCTAGAAGGGACGGGCCCCATGGACCGCTTCCGTGGCCACCGTTTCCGCCGCCCGGCCGTGATCGCCAACCCCTGCGCGGCGGTCCACACGCTGCGCGTTCTCCTCGATCCTGTCCGCGCCGACGGCGTCGACCACCATGTGCGCTTCGTCTTCACGAACGCAGGCACGACCGGCCTTCACGTTCGCAATGCCGTCGCCTGTCCAACCGACGGCAGCGGCGCCACCGCCACGATCAGCATGTCGCCGGAGGATTGGGCCGACATTCTCACAGGCAAGCGCGACCTTGCCCAAACGCTGGAGACCGGAGCCGCACACATCGAGGGCAACACCGCCGCGGTGCTGGTCTTCTGGAACAGCTTCGACCTCGCATCGGCCGGTTGAGAGGTTCTAGGGCACAGCCCCCTTCGGCACATAGAAGTTCTCAACCCCTGGCCCGAAGGGCAGGCCAAGCAGGAACCACCCGATGAAGAACGCGCCCGCCGCAAGGAAATAGGCAACCGTATAGGGCAGCATGAGCGCGACCATCGAGCCGATCCCGTAATCCGGCATGTATTTGCGCGCCATGACAAGGATCAGCGGGAAGTAGCTCATGAAGGGCGTGATCATGTTCGTGGTCGAATCACCCACGCGATAGGCCGCCTGTGTCGCCTCGGGCGCAATCCCGAGCAGCATGAACATTGGCACGAGGATGGGTGACAGGATCGCCCACTTGGCCGACGCGCTGCCGATCAGCATGTCGCACGCCATGGCAAGCAGGATGACACCGAAAAGAAGCAGTACCGGCGCCTCGTGCAGCCCCAGGCCCTTCAGCGTCTCGGCACCCGAGATCGCAAGCAGCGTTCCCATGTTCGACCACGAGAACAGCGCCACGAACATCGCCGCAAAGAACACGAGCACGAGGTACGAGCTGATCTCGCCGACCCCCTTGCTCGCCATCGCGACCGCATCCTTGTCGGACTTGATCACGCCCGCGCCGATGCCATAGCCAAGTCCGCAGGCCAGGAACACGAGCAGCATGATCGCGACCATCGACTTGAACAGCGGGTCAAACGCCCCGTCATCCCCGCGCAGGGGCGAGCCCGGCCCCCAGGCCAGCGCCACCACCAGCAACACGACCAGCGCAAATCCGATCCCGGCAAAGCGCAGGCCTCGGGCCTCGCGCGCCTCGGCTTGCGGGTCACTCGGCGGTTCGACCACCCGCGTCCAGGGTGCGCCCGCATTGAGCCGCGGCTCGACGATCCGCTCGCAGATGATCGTGCCCACGATCGCATAGACAGGTACCAGCGCGGCGAGGAAGTACCAGTTCGCCGTGATCTCGACCTTGTAATCCTTGTCGATCAGTGCCGCCGCTGCCTGCGTCATGCCCGACAGGATCCCGTCGCCCGGCGTGATGGCGAAATTGGC
>JAGWXR010000124.1 GCA_018969785.1 Alphaproteobacteria bacterium
CCGATGGTCGAGATCTCCCAGTCGAGAACCGCCAGCACGCGCGGCTCGGTCGGGTGCAGGATCATGTTGTCCAGGCGATAATCGCCATGCACGATCGAGTTTCGCTCGCCCGCCGGGATGTGGTTGGGCAGCCACTCCATCAGCTTGTTCATTTCCGGGATGACTTCGGTCTCCGAGGCGACATACTGCTTGCCCCAGCGCGAGATCTGCCGCGAGAAATAGTTGCCCGGCTTGCCGAAATCCTCGAGCCCCAGCTTCTGGAAATCGGTCTGGTGCAGCCGCGCAAGCGTATCGTTCATCGCATCATAGATGGCGAAGCGCTGCCTGGGTTCCATGCCGGGCAGCTGCGGTTCCCAGAGGATCCGGCCTTCGACGCAGTCCATGACGTAGAACATCGTCCCCACGATGCTTTCATCGGTACACAGAACAAACGGTCGCGGCACCGGAAAGCCGGTGGGGTAGAGCGCGTTGATGATGCGGAATTCCCGGTCGACCGCATGTGCCGACGGCAGGAGCTTGCCGGGTGGCTTGCGCCTGAGCACGTACTTCGCCCCCGGCGTGATGAGCTGGTAGGTGGGGTTGGACTGCCCGCCCTTGAACTGCCGGATCGTCAGCGGGCCCTTGAACCCCTCCACATGCGCGCTCAGGTAGGCCTCGAGCCGTGCCACGTCGAGCGCGTGCTGGGGGGCCACATCCTTCGTG
The DNA here is from genome assembly GCA_018969785.1 of Alphaproteobacteria bacterium. Taxonomy (GTDB): domain Bacteria; phylum Pseudomonadota; class Alphaproteobacteria; order Micropepsales; family Micropepsaceae; genus SZUA-430. Next base: position 703 of record JAGWXR010000124.1, read on the forward strand.
CCGCTGAACTGTTCCTGTCTGGATATCTCGGCCATGTCTGCAGGTCTTCCGTTGCGATCTGGTTGCATATTGCGGGGGCAGGGCGGCTTTGAACAGCGTCTTTATGCGCTCTCCCGGCCGATGGCGCGCCACCCGATGTCGCTGCGGCAGAAGCCGCCCGGCCAGTCGATCAGCCGCACGGCTTCATAGGCGCGCTTCTGTGCCTCCGCCACCGTCCGGCCCCGCGCCGTGACGTTGAGGACACGCCCGCCATTGGCGACAAGTTGCCCCTCCAGAAGCTTTGTTCCCGCGTGGAACACCTGCACCCCTGGCAAGGCGCCGGCCGCCTCGACGCCCCGGATGACCGTCCCCTTCCTGGGAGCCTCCGGATAACCCGCAGCCGCGAGCACCACGGTCAGCGCCGCCTCGTCGTGGAACCTCGCATTGACCGTGTCCAGCACACCATCCGCGCAGGCCAGCAGGATCGCCAGCAGGTCCGACTTCAGACGCATCATCAGCACCTGGCACTCCGGATCGCCGAAGCGTGCATTGTATTCGATCAGCTTCGGCCCCTCGGCCGTGATCATCAGGCCCGCAAACAGCACGCCCCGGAACGGACGGCCCCGCGCCCGCATGCCCCGCACCGTGGGTTCGATGATCCGCGTGAGTACCTCGCGCTCGATCGCAGGCGTGAACACCGGCGCGGGCGAATAGGCCCCCATGCCGCCCGTGTTGGGCCCGACATCGCCGTCACCCACGCGCTTGTGGTCCTGCGCCGCCCCGAAGGGCAGGATGTTCACGCCGTCGGTCAGCGCGAAGAAGCTGGCTTCTTCCCCTTCGAGGAACTCCTCGATCACGATGCTGCGCCCCGAGGCGCCGAACGCGCCGGCGAACATGGAATCGATCGCGGCAGCGGCTTCCGCCCGCGTTGTGGCGATGATGACACCCTTTCCCAGTGCCAGCCCGTCCGCCTTGATCACGACGGGCAGGGGATGGTCGGCCGCATGGGCCTTCGCCGTCTCGGCGTCCGAGAAGCGCCGATAGCGCGCGGTGGGAATTCCCTCCGCCTCGCAGAAATCCTTGGTGAAGCCCTTCGACCACTCCAGCTCCGCCGCCGCGCGGCTCGGCCCGAAGTGGCGCAGGCCCTCACGCTCAAGCCGGTCCGCCAGCCCCTCGGCCAGCGGATTGTCGGGGCCGATCACCACGAAGTCGATGCCCGACCCGAGCGCGAACCGGCAGATCCCGTCAAAGTCCATGACATCGAGGGCCACGCATTCCGCCACGCTGGCGATCCCCGCATTTCCGGGCGCGCAATAGACCTTGGACGCGAGCGGCGAGGCCGCGATCGCCCAGCACAGCGCATGCTCGCGCCCGCCCGAGCCTATGACCAGAATTTTCATGCAAAACCGCCCGATTCCGCCTCGCCCACGATGCGCGAGGCTTGTAACATGCAGACATGGCGAGTGAAATGGATTTGGACTTCGATACACAACCCGGGGCCGGCCCCAGGGCCAACGTTCCCGAATACACCGTGAGCGAGGTGTCCTCCGCCCTCAAGCGCGCGGTCGAGCGCGAGTTCGGCCTTGTGCGCATCCGGGGCGAGGTATCCGGCTTCAAGGGCGCGGTTGCCTCCGGCCACGCCTATTTCGCGCTCAAGGAAAACGACACCAAGATCGACGCCGTCTGCTTTCGCGGCGTGTTCTCGAAGGTCAGGTCAAGGCTGAGCGAGGGGCTTGAGGTCATCGCCACCGGCAAGGTGACGACCTATCCCGGCCGTTCCTCCTACCAGATCATCATCGAGCATATCGAGCCCGCCGGCATCGGCGCCCTCATGCAACTGCTCGAGGAACGCCGCCGCAAGCTCGCCGCCGAGGGCCTCTTCGACGAGGCCCGCAAGAAGCCGATCCCCTACATCCCGCGCATCATCGGCGTCGTGACATCGCCCACGGGCGCCGTGATCAGGGACATCCTGCACCGGCTCGAGGAACGCTTCCCCCGCCGGGTCATCGTCTGGCCCGTCTCTGTCCAGGGCGAGAAGGCCGCCCCCGAGGTCAGCCAGGCGATCGCCGGCTTCAACGCCTTGCCGCCCGACGGACCGATCCCGCGCCCCGACGTCGTCATCGTTGCCCGCGGTGGCGGGTCGATCGAAGACCTCTGGCCCTTCAATGAGGAGATCGTGGTGCGCGCTGCCGCCGCCAGCGCCATCCCCCTCATCTCGGCCGTCGGCCACGAGACCGACACGACGCTCATCGACTTCGCCGCGGACCGCCGCGCGCCGACCCCGACGGCCGCCGCCGAGATGGCCGTGCCCGTGCGGTCCGAGTTGATCCGCAAGGTCACAGAGCTGGGCGGACGCAAGCGGGATGGCCTCCTGCGCACGCTCGACGCAGCACGCCAGCGCCTCAGGGATGTCGGTCGCGGCCTGCCGCGCGCCCAGCGCCTGCTCGAGACGCCGCGCCAGCGCCTCGATCTCGCATCCACGGCGCTCGCCGGTGCGCTGTCCCTGATGGTCCAGCGACAGCGGACGCGCTTCGAGCGCGCCGGCTCGCGCCTGTCCCCGGAACCGATCCGCCGCCAGGGCCAGCATTTTGCAACCCGGCTCGAGGACCTCGTCCATCGCGCGCGCCTCGCGCTCGGCCGAAGGCGCGACACGCTCGCCGAGCGCCTGCAGGCCAGGGCCGCCATGCTCGAGGCGCTCAGCCACCGCTCGACGCTGGCACGCGGCTTTGCCCTGGTCACGCTGAAGGACGGCGAACTGGCCACCAGCCGCACCCAGGTCGGCGCGGGAGACGCGCTTGAGGTCACCTTTGCCGATGGCAGCATCCGCGCCGTCGCGACGGAAGGCGCCCCAAATCCGCCACGCACCCGTGGCAAGCCCAAGCCGCCGGGGCAGGGCGACCTGTTCTAGCCCCCGCGTCCGGCGTTTGGTAATCTGACGGCGCAGGGTCAGTTCGACCTGCAAGCGAAGGAGCGCACGCATGCTTGGCGAGGCCGTGATCCGGTATCTGGACGGCGACTACAAGATCCTCACACCCGGGGCCTACGTGACGTGCGCGGTGACGAAGGTGCGCATCCCGCTCGAGGACCTGCGCTACTGGAACGTCGACCTTCAGGAGGCCTACGCCGACGCCAACGCGGCGTTCCGGCGCTTCAACGAACTCAAGTCCGGCACGGCGGCGCCAGCGCCATGATGCTGAACCGTCGCACGACCCTCAAGGCGGCTGCAGGCCTCGCAGCACTGTTCGTGGGCCTGAGGCGCGCCGAGGCTGCCGATCTCCTGCAGGGAAGCGTCACGCAAGGTGCCCTGCTGCGCGGCCGTACCGACCCCGCGGCCAGCGTCGTCTTCGACGGCAAGCCTGTGCGCCTCTCGCCCGAGGGGCGCTTTGCCTTCGGCTTTGCCTATGACCGCAAGGAGCCGGCGCTCCTGTCCGTGAGCGTGCCCGGTGCGGCGCCCCTGGAACAGTCGCTGGCGCCCGCCCCGCGCGAGTACCGCATCCAGCGCATCGACGGCCTGCCCGAGAAATTCGTGGACCCGCCGAAGGAGGTCCTCGACCGCATCGCGCGCGAGGCCGCCCTTGTCGACGCCGCCCGCGCGCGCGACACCGAGGCCAGCTGGTTCTCCGATGCGTTTGTCTGGCCGGTGAAGGGCCCCCTGACGGGCGTCTATGGCAGCCAGCGCATCCTCAATGGCGTGCCCAAGCGGCCGCATTTCGGCCTCGACATCGCAGCCGGCGAAGGCAAGCCCATCGTGGCCCCCGTGGGAGCCATCGTGGCGCTGGCCGAGCCGGACCTCTATTTCACCGGCGGCACGGTCATCCTCGACCATGGGCACGGCGTCTCGTCCAGCTACCTGCACATGTCGCGCATCGATGTTAAACCCGGGGACACGGTAAAGCAGGGCGACGTGATCGGCGCCATCGGCAAGACGGGCAGGGCCACCGGCCCCCATCTCTGCCTCAGGCTCAACTGGTTTCAGGTCAGGCTGGATCCGGGCCTCGTGCTTCCCGTCCCCTGACCCTTGGGCCAGCGGCTGTGCAGCCACAGCCAGTTCATCGGGTTCTCGCGAATGCGCGCCTCGAGGAACTGGTTCACCGCCAGCGCAAGGTCATGGATGTCACGCTCGCGGTCGCCCGTGTCGGGCCGCGGGATCTCGGGATAGATCGTCACGCGGAAGCGTTGCCCGGGCAGCCGCTCGCACCAGGCCGGCACGATGGGGGCGTCATGACGCAGCGACAGGCTCGGCGCGCCGATGGGCGTCATCGCAAGACGGCCGAAGAAGGGAACCGGGAGCCCGTCATTCATCTTCTGGTCGACCAGCATGGCGAGGAACCCGCCCTGCTTCAGCGTCTTGATGATCGCCCGCGCGCCCTCGCCACCCTTGGCAGCCAGCGTCGGCAGGCCGATGCGCCGCTGCCGGGCGATCCACGCATCGACGAACGGGTTGTTGGGCGGCCGGTAGACAAGCGTTCCCTTGAGCCCCATGTCGCGAATGCAGCGCGGCATCAGCTCCCAGTTCCCGCAATGCCCCGAGACGAACAGCCCGCCATGGCCCTTCTCGATTGCGTGCCGGGCATTCTCGCGCCCTAGGAGTTCGATGCGCGCATCCGGCCCGTTGGCCGAGAAGGCATCCATGAAGGCGTATTCGGCAAAGGTGCGTCCCAGGTTCTCCCACATGTCGCGGATATGGATCTCGCGCATCTCCGGCGTGATCTCCGGCAGCGCCGCCGCCATGTTGCGCCGCGCGCGACGTGTCACCGGAATGCGCGGCCCGATCGTCCGCGCAAGCCACCCGCCGAAGTCCGACGCGCGCCTGAGCCCGAGCAGCCGGAACAGCCCCATCACGCCGGCAAACAGCGCGTACTCGAGGCAATAGACCAGCATCATGCCGGCCGAGGGGCGGCGCTTTTCGCCGTCCTTCAGGCCTCGGCCGGAGCGGGCGGGTTGAATGTCTTCAGACATGTGGAGATGAACTGGTCGATGAGAATGGTTGAAGCGCCGTCGAAGCGGACCGTCACCTTCAGCACGTCAACCTCGGGTCGGACCGAAGCCGGCAGGCGCATCCAGTCCTTTTCGGTGGTGATCAGCGTGGCACCCTGCAGTTTCGCCGTATTGCGCAGGCCCTCGAGGTCCTGCTCGGAATAGACATGATGGTCGCCAAAGCCCTTCATCGCCTTCACGTGCGCGCCGCAGGC
>JAGWXR010000125.1 GCA_018969785.1 Alphaproteobacteria bacterium
GCGTCGCTTGACGAGGCGGTCAAGGAGCTTGATGCCGTCATGAAGGCGACACCGGACTTCGCGCCGGCCTGGTTCATGCGCGGGGCGATCGCCTATCGGCGTGCGGACTATCCTGTGGCGGTCACGTATTTCGACGGCGCCGCGACGCGCCTGCCGACCTATTACCAGGCAATCCAGGCGCGCGGGCTGGCGCGGCTGAGGAGCGGTGCGGAAGAGGCCGGGCGCAAGGACATTGCCGAGGCCGCGGGCATGAGCAGCCATGCCGCGCAGGACGTCGCTGCGCTCGGCATCGAATAGGATCAGGCAAGCAGGGTTGCGAGGATCGCCGACAGGACGATGCCGTCGAATGTGCCGGCGCCGCCGATCGAGGCCATGCCGACGCCGCGTGGGTTGCGGATCAGGTCGTTGATGTGGAAGAAGTCCGCGCCGATGAGCGGGCCCAGCGTGCCGGCGACGAAGGCTGCTGCAGGTGCCGCGTCAGGCACCAGCAGCAAGGCCGAGCCTGCGGCTGCCGCGGGCGAAATGAAGCCCGGCATCACGATGCCCACGCCCGGCATGGGGCGGGCTGCGATGTAGCAGATGAAGGTGGTGATCGCGGTTGCGATCGCGACATCGCCCATCACATCAGCGCCCTGGCGGTTCAGCCATGCCAGCAGGAAGAACGAAATCCCGAGGGGCACCATGCATCCGCCGACATTGACGGCGATGATCGTGTGGTTGCGCCGGATGCTCCAGCGCGGCAGGGCGCTGTCGAGCCCCCAGACCTGGAGCGGGTGTGACCACACGGGCTGGTCGCGCACGATGTGCTTGACCGGGATGTTCACGAGGCTGCCCACGACGATCGCGATGATGAGCAGGATCGCCTGGTCGGGTGCGAGGTGCAGCTTGGCGAGGCTCGAGAGCATGGCCTGGCCCAGCGCGAGCGGCAGCACGATCATCAGGATGAACGTGACAAGCAGCGAGACCGTGTTGGAGGCCGGCATGTCAGGCCGTCTCCTCGAAGAGCTCGCGGCCGATCAGCATGCGGCGGATCTCGCTTGTGCCTGCGCCAATCTCGTAGAGCTTGGCATCGCGCAGCAGGCGACCGGCCGGGTAATCATTGATGTAGCCATTGCCGCCGAGGATCTGGATCGCCTCGAGCGACATCCACGTCGCGGTCTCGGCGGCGTAGAGGATCGCGCCGGCGGCGTCCTTGCGCGTTGTCTCGCCACGGTCGCAGGCCTTGGCCACCGCATAGACATAGGCGCGCGCGGCGTTCATGCGGGTGTACATGTCGGCGAGCTTGCCCTGGATCAGCTGGAAGGTGCCGATGGGCTGGCCGAACTGCTTGCGCTCGTGCACGTAGGGGACGACGAGGTCCATTGCCGCCTGCATGATGCCCAAGGGACCGGCCGCGAGGACGACGCGCTCGTAGTCGAGGCCCGACATGAGAATGCGCACGCCCTCGTTGACCTTGCCCAGCACGTTTTCCTCGGGGACCTCGCAATCCTGGAAGACGAGTTCGCCGGTATCGGAGCCGCGCATGCCCAGCTTGTCGAGCTTCTGGGCCGTCGAGAAGCCCTTGAAGCCCTTCTCGATCAGGAAGGCCGTGATGCCGCGGGAACCGGCAGCAGGCTCGGTCTTTGCGTAGACAACAAGCACATCGGCCTGCGGACCGTTGGTGATCCACATCTTCGAGCCGTTGAGGATGAAGCGGTCGCCCTTGCGGTCGGCGCGGGTCTTCATGCTGACGACGTCGGATCCGGCGCCGGGTTCCGACATGGCCAGCGCGCCAAGGCTCCTGCCCGAGATGAGGCCGGGCAAATAGCGCTTCTTCTGCTCGGCCGAACCGTTGCGACGGATCTGGTTCACGCAGAGGTTCGAGTGCGCGCCATAGGACAGCCCGACGGAGGCCGAGCCGCGGCTGATCTCTTCCATGGCGATCGAGTGCTCGAGATAGCCGAGGCCTGCGCCGCCGAATTCTTCCTCGACGGTGATCCCGAGGAGGCCGAGGTCGCCGAGGCCCGGCCAGAGGTCGCGCGGGAAGGTGTTCGAGCGATCGATCTCGGCGGCGCGCGGGGCAATGCTGGTGGCGGTGAAACGCTCGACGGTTTCGCGGATGGCGTCGGCGGTCTCGCCGAGGTCGAAGTTCAGGCCCTTGAAGTGATTGGGGATCATGCGGGGTGCCTGCGGTGCACGGATGGGGGATCAGGGCTCGAAGGATTCGACGGCATCGGAGGCGGTGAAGACACCGAACACGCCCGCGCCGCTGCCGCCGCCGATGACCCATAGACGTCCGGCGGCCACGCCTGCGGCCATTCCCTGGCGTGCCGAGGGGAGAGCGGCCTGCTTGCTCCAGCTCCTTGACGCGATGTTGAAGACGTCGTGGCTGGCGTAGGTCTTGAGCGGCTTCCACGTGGCGCCGCCGACGACATGGAGCTGGCCGTCGAGCACGCCGGCGACCAGCGCGCCGCGGGCACCGGGCATGGCAGGCAGCGTGGTCCACTTGCCAGATGCCGTGTCGAGGGCCTCGAGCGCGCCCGAGACGCTGCCGTCGGGCCGGATGCCACCGACGGCGTAGATCGTCTTGCCGTCGGTTGCGATCGCGAGGGCGCGGCGGACGGTCGGCAAGGCCGCCGTTGTCCGCCACTCGCCGTCAGCCGGGTTGAAGACAAGGACGCGGCCCGGGTCGGTTCCGGTCCCGCCGATCACATAGAGCTTGCCGCCGACGCTGACCGAGCCGTGTCCGGCGCGGGCGACGGGCATCGCGGGCTTCTGCGACCATGTTGCATTGTCGATGTCATAGGCCCAGACGTCCTTGCGCGGTTCGCCCGGGTCATCGGCGCCGTAGCCGCCGGTGATGAAGACCTGGTTGCCCACGGCTGCCATGGAAAAGCTGATGAGGCCGACCGGCAGGGCCGGCAGGGGGCGCCAGGACTCCTTGGCGGCGTCGAAGACTTCGAAGGCGTTGGCCGGGTCGCCGGCAGCCGCGCCGCCGCCGACATAGATCAGGTCTCCCCTGGTCGCCGAGGCAAGGCCCGAGCGGGCGCGCTCGAGGCGTTCGGAGGAGCTCCAGCCTGACGCCAGCGCCGATGTGGCGAGGGTCGCGGACAGGACAACGGCCGAAGCCGCGATCGTGAGGGAAGTCAGGAAATGAGGAGCCACGTTGCCAATCCCAGAAAAGAGACAAACCCTACAACGTCGGTGACGGTTGTGACAAATACCGGCGAGGAAACGGCCGGATCGACCCCCGTCCTGCTGAGGGCGAGGGGGACGAGGATACCGGATGCCGCGGCGGCAACCAGGTTGATGAGCATGGCCGCGGCGATGACGCCCGCGAGGGCGGGGTCCCCGAACCAGATCCAGGTGATCCCCGCGGCGAGGATGGCAAATCCGAGGCCGTTCAGGGCGCCGATCAGCATTTCGCGGTTCATGACCCTCATGGCATTGGCGCGGTTCAACTCCTTGGTGGCGAGCGCGCGGACCACAACCGTCAGTGTCTGGGTTCCGGCATTGCCACCCATCGACGCGACGATCGGCATGAGGATCGCCAGCGAGACGATCTTCTCGAGCGAGGCCTCGAAGAAACCGATGGCGATCGAGGCGATGATGGCGGTCAGCAGGTTCACGAAGAGCCACGAGAAGCGCAGCCATGTCGTGCGCACGGTCGAGGCCGTGAGGGTCTCCTCGTCGGTGACGCCGCCGAGGGCAAGTACCTCGGCCGTGTGGACGTCCTGGAGCACTTCGACGACCGAGTCTGCCGACAGCACGCCAACCATGCGCCCGTTGCCGTCGACGACCGGGGCGGTGGTCAGGTGGTAATGCTCGAACAGCCAGGCGATGGTCTTGTGGTCGGCGCTCGCCTCGATGCTGCGGAGCTCGCCCTCGGCGATACCTTCGAGCAGTGTCGCGTGCGGGGCGCGAACCAGCCGGTTCAGCGGCACGATGCCCACGGGCTTGCCATCGGCATCGACAACAAAGATTTCCTGGAAGTCTTCAGGTGTCTCGTCGCCTGACAGGCGCGCAAGGGCATCGGCTACCGTCGTGTGGCCTTCCATCGCGACGAACTCGCGGTGCATGACGCGGCCGGCGGATTCCTCCGGGAAGAGCAGCGCGTCGACGACCTGCGCGCGTTCCTCGAAGGGAACCTGGGCCAGCACCTCGCGCTTTTCGTTGTCCTCGAGGTCGTCGAGCACGTAGGCGGCGTCCTCGACGTCGAGTTCGCTGACTGCGTCGGCGACGGTCTTGACGCCCAGCGCGCGGACGAGTTCGGCGCGCAGGGTCTCGTCGACCTCGGAGAGGACTTCGGGATCGAGATCGGCGCCGAGCGTCGTGACCAGTTCGCGGCGGGCATTGGCATCGAGGGCCCCGAGCAGCGAGGCGATGTCAGCCGGGTGAAGGGGCTCGACCAGGCCCCGCAGCGTTTCGGGCCTGCCCTGCTCGAGGGCTGTGTAGATCTCGTCGAGGAACTCGGGCGACGTGACGTCGCGCATCTCCTGGGACCTTGCCTTGAGCGTGTCGTGCGCGGTCTCGGGCATGTTCCACCTCTTGCGCCGATTGCCTGCCGTGCAGGGCAAGACGGCCAGAACCGGGTCAGGAAAAACTCAATGGGCGGGGCTGGTTGTCGTGGGGCAGGCGCCCCGGCCTCGGACCCCTTTTCGATTGAAGGGATGGTGCGGTCAAGAAGACTCGAACTTCCACGGGTCGCCCCGCTGCCACCTCAAGGCAGTGCGTCTACCAATTCCGCCATGACCGCAGAAAACCAGCAGAGGGGCGGGCATGTAACAGATCGCTTGCGTCTTGTGAAGGGCGCTGTTTGGACGGGGGCGGGCCCGGTCGGCGGGCGGGGTCTGCGGGCCTCTCCGGGCGGCGGCGCAACGGGCCGTTCCGGTTGTGCCGGGCGCGGGTCAGCCCCGCGTCTGCCCGTCGCGGGTTTCCTCGCGCTCGGAGAGCTTTTCAAGCTCCTCCTCGCTTGCCTGGGACCAGAGGACGAGGGCCTGGACCATCGTTGCAAAGCCCAGCGCGAAATAAAGGTAACCCTTGGGGATCGGCGTGCCCATGGCTTCCGCCACGAGGATGAAGCCGACGAGCAGCAGGAAGCTCAGGGCCACGATCTTCACTTCCTTGTGCCGGTCGATGAAGACGGCGATCGGGTTGATGGCGACCATCATGACGAAGACGGCAATGATGATGGCGGCGGCCATGATCTCGATCTGGTTGGCAATGCCGACGGCCGTAATGACCGAGTCGATCGAGAAGACGATGTCGATGATGGCGATCTGGATGATGATCCAGGTGAACGCGGCCTTGGCCTTGTGCGCGGGTGTTTCCTTCTTCGGCTTGGCCTTGTGGGGCCTGACGGCCTCGTTCATTTCGACGACGGCCTTCCAGATCAGGAAGAGGCCGCCGGCACCCAGCACGAGGTCGCGCCAGGACAGGTCGCGGCTGAAGATGGACAGGCCTGTCGGGTTCTCGAGGTGCGAGAGGTGAAAGAGCGTGGCGAGAAGGGCGAGGCGCGTCCCGAGTGCGACGGCCAGCCCGATCTGCCGGGCGCTGTTGCGCTGCTCTGCCGGCAGACGCCCGGCGAGGATCGCGATGAAGACGATGTTGTCGACGCCGAGCACGATCTCGAGCGTCGTCAATGTAATGAATGCGATCCAGGCTTCAGGGCTGGCAAGAAGTTCCATGGGGCCGTTATTTCTTTTCGTGGCGGCGTTGCCGGGTGCGGGTTGGCGGCAATTCGCTTTCGCCGTGCAATGGTGGGCGCTGCTGGGATTGAACCAGCGACCCCTACCGTGTGAAGG
>JAGWXR010000126.1 GCA_018969785.1 Alphaproteobacteria bacterium
AGAGGATCACCATCGCGACAAGGCTCAGCGCCACGACGGGCAGCATGACCTTCATGATCCGCACGAAGCGCGAATAGCCGGCTGTCGTGTCCGCCCGCTGCCGCGCGCGGACCTCCCAGCGCGCGAGGCGCGACCGCGGCGCCGGACCCGTCTCCGGGGCAGGGACGAGGCGGCCAGTGGCGGGGTCCTGGATGTAGCGGGCCATGGGTGCGCCTAGGCCAGGCCGGCCCGGAGGCAATCGTGGATGTGGACGATACCGACAGGCCGCGGGTTTGCAGCACCGGCCTCCTCGTCGCTCACCACGAACAGGCAGGTCACGGGCGTCTCGTGCTGGTTCATGAGGCGCAGCGCTTCCGCGCCCAGCGCGCCAGCCCTGATCAGGCGCGGATGCGTGGTCATCACCTCGCCCGCGGTGCAGCGCAGGAGGTCGCCCTGCATGTGACGCCTCAGGTCGCCATCCGTGATGACGCCGACAAGCCCGCCGCGCGCATCGGTGACACCGGCGCATCCGAAACGCTTGGACGTCATTTCGAGCAGCACCTCGCTCATCATCGCATCGCGCGACACCAGTGGCAGCTCGCTGCCGGCATGCATGATGTCGCAAACCTTGACGAGCCGCCGGCCCAGCGATCCGCCGGGATGCAGCGCACGATAGTCATCGGCCGTGAAACCGCGCCGCTTCATCAGCGCGACTGCCAGGGCATCGCCGAGCGCCAGCGTCATGGTCGTGGACGTCGTGGGCGCAAGGCCCATCGGACAGGCCTCCGGCGCCGCTGGCAGGATCAGCGGCACATCCGCATGCTGCGCCAGCGGCGACTGCGCCCCGCTCGTGATGCCGATCACGGGTATGCCGGCGCGGCGCGTGAACTCGATGATGTCGGCAAGTTCCTGCGTCTTGCCCGAGTTGGAAAGCAGCAGCACGGCGTCCTTGCGCGTTACGAAGCCCAGGTCACCGTGGCTCGCCTCGCCCGGATGGACGAACTGCGACGGGGTACCTGTCGACGCGAAGGTCGCGGCAATCTTGGTGCCGACAAGGCCGCTCTTTCCCATGCCCGAGACGATCACGCGCCCCTCGACAGCCATGATGAGGTCGACGGCCTTGGAAAACTGGTGGTCGAGCGATCGGGCAAGTTCCGCCAGCGCATCGCCCTCGGTCGAAAGCACGCGACGAGCCGCCTCGAGGTCGGCGCTCGTCGTCTTTGCGGCGGCAGTTTCAATAGGCGCGGCTGTCATTGGACCCACTCGTTATCAGGCGCATCGTCCCCGCAGGAAACCGGCACGGTATCGGGGTGCGCGACAGGCGCAGCAGCGCGAAAAACGGTGCCCGCGGAGTATGATCCCTCAGGTCACGGGAATCAAGCAATGGACCGTGGCAGCATGAGGGCAGCATGGCCGGCCGGGAGGCCCGGAAAGCGCCATTTCCGGCACTGTCGGCTGCACCGGCGCGCGGGCAACGGCCCTGCGTGGTTGACATGCCGGAAGCCTCAATGTGCGAAAATGTCTTCCTCAGGCCAGCCGCCGAGGTCGAGCGCGGCGCGCGTGGTCACGAACCCGAAGCACTTCTGCGCCAGGTCAAGACGCCCCTCCCGGACCAGCATGGCCTCGAGCGCTGCCTTGAGCTTGTGCAGGTGAAGGACATCCGAAGCCGCATACGCAAGCTGCGCATCGCTGAGCTTGGCCGCACCCCAGTCCGAGCTCTGCTGTTGTTTCGACAGGTCGATGTCGAGCAGTTCCTTCACAAGGTCCTTCAGCCCATGCTTGTCGGTATAGGTGCGCACAAGTTTCGAGGCGATTTTCGTGCACCAGACAGGCGTCACCGTGACACCCAGGTATTTCCGGAACACGGCGACGTCGAACCTTGCGTAATGGAACACCTTCACCACATCCCCGTCCTCGAGCAGCCGGACGAGATTGGGGGCGCGGTAGCTCTTGCGGTCGAAGCGCACGACATGGCAATGCCCGTCGCCGCCCGACAGCTGCGCAAGGCAGAGCGCGTCGCGCTGCGGGTTCAGGCCCAGGGTCTCCGTGTCGATTGCCACGCTCTTGCCGAAATCGACACCGCCGGGAAGGTCACCCTCGTGAAAATGGATTTTCATGCGGCGCTTTCCGCGGGATCTACCGGATCGAAGTGTCGGGAATGGTGCCCAGAAGAGGACTCGAACCTCCACACCTTGCAGTACTAGTACCTGAAACTAGCGCGTCTACCAATTCCGCCATCTGGGCAAGCAACAGCAGTCAAGGGCGGGAGTGGTATCCGCCAAGACCCGTCCCTGTCAACGGAAACGCAACAAAACCACCCTTCAATCGGGACGCGCTTTTGGCTATCAAGCGCCCATCGCAGCCGTCCCTTGAGGATTTGACCCGTGCAGCACCCCGCATCAGGCAAGCTCGTCACCATTTTTGGCGGTTCCGGCTTTGTCGGAACACAGGTCGTCCGGCGCCTCGCCCGCGACGGTTTCAGGATCCGTGTGGTCACCCGCAACCCCAACCTCCACCTCGAGCTGAAGCCGCTCGGTGAAGTGGGGCAGATCGCCCTTGTCCGCGGCGATGTGCGCGATCCCGCCCAGGTCCGCAACGCCGTCCGCGGGGCTGCGTACGTGGTCAATCTTGTGGGGATCCTGCGGCCCGGCGGCGGGCAGTCCTTCGAGGCCATTCACGCCGCAGGCCCCGACGCGGTCGCCCAGGCCTGCGCGGCGGAAGGCGTCGAGGGCCTCGTGCAGATGTCGGCGATCGGCGCCGACCCGAATTCGAATTCCGCCTATTCCCGCAGCCGCGCCGAAGGCGAAGCCGCCACCCGCGCGGCCTTTCCCTCGGCGGTCGTCCTGCGGCCGTCGGTCGTCTTCGGCACCGGCGACGGCTTCTTCAACCTGTTCGCCCGCCTGATGCGCTTCACGCGTGTGTTCTTTCCCTCTTTCGGTGGCGGCCGCACGAAGTTCCAGCCCGTCTATGTCGGTGACGTGGCCGACGCCGTCTCGATCGCACTGCGCACGCCGGCGCACAGGGGCCGCATTTTCGAACTGGGCGGTCCCGCCGTGATGTCGTTGCAGGAGATCCTGGATCTGATCGCCCGCGAGACTGGCCGTTCGTTCATCTACCTGCCCGTGCCATTCTTCCTTCTCGACATCATGAGCCTCCTCACCGGCTGGCTGCCCTTTGCGCCGATGACCTACGACCAGGCAAAGCTCCTGCGGAAGGACAATGTCGTGAAGGTTGGCGCTGATGCCGCAAGGGTTGGCACCTTCGCTGATCTCGGCATCACCCCGACGCCGGCAGAGGCCATCGTGGAATCCTACCTCTACGCCTACCGGCCGACAGGCCAGTATGCGGGCACGGGCCCCGCCTAGCCGCGGCCCCGCGTCACACCAGGATGTATTCCTTGGTGATCAGGTAGCTCAGCATCAGCGTGCCGATGAAGATCCGGTACCACGCAAAAACGCCGAATCCGTGGTTCGCGACGAAGGCGAGGAACATCCGCGCCACGTAATAGGCGGTGATGAAGGCGATGACGAAGCCGATGCCCAGCACCAGGAAGTCTGCCGAATGCAGCTCGTTCCAGTGCTTGTAGAGCGAGTAGGCCGACGCGCCGAACATCGTGGGAATGGCGAGGAAGAACGAGAACTCGGCCGCGGCACTCCGCTCGACCTTCATCAGGAGCGATCCCATGATCGTGGCCCCGGACCGCGACACGCCCGGCACAAGCGCCAGGCACTGGCACAGGCCGATCTTCAGGTAGAGCGACAGCGGGAAATCCTCGACCGAGTAATACTGCGGGATCTTCACGAGCCGCTCGATGTAGAGGATCGCAAAGCCGCCCACCACGAGCGAGACGGCGACGACATACTTCGAGAACAGGTAGGTCGTGATGAAATCCGACAGCAGCACGCCGAGGAATGCAGCCGGAATGAAGGCAAGCACCAGGCCGAACGCAAACCGTCGCGCATTCGGATTGAAGGGCACGGCCTTCGTCACTTTCCACAGATAGTCGAAATAGATCACGCAGATCGACAGGATGGCGCCGAACTGGATGAAGATCTCGAACACGCCCCCGGGCGGTACGTCGAGGTCCAGCAGTTCCTTGACCAGGATCATGTGGCCCGTCGAGGAGATCGGCAGGAATTCGGTGATGCCCTCCACCAGCGCAAGAATGATGGCGGACACGATTTTCCAGAGAAGTTCCATGGGTCCTGCGCGATGCAAGTAGCGGGCGAAAGGGACGCGAACCGTACATCACGTGGGGAGAAGGCACAAACGGAGGGCTTTCGGAGTGTTTCTTGGCTAAAAGATCCGGTTCGGACCTATTAATGCGGATAAGGAAGGTTCTATAATCCATTTCCTCAATTCTGCGAGAAAATAAGACAGTATTACTGACTTATATCGCCATTTCGCGCTTGCGATGAAATTTTTTGTCCTTATACCGTTCCCTCAAAGGCGGAAAATTTCGGGCACCACCCATGGCTGACAACAAGATGCTGCGCTTTGTCTCGCTCCGGCGGGCCATGCCCGAAAAAAGGGCAGCCAGGCAGCGCAAGGCTGACTTCAACGAGATTTACGCCGAGTTCGCGCCCCCCGGCGCCAAGGAGCAGGCAAGCCGCTGCTCGCAGTGCGGCGTGCCCTTCTGCCAGGTCAGCTGCCCGCTGCAGAACAACATCCCGGACTGGCTGAAGCTGACCGCAGAAGGCCGGCTGGAGGAAGCCTACGAGGTCTCTCAGGCCACCAACAACATGCCCGAGATCTGCGGCCGCATCTGCCCGCAGGATCGCCTCTGCGAAGGCAGCTGCGTGATCGAGCAGTCCGGCCACGGCACCGTGACCATCGGCGCCGTCGAGAAATACATCACCGACACGGCCTGGGAGAATGGCTGGGTCAGGCCCCTGAACCCCGGACCGGCCACCGGTCGCTCGGTCGGCATCATCGGGGCAGGGCCCGCCGGACTAGCTGCGGCCGAACAGCTGCGCCAGCGCGGCCACGCCGTCACGATCTATGACCGCTACGACCGCGCCGGCGGCTTGCTCATCTATGGCATTCCGAACTTCAAGCTCGAGAAGGATGTGGTGGAGCGCCGGACCATCCGCCTCGGCGAAGGCGGTATCGAATTCCGCCTGAACACGGACATCGGCGGCAAGCACCCCTTCGCCCGTCTCAGGAAGGACCACGACGCCGTGCTCGTCGCCACGGGCGTCTACAAGGCAAGGGAACTCGCGGCCCCCGGCGTTGGCCTGAAGGGCGTCGTGCCGGCCTTGTCGTTCCTCACCGCCTCCAACCGCGTGTGCCTCGGCGAGAAGGTGAAGGCCTTCGACGATGGTACGCTGAACGCCAGCGGCCGCAACGTCGTCGTGATTGGCGGAGGCGACACAGCCATGGATTGCGTGCGCACCGCCGTCAGGCAGGGCGCGAAGTCGGTGACGTGCCTCTACCGGCGCGACCGCGAGAACATGCCGGGCTCCCTGCGCGAAGTCAGCCACGCCGAAGAGGAGGGTGTCGTCTTCTCCTGGCTCGCGGCCCCCAAGGCCTTTACGGGCGAGGGCGGCGTGACGGGTGTGAAGGCTGTGCGCATGCGCCTCAGCGCGCAGGATGGCTCGGGCCGGCAGGCGCCGGAGGAAGTCCCCGGCAGCGACTTCACGCTGCCCGCCGACATGGTGATCCTCGCGCTCGGCTTCGACCCCGAGGACCTGAACACGGCCTTCGGGGAGCCCGGCCTCGGCATCAGCAAGTACGGCACGTTGACCATTGACCCGCGCACCATGATGACGTCGCTGCCCGGCGTCTTTGCTGCCGGCGA
>JAGWXR010000127.1 GCA_018969785.1 Alphaproteobacteria bacterium
CATATTCGCCCGTCAGCCCGACCTGGTCCCAGGTCGTGATGTTGGCGGAACCCGAGTTGCGGGTCACCGAGAAGATCCCGTCGATCTGCTGCAGCGACAGGCACTTCAGCGGATTGTCCTTGTTGACGTAGACGGCCAGCGCATCGACGGACACGCGCATCAGGGCCGGCTTGTACCCGTACTTCGCCTCGAAAGAGTCGATTTCCGCAGGCCGCATCGCGCGCGACATGGGGCCGAATTGCGCCGTGCCCGCGATCAGCGCCGGCGGAGCGGTCGACGAGCCCTTGCCTTCGATCTCGATCTTCACGGACGGATAGATCTTCTTGAAGTCCTCGGCCCACAGCGTCATCAGGTTGTTGAGCGTGTCGGAGCCGATCGACTTGATCGTGCCGGAGACGCCCGACGTCTGCTGATAGTCCTTGTAGCGCGGATCAAGAGCGTCCGCCGCAAATGCGGTCGATGCGGCGACAGATGTCGCCAGCGCGGCCGCAAGACCCAGTTTCATGTTCATGCAAGACCCCATTGTGTGGTTGGATCGTCCTTGTGGATCCGGGCCCGGGCGCATGCTCCACCCCAGCCTCGGCGACGTGCATAGACCACGTTTCAGTGAACCTTTTGTGATGTGGATCGGGGCGCGCAAAGGTGCCTCAAGTCTTTGAAATATGGGTATTTCCGGCAAGGTAAGCGGGCCTGGCCGGGCATTCGGCGTCCCTCGCGTCGCAAGGTGGGCCGTCCTGTCGCAGCCTTGGGCCTGATTCATCCGCAGTCCTTGCGACAAAGGCACAGGGCCTCCGCGCGATCCATTCCCCCGGCAGGCGAACCGGTGGTGCGGGCCGCAACAAATGCGCTGTGGAAACCCCGCCGCGGGGGCGCTAGCCTGATCTCCCCTACACCGGACCTCTCGCTGGCCGCATGCACCATTCACTCCGTCTCGCCCTTGCCCTGGCACTGGGGCTTAGCGCCTGGTCGTCTGCCGCTCAGCCCGCGGAGCCCGGCTTCGGCGCGCCCGCGCTCGAGCCACCGCCGCTGGAAGAATCGGGTCCCCTGGAGAAGAAACGCGTTACCTTCGGCACCGACCCTGCGCCCGCCACGGCGCCCGAACCGCAGGGTACTGCACCTGAAGCGTCACCTGCAGCGTCCCCGCCGCCAGACATCCGCAGCTTCGTCGACGGGATCTTCCGGGGCCTGGTCGCCGGCGGACAGGTGCCGGGCGCGGCCATCGTCGTCATCCAGGACGGTGTCGTCACCCACAAGGCAGGCTATGGCTTTGCAGACCTGCGCACGCGCACGCCCGTCGATCCCGACACGACACGTTTCCGCGTGGCCTCCGTCTCGAAGCTGTTCACCGCGACCGCCGTCATGCAGCTTGTCGAGCAGGGGGCCCTCGACCTCAATGCCGACGTCAACACCTACCTGACGGCCTTCCGCATCGGCGGCGACTTCCCCGAGCCCGTGACGATCGCCAATCTCCTGACCCACACGGCGGGCTTCGACGACCGCTACCTCGGCATGGCAGCCCCGATGGGCGCCCCGCCTGAAACGCTGACGCGCCATCTCGAGCACGCGATGCCGCCGCGCGTGCTGCCGCCCTCGAGCGTGATCGCCTATTCGAACTACGGCATCGCGCTCGCCGGACAGATCGTGGAAACCGTGAGCGGCCAGGAGTTCAACGCCTACATCAAGGCGAAGATCTTCGACCCGATCGGCATGAACGCCTCGAGCTTCGGCATTCCCTATCCCCAGCCACCCGGCATGGCGACGCCCTATTTCAGGACAGGCGGCGGCAGCGGCTTCCGCCCCGGCGAATACGACGTCTCGCGCATCGCGCCGGCAGGAGACCTTCTCACCACGGCGGGCGACATGGCGAAGTTCATGCTCGCGCATCTCGATGAAGGTGCAAGCAGTGACGGCCCCACGCTGCTTGGCCAGCCCACCTTCCAGCAGATGCACGCGCGCCACTTCGCCAATGCCGACGGGCTCGACGGCTGGGCCTATGGCTTTGCGACCGGGACGCGCAACGGCATCACATGGATCGGTCACGACGGCTCATGGAACGGTTTCTGCGCGCAGCTGGTGCTGCACCCGGAAACCCGTAGCGGCTATTTCGCCGTCTACAATGCCGAGTGCAGCTTCGCCGCCAGCCAGGCCATCAGGGCCGGCCTCTTCGACGCGCTCTGGCCCTCACCGGTGGTGGCCGTGGCGTCGCCCCCGCCGGATGCCGAAACCCGCGCCCGCGCGCTGGAGGGCACCTATATCCACGTGCGCCGCGCGCGCGCCGACTTCACCGTGATGGGCGCCGCCTCGACCGAGATCTCGGTCAAGGCGCTGCCGGGCGGATCGCTCAGCGTGACGGTGCCATCGGTCGGCCGCGACCTGACCTTCCTGCCGCAGGCCGACGGGACATGGCTGAACCCCGACCTGCAGTGGAAGGCCGCCGGGCGCGCCGCTGCCGCTGGCACGCCGCAGCGCTTCTTCATCGATTCATCCGCCTATGACCGCGTCACCGGACTGTCCGTATGGGCGGCCTGGACGGTGGCACTCTCGATGGTCATCGCCATCTGCGTCATGACGCTCTGGGGATGGGCCAACGGGTTCCTCAGCCGCCACCTCTTCGGCGAGCCGCAGGCCGTCATCACCTTCGGTCCCCGCATCACGGGCTTCATGGCCGCAGGCCTCGTGCTCGCCACGCTGATCTCGATGCTGGCGCTGCTGTCGGATGGGGCGCCCTTCGCCATCCTGCACGGGCCATCGCCGATGCTGATGGTGCTGCTGACGGTCCCCGTCATCGTGGGCGTGCTCGCCATTCCCATGATCGTCTGGAGCGTCACCGGCTTTGGTGCCGGCCCGCGCGCGCGCCTTGCCCAGTCCGGCTACATCGTGTTGACGCTGGCCGTCCTGACCTTCCTTGCCTTCTGCGTGCAATGGGGCTTCCACATCTTCGCGGTCCTCGCGAACTGAGGCAGCCTCAGGCCGGAATGCGGACGGGCACCTCGGTGAAGCCGTGCACGAAGTTCGACTTCACGCGCACCGGCTCACCCACAAGCTCGATGCGCGGGAAGCGCTTCATGATCTCTTCCCAGATGATCCGCAACTGCATCTCGGCGACCCGGTTGCCCATGCAGCGGTGAATGCCGAAGCCGAATGACAGGTGATGGCGCGGATTGGCGCGATCGATCAGGAACTCGTCCGCCCGCTCGATCTCGGTCTCGTCCCGGTTGCCCGAGATGTACCACATGACGACCTTGTCGCCCTTGCGGATCGTCTTGCCACCGATGACCCCGTCGGCGATGGCCGTGCGGCGCATATGGGCAAGCGGCGTCTGGTAGCGGATGATCTCGGAGACCATCGAGGGGATCAGTCCCGGGTTGGCCCTCAGCTTGTCATATTCGCGGGGGTTGCGGTTCAGGTGCACGATCCCGCCCGAGATCGAGTTGCGCGTCGTGTCGTTCCCGCCCACGATCAGCAGCATGAGCGTGCCCAGGAACGTCATCGGGTCCTTGTACATGTCCCGCGTCGAGGGCCCGCGCGCCAGCAGCGAGATGAAGTCGAAGCCCGGCTTGTCGGTATTCACGCGCTCGTTCCAGAGTTTCGTGAAATAGGCGAGGCACTCCATGAGGATGTTCTGGCGCTGCTCGAAAGTCATGGCCGTGCTGCCCACCGTGTCGGCCGACGTTGCCGCATCCGACCAGTAGGGCAGCAGGCGCCGGTCCTCGAACGGCACATCGAACAGCGTCGCCAGCATCTGCGAGGTCAGCTCGATCGACACAAGGTCGACCCAGTTGAACGTCTCGTTGCGCGGCAGGCTGTCCAGGATGCGTCCCGCGCGCTCGCGGATGAGAGGCTCAAGCTCGGCGATGCGCGCGGGCGAAACGGCGGGCGTCACGGTCCTGCGATGCTCGTCGTGGACCGGCGGATCCATCGCGATGAACATCGGCGGCCGGAAGTCTGCCGGCGCATCGCCGATCACGATCTCGGGGAACGACGAGAAGATGTTGTGACTGGTCTCGACCTGGACGATGTCCTTGAACTTCGTGATCGACCAGAAGGGCCCGAAGTCGCTTGCGGGCGTGAAGTGGACGGGGTCGTCGCGCCGCAGCCTCGCGAAATAGTCCCAGTGCTCGCCGCGCTCGAACAGGTCGGCGCGGCTTGGGTCGATCTGCGACAGGGGCAGTGTCCAGGGGGCTGTGCGACCCCGCGTGTCATGGGCGAGCGACATGGTTCCTCCAGTTCATCGGCCTATTGATATGCCGTTACGGCAACCATAGGCTTAACGGCTGGAGACCTCAACTCTGCCGGGGAGGCCGGCCGCCCGGCTTACCCGGCAGACGGGCGCCGGGCCAGCGCCAGGCCAAGCATAAGCGCAACAAGCGGCAAGGCCAGAAGGGTCACATAGGCCTCGGGAGGCTGATGGCCCGTCCCTGTCGATTTCAGGATCCACTGGTTCGCAGCGATGATCGATCGCTCGACCAGGATCAGGAACAGGAACAGCGGCACAAGGCTGCGATAGGCCAGCGACACCACCAGCATCGAAAGGCCCCAGACCATCTGCGTCGCCCCGGCCCAGGCAAAGACCGCGATGATGGTCTTGCCACCCTGCGTCAGGTCGATGCCGGCGATCACGCCCGCCCCGCCGTCCGGCAGGAAAACGTGGATGCCGCCCGGCACGATCGTGCCCAGCGACACCAGTGTCAGGAACCACGCCGCAAGCGGCCGTCCGTGATAGTCGGCATTTGTGCTCGGGGGAAAGAAGCGGCTCATGCGAAACTCCCTGCGGCCCGTCAGCCGGGCCAGTAGATGTACTCGTCGTCTTTCGTCGCGGGCTCTTCCAGCGTCTTGTCGATCGTCACCGGCATCTCGCCGGCTGCCGGGAACAGCGGTTCGCGCTGGGTCTTGTTGTGCGCGTCGATCAGCGCCCTGAGTTCCTCGACCTTTTGCGGCATCGCGCTGGCCAGGTTCTTCTGCTCTGTCGGATCCTCGGCCAGGTTGAACAGCCAGGCCTTCTTCGGTCGTTCCGAGATCTGCAGCTTGTACCCGCCCGTCTGCACGGCCTGGTAATGCCCGTCGCGCCAGAAGATCGTTCGGTCCGGCTGGACGGCACCCTTCTCGAGCAGGGGAAGCAGGTTCATGCCATCGATGATCCTGTCATCGGGCAGGGGCGCACCGGCCGCCGCCGCCACGGTGGGCATGAGGTCCATGTGCGAGGCAATGGTGCTGTTGGTCGTGCCCGGCGCAATTTTCGCAGGCCAGCGCACGAACATGGGCACGCGGATGCCACCTTCGAAGAAGGTCAGCTTCCAGCCGCGATAGGGCTTGTTGATGTCCTTCAACCCGATATAGCCAGCCCCGCCATTGTCGCTGGAGAAGATGACGATCGTGTTATCGGCTATACCGTTCGCCTCCAGCGCCTCCATCACCCGCCCCACGCTGCGATCGAGCGAGCGCACCATCGCCGCATAGACGCGAAGCCTGTGGTCCTTGATGTCCGACAGCGCATCATAATCCGCTTTCGATGCCTGCAGCGGCGTGTGCACGCCCCAGTGCGCGAGGTAGAGGAAGAAGGGCCGGTTGCGGTTCGCCTCGATCGCCTTGACCGCTTCATCCGTGTAGAAGTCAGTCAGGTACCCCTTGGGTTCGAACAGGGCGCTGTCGTTGTAGGACGTTGCATACTGCATGCGCGCCCACAGGAACTGATCGATCGGATCAAACGGCAGCTTCGCATTGACAACGTTCGGATCGTTCTCGGGCATGAACAGC
>JAGWXR010000010.1 GCA_018969785.1 Alphaproteobacteria bacterium
GAGGACCTGCGGCGCGAGATCGCCCGCTGCCGCGAGATGACCGACAAGCCCTTCGGCGTGAACCTCACCATCCTGCCCGCGCTGAAACCCCCGCCCTATGCCGAATACCGCCAGGCGATCATCGAGGCCGGCATCCGGATCGTCGAGACCGCGGGCTACAAGCCGCAGGAACATGTCGACCACTTCCGCCAGCACGGCATCAAGGTCATCCACAAATGTACCGCCGTCAGGCACGCGCTCTCGGCTGAACGCATGGGCGTGGACGCCATCTCGATCGACGGTTTTGAATGCGCCGGTCATCCGGGCGAGGACGATATCCCTGGCCTCATCCTGATCCCCGCCGCAGCCAACAAGGTGAAGATCCCCATGATTGCCTCGGGCGGCTTTGCCGATGCCCGCGGCCTGGTGGCAGCCCTCGCGCTGGGCGCCGAGGGCATCAACATGGGCACCCGTTTCATGTGCACGGTCGAAAGCCCGATCCATGAAAAGGTGAAGCAGCAGATCGTCGCCAACGACGAACGCGCCACCGACCTCATCTTCCGCACGTTGCACAACACGGCACGCGTGGCAAAGAATGCTGTCAGCCAGGAAGTGGTCGCCATCGAGCGGAAGGGCGGCGCGAAGATCGAGGACGTCGCCCATCTCGTCTCGGGCCAGCGCGGCAAGGTCGTCTACGAACAGGGCGACCCGGACCATGGCATCTGGTCCGCCGGCATGGTGCAGGGCCTTATCAACGACATCCCGACCTGCAAAGACCTGGTCGATCGCATCGTGCGCGAGGCAGAGGAGATCATCCGCAACCGGCTCGACCGCGCGATCGTTTCCTGACCCCTGCACCTCCTGCCTGCCGGAGCCTCAATAGGACTTCGGCAGGCCAAGCGCCTTCTCGGCGATGAAATTCAGGATCATCTCGCGGCTGACCGGCGCAATGCGCGCAATCAGCACCTCGCGGAACAGCCGCTCGACATGGAACTCGCGCGCATAACCCATGCCACCATGGGTCATGACCGCATTTTCGCACGCCTTGTAGGCCGCCTCGGCGGCCAGGTACTTGGCGGCATTGGCCTCCAGCCCGCAGGCAGCACCGGAATCATAGAGCGCCGCCGCCTTCATCGTCATGAGCCACGCCGCCTCGAGCTCGGCCCATGAGCGCGCCAGAGGATGCTGGATGGCCTGGTTCTGCCCGATAGGCCGGCCGAAGACGACCCGCTCGCGCGCATAGCGCGCCGCGCGCCTGAGCGCATCCTGCCCGATGCCCACCGCCTCGGCCGCAATCAGGATCCGCTCGGGATTGAAGGCATGGAGCAGATAGTCGAAACCCTTGCCCTCCTCGCCGATCAGGTCGTCGGCCGGAACGACAAGATTGTCGATGAAGAGCATGTTGGTATCGACGGCATGCCTCCCCATCTTTGCGATCTCGCGCACCTCGATGCGGGAGCGATCGAGCGGCGTATAGAACAGGCTGAGCCCGTCGGTCGGCTTGCGTCCGCGCGCTGACGTGCGCGCCAGCAGCAGGATATGGCTCGCCGTCTGCGCCGTCGTCGTCCACATCTTGCGCCCGTTGACGATCCAGGTGTCACCCCGCCGTTCGGCCTTCGTCTTGATGGACGCCGTATCAAGCCCTGCATCAGGCTCCGTCACGCCAAAGCAGCAGCGCGTCTCGCCCTTGATGAGCGGTGTAAGCATCCGCTGCTTCTGCGCTTCTGTCCCGAACACCGCCACGGGATGCGGCCCGAAAATGTTGACGTGCACCGCCGACACACCTGCCATCCCCGCACCCGATGACGCGATCCGGTGCATCATCGCCGCCGCCTCGGTCACACCCAGGCCACTGCCACCGAATTCCTGCGGCATCGCAATGCCAAGGAACCCGCCCTCGGCCATGGCCTTGACGAACGCTTCAGGGAACCGGTGCTCCGTGTCACACGCCAGCCAGTAGGCATCATCAAACCGTTCACAGATGCGACCGACCGCATCGACGATCGCCTCGGTCTGGCTCATGGCGCACGCTCGTCACTGGAGAAGGCCTGCACGGCAGCCGCGATCCGCGTCCCACCCGTGATCCAGCACATCAGGGCATAGACGACCGCGATCACGGGGAACCAGTACGGCAGCAGGCACATGAGGCTGAGGGTCAGGATCGTCTCGAACCCCTCGGTCAGGCCTCCGAGATAGTACATCGACTTGCGTCCGCGGATCTCGGTCGTGATGCCCCGCTTGGCCGCGAAGATCGCATAGGCAAGGAAGGTCGCGGCTGGCGCCATGAAGCTCGTCGTCAGGAACGCCGCCGCGAGCGCATTGCGCGCCGGATCGGCCAGCGCAAATCCCAGCACCATGCTGGCATAGACGATGAAGTCGAGGGTGATGTCGAGATAGCCACCCAGGTCGGTCAGGCGCGTCTGGCGGGCAACCGCCCCGTCCAGCCCGTCAAGCACCCGGCTTGCGAGGAAAAGCACGAGGCCGGCGATGAACTGGCCGCTGGCAATGAACCCCGCCGCCCCCATGCCCAGCAGGAACCCCATGGCCGTCACTGAATTAGCAGAAACCTGCCACCGCACCAGATGGGTCGCCACGCGCGCAAGCGGCTTGTCGATATGGGGACGGATCATGGCATCGAACACGAAAAACCCCTGTCGATAGCAGTTGTCGAAACTCCGGGGACCGCCTACGCTGAAGCGGGTCCAGGATCAAAACGGAAGGAATCTATCATGCGCATGCTGATGATGGCAGCCTTGTCTGCCGCTGTCCTGGCCCTGCCGGCCCAGGCGGGACGCATCGACAACGGCCAGCAACTGGTCACCGAGTGCAACGACTATCTCGCTCGCGGCGCCGCCCAGGACAACAATGTGGCCCGAGCCCCTCACCCCTGCCGATCGTTCCTGCAGGGTTTCTTCGTGTCCCTGATCGAGCGCGAGAACGCCCGTCGCGATGCGCTGGTCAAGGGCCTGCCCTATGCCTCGAAGGAGAAGTGCGTCCGCCTGCCAGACTTCCTGTCCTATTCCGACATGGCCCAGCGGATCGTCGCTTACTCGAAATCGAACCCGCAAGCCATGACGCTTCCAGCTCAGACCTTTGCGCAGCAGACCCTCGAGCGCGACTTCCCCTGCCCGCCACCCAAGACGCCGTGAGGCGCAGGACAGCCACGATGAAAAGCTTCGCCGCAGCCCTCCTCGGATTGACGCTGATGACCATGAGTGCCGCCGCAGACACCGCGCCAACCGCAGCACCGGGTGGCGGCGACCGCTATGCGGGACCCGGCTTTGCCACGCGTGCCCCCGTCATCGCCCGCCACGGCATGGCTGCCACCGCGCAGCCGCTGGCAACCCAGGTCGCCATCGACGTGCTCAAGGCAGGCGGTAGCGCCATCGATGCCGCGATTGCGGCCAACGCAGCCCTGGGCCTCATGGAACCGGTCGGCTGTGGCATCGGCGGCGACCTTTACGCCATCGTCTGGGACCCGAAGACCGGCAAGCTCTACGGCTTCAATGGCTCGGGACGCTCGCCCGCCGGCCGCAGCCTCGAAGACTTGCGCCGCAAGCTCGGTACCAGAACGGACATGCCAACCCACGGCTCGCTCACGGTAACCGTGCCGGGTGCGGTGGATGGCTGGTTCGCCCTCCACCAGCGCTTCGGAAAGCTGCCGATGAACAAGGTCCTCGAGCCTGCGATCCGCTACGCCGACGAGGGCTTCCCCGTCTCGCAGCTGGTGGCCGACTACTGGACGCGGAATTTCCGCACTTTCGAGCGCAACGCCGCCGACATCGAGGAAATCGAGAACGCAAAGAAGACCTATCTTGTCGACGGACGAGCCCCGGCGCACGGCGAGATATTCCGCAACCCGGACCTCGCGCGCACCTATCGCGCCATCGCAAGGCAAGGCCGCGACGCCTTCTACAAGGGCGAGCTGGCCCGCGCCATGGACGCCTATTTCCGGCGCATCGGGGCGGACATGCGACTTGCCGACCTTGCCGCCCATAAGGGCGAATGGGTCGATCCCGTCTCCGTGCGCTATCGCGGCTACGATGTCTACGAGCTGCCACCCAACACGCAGGGCGTCGCCGCCCTGCAGATGCTCAAGGTCCTCGAGGCCTATGACCTGAAAGCCATGGGCCGCGGCTCGGCCGATGCCCTTCACGTCATGGTCGAGGCCAAGCGCCTCGCCTTCGAGGACCTCGCCAAGTTCTACGCCGACACAGCAACCTACAACGCCCCCATCGCCGAGCTGATCTCGGACGAATACGCAGCAATGCGCCGCGCGCTGATCGACATGAAGCGCGCCAATCCCGACATCAAGCCCGGCGAAATCAAGCTGCGCCAGGGTGACACGACCTACCTCACCACGGCCGACAGCGCGGGCATGATGGTCTCGCTGATCCAGTCGAACTATCGCGGCATGGGCTCGGGCCTCGTTCCCGACGGACTGGGTTTCATGCTGCAGGACAGGGGCGAGCTTTTCGCGCTCGACCCTGCGCATCCCAATGTCTACGCACCCGCCAAGCGCCCCTTCCAGACCATCATCCCGGCCTTCGTCATGAAGGGCGGCAAACCTTTCATGAGCTTCGGCGTCATGGGCGGCGACCTGCAGCCCCAGGGACACGTGCAGATCCTGGTCAACATGATCGACTTCGGCCTCAACGTGCAGGAAGCCGGGGACGCCGCGCGGTTCCGCCATGTCGGCTCGGACGACTGGGCGCGCAAGAGCTCGGCCGGCGTCGGCAAGCTGCAGCTCGAGACCGGCATTGGCCCGGATGTGCGCCGCGAACTCGAACGGCGCGGCCATGACATCGAACCCGGTGACGGTGGCTTTGGCGGCTACCAGGCCATCATGCGCGATCCCGTCACAGGCGCCTACTGGGGCGCCTCCGAGATGCGCAAGGACGGCGCAGCCATCGGCTACTGAGGCACGAGAAAGGCAGGCATGAAGGGTCACTTCTGGTCAGGCCGCCCCTGTCCCGACTGGTACCGGCAGGCCGGCCTCGGGATCTTCATCCATTGGGGCATCTTCTCGGTACCGGCCTTCGCCCCGCGCGGACGCGCCATTCATGACTTGCTTCGCGAAGACTACGACGAGCTGAACAAGCACCTCCCCTACGCCGAGTGGTACGAGAACGCAAACCGCCTCGAGGCAAGCCCGACGCGCGAGCATCACCGGCGCGCCTACGGCGACGCGCCCTACAGCGCGTTCCGCGAGCCCTTCGACGAGGCCGCATGCCACTTCGACGCCGCCGCCTGGGCCGACAGCTTCAAGGCCTATGGCGCGCGCTACGTGGTTTTCGTGACCAAGCACCACGACGGCTACTGCCTGTGGCCCACGGACGTGGCGAACCCATGGCGTCCAGGCTGGCACACCGAACGTGACTTCGTCGGCGAGCTCGCGGACGCCGTGCGGGCGCGCGGCATGCGCTTCGGCCTCTATTACTCGGGCGGCCTCGACTGGACCGCACGCCCCCTGCCGATTGCCAATTTGGGAGACATGTTCGCAGCCGTCCCGACCGAGCCCGACTATGTGGCCTATTCACTCGCGCAGGTGAGGGAACTCATCGACCGCTACAGGCCAAGCGTGCTCTGGAACGATATCGCCTGGCCCTCGGGCGCGACACTGCCCGGTCTCTTCGATCATTACTACGCCGTCGTACCCGACGGGGTCGTCAACGACCGCTGGCTCGCGCAGGAAGGCCTGTTCAACAGCCTGCGCGACGAAGCCAACCGCGCCTCCTTCAACGCGATGATGAAGGCCCGGATCCAGGCCACGAGCGGCCCGCAGCCGACACCGCCGCCGCCGCACTGCGACTTTCGCACCGTGGAATACGGCATGTCCGCCATCCCCGCGGACAGCATGTGGGAAGCCTGCCGGGGCCCGAGCCTCGCCTTCGGCCACAACGCACAGGAACGCCCTGAGGACTTCCTCGATGCACAGCAACTCATCGACCTCTACACGGGCGTGCGCGCAGGCGGCGGAAACCTCTTGATCAATGTAGGGCCACGCGCCGATGCCTCGATACCCGAACTCCAGGACCGGCCCCTGCGTGCACTGGGGGCCTTGCTGCGGCAGGCCTAGCCCGCGTTCCTCATCGCAACATCCTCGATCCGCTCGACCGGGAACCGGACGGTGAAGACACTGCCTTCACCCGGCGCGCTCTTGACGCTGATCGTGCCGCCATGGAGCTCGACCAGCCGGCGCGTGATCGCAAGGCCAAGCCCCGTGCCCTGGTGGCGCCGGCTCATCGCGCCCTCCGCCTGGACAAAGGGCTCGAACACGCGCCCCACATCCTGCATGGCAATGCCGATGCCGGTGTCGCGCACCTCAAGCACGAGGCCCGACCCGTCGCGCCCGACCGACACATCGACCCGACCGCCCGCCGGCGTGAACTTCACGGCATTGGCCACGAGGTTCGTCACGATCTGCCGGATACGCAGGTCATCGCCGCGAATGACATGCTGGCGCGGCGAGGCATGGGCAAACAGGCCAACCTTCGCCTCTGCCGCCTGCGGTGACAAGAGCCGCGTGATTTCGATGGCGGTATCGC
Organism: Alphaproteobacteria bacterium; assembly: GCA_018969785.1. Taxonomy (GTDB): domain Bacteria; phylum Pseudomonadota; class Alphaproteobacteria; order Micropepsales; family Micropepsaceae; genus SZUA-430. Next base: position 6,528 of record JAGWXR010000010.1, read on the forward strand.
CCACGTCGACCCGCGTCTCGTTGAGGCTCATGCCACCCGCATTCGCGCGGCTGAGATCCAGGATCTGGTTGATGAGCCCCAGCAGGTGGTTGCCGCTGGAATGGATGCATTCGGCATACTCATGCACCTGCATCGGATTGGCGGCAATCTCGGGCCGGTCCCGAAGCAACTGCGCAAAGCCAACGACCGAATTCAGCGGCGTGCGCAACTCATGGCTCATGTTGGCAAGGAACATCGACTTCGAGGCATCCGCCTCGAGCGCGCGTCTCAGGTTGCGCTCGGCTTCGATTGCCTTTGATTGCGCGGCAAGCAGCGACAGATGCTCAGACGAGCGCGAACGTTCGCGTTCCTTCCTGAGGGCAATGTGAAGCAGCAGGTCGCGCCGGCGCCAGAAGAAGAGGACGGTACCAAGCAGCATCGCCTCGCCAAGGAAGATCGAAAAATGCAGCCATTCGCCTGACGGCCACCCACCTGCAGCTGACAGCGCCGCCGTGATCCACGAACACACTGTGGCAAGGTAGATGGCGACGAACTGCTCGCGATCGAGCAGGATGGCGCCCGCAAGCACCACCACGATCGCGAGGTTGGTCAGTTGCATCGGATCGCCGGTCAGCAACAGGTGAACCGTGGAATTCAGCCAGCCCATCACGCAGGCGAGGAAAACGCCAAAACGGATCAGCGAAAATGGAAGGAACCCGGACCAGAAACCCAGCCGCGCGCCAAGCATTAGCGCACTCGACCCGAAGGCAAGCGCGGCAAGCGGCAGGACCAGCGGCGGATGAAGGACAAACAGATGCGCCACGCCAAGGATGGCAAACACGATGCCGCTGATCAGCAACGAACTCTTCGCCATGCCGGGAAATGCCGGCAAGGCTGAGATGAGTTCGGCTTCCTCGCTGTCTCGCGCCTGCAACCAGTTGCGCATCCAGTCCACCCGATAATCCAGCCTGCGATAGTGAACCCCGCCCCCTAAAGTCGCGTTAGCCTCAACGCCCGCGTTAGGAAACGGGAAAGCAAGGCAATGGCTCGTATGCTGGCGCCGCCGCCAGCGCATTCAGCGGCGCTTTACCACCCCTCCAAGTCCCCGCCCTTGATGGCAGGTTTGCGGCGCTCTAGAACGCTCGACAACAAGGAGCAGCGATCCCATGCAGGTCAGGAAATCCGTCATCGAGGCGATTGGCAACACGCCGCTGATCCGCCTCAACCGTCTATCGGACGAGACGGGCTGCGAAGTCCTCGGCAAGGCCGAGTTCATGAACCCCGGCCAGTCCGTCAAGGACCGCGCCGCGCTCGGCATCATCCGTGACGCCGAACTGAAGGGTCGCCTGCGGCCCGGCGGCACCATCGTGGAAGGAACCGCCGGCAACACCGGCATCGGGTTGACCATCGTCGGCAACGCGCTCGGCTATCGCACCGTGATCGTCATCCCCGACACGCAGAGCCAGGAAAAGAAGGACACGCTGCGCCAGCTTGGCGCGCGCCTGATCGAGGTGCCCGCCGTTCCCTACCGCGACGAAAACAACTACGTGAAATACTCCGGCCGCCTTGCCGCCGAACTCGACCGCACAGGGCCCGCCGGCGCAATCTGGGCCAACCAGTTCGACAATGTCGCCAATCGCAACATCCATGTCGAGACCACGGGCCCCGAGATCCTCTCCCAGACCGACGGCACGGTCGACGGCTTCGTGTGTGCAGTCGGCACCGGCGGCACGCTGGCCGGCGTCGCCTCGGCCCTGCGCAAGGCAAAGCCCGACGTCTCGATCGCCATCGCCGACCCTATGGGCGCTGCCCTTTACAGCTACTACACCACCGGGGAACTCAAGGCCGAAGGCTCGTCCATCACGGAAGGGATCGGCCAGGGCCGCATCACGGCCAACCTCGAGGGTTTCCGTCCCGACCTCGCCTTCCGCATCACCGACGAAGAGGCCGTTCCCTACTGCTTCGAGCTGCTACAGAACGAGGGCCTGTGCCTTGGCACGTCGAGCGCAGTCAACGTCGCCGGCGCCCGACGGCTTGCGCTGGAACTCGGCCGCGGCCACGTGATCGTGACGATCCTGTGCGATTATGGTACCCGCTATGCCTCGCGCCTCTACAATCCCGACTTCCTGCGGTCCAAGGGCTTGCCCGTGCCCGCCTGGCTGGAGAGCAAATGACACATCCCCTCGTTTCGACCGAATGGCTGGCCGCCCATCTCAAGGCCCCCGATGTCCGGATCGTGGATGCCTCCTGGCACATGCCCGCCACGGGCCGCAATGCCCGCAGCGAGCACGCGCAGTCCCACATCCCGGGCGCCGTCTTCTTCGACATCGACGAGATCGCCGACACGAACTCGCCCTATCCCCACACGCTCGCATCACCGGAAAAATTCGCAAGCCGCATGAAGAAGCTCGGCATCGGTGACGGCCACCGCGTGGTCGTCTACGACAGCACCGGGATCTTTTCGGCCGCGCGCGTCTGGTGGAACTTCCGTGTGATGGGCCACGAGGACGTCTTCGTGCTCGACGGCGGCCTGCCAAGGTGGATCGCCGAGGGCCGCCCCCTCGAGGACATGCCACCCGTCCCGCGCGAGCGCCACTTCACGCCCCGCCCCAATCATGCCCTGCTGCGCAACACCGCCGACATGCAGGCCAACCTCGTCTCGCACCGCGAACAGGTCATCGACGCCAGATCGCCGGGAAGGTTCAGCGGCCAGGAACCCGAACCACGCCCCGGCGTGCGCGGCGGACACATCCCGGGCGCCACCAACATCCACTACGCACGCCTGCTCAACGCGGACGGCACGATGCGCCCGCGCGCTGAACTCGAGGCCATCTTCGCCGCAGCCGGCATCGACACGTCCCGAAGGGTGGCAGCAACCTGCGGCTCGGGCGTCACGGCAGGGATCATCGCCCTCGCGTTGCGCGTGATCGGCGCGCCGGACGCGGCCATCTATGACGGCTCGTGGTCGGAGTGGGGATCACGCCACGACCTGCCGCTCGCCACATGACACGCAAGGCCCTCGACATCACGATCACCAAGCTCGAGATGACGGCGCGCCCGCCGGGCCTGCGTCCGCCTTTGCCCCACGGGCTCGACAGCGGGCGCTGCGTCCTTCTGCGGACACGCAAGCCACCCGTGCACTTCTACCGCTATCTCTATGGCACGGTGGGTGGCCCTTATCACTGGGTCGACCGCCTGCGCATGAACGAGGACACCCTTGCGGCCATCGTTCAGGACGATGAGGTACACATCTACGTCCTCTACTGCGACGGCTGCCCGGCGGGCTATTTCGAGCTCGACTTCCGCCCCATGCCGGACGCCGAACTCTCGTATTTCGGGCTGCTGCCGGACTTCATCGGCCGCGGCCTCGGGACATTCCTCCTGGGCGCGGCCATCGACACCGCTTGGTCACGCCCGATCACGCGGCTCTGGGTCCACACGAACACCCTCGACCATCCGCGCGCGCTGCCGAACTACCAGAAGCAGGGCTTCGTTCCCTACGCGCAGGAAAAGTCTTCCATCCTGCCGCTCGAGTGAGATCAGTCCTTGGCCTGTGCCAGGCTGGCCGAGGCAAAGACGGGCTGGCCCTGGTCAAGGGCATACCAACCCACTGTGACATAGGCCTGGTGGGGCTTGAGCACCACGATCCCGTCGATGCAGTTGATACCCGACCCGTCGTCCACGCGCCCCTTGGTTATGCGCTCGGCATAGATCGCATAGCCATCGCCCGTCGTGCCGATCGGCGTGAGTACGCCTGAACAGCCCTGCGCGGGATAGGATGTCTCGCCACCTTCACCCTTGAAGGTCAGCCGCATCGGATAGGTTTCACCCTTGGGTTCGCCGGACTGGGTCATGGTCCCCGTCCAGCTACCGGAGAAGAGGACCGGCGACCTTGCATTCGCCACGCCGACCCAGGACAGCACGATCGCACAGGCAACAAGCATCACACGCATGGAATCACCTCCGCAGAAAAACGCGCCTAGCGCAGGATCTGGCCGAGGAACTCCTTCGTGCGTGCGTTCTTCGGGTTCGTGAAGAACTCCGACGGCGGCGCGATTTCCACGATCTCACCTGCATCCATGAACACGATACGGTCGGCGACCGTCTTTGCAAAGCCCATTTCATGCGTGACGACCAGCATGGTCATGCCCGTCTCGGCCAGCTCGACCATCGTCTCGAGCACTTCCTTGATCATTTCCGGATCAAGGGCGCTGGTCGGCTCGTCGAACAACATGATTCGCGGCTGCATGGTCAGCGCCCGGGCAATCGCAACACGCTGCTGCTGCCCGCCCGACAGCTGGCCGGGATACTTCAGCGCCTGCTCGGGAATGTGCACACGCTCGAGATACTGCATGGCCAGCGCCTCGGCATCCTTGCGCGGCATCTTGCGCACCCATTGGGGCGCCAGCGTGCAGTTCTCGAGCACCGTCAGGTGGGGAAACAGGTTGAACTGCTGGAACACCATGCCGACATTGGCCCGCACGGCCTGTGTGTGCGCCTCGTCACCGGTCAGCTCCGCGCCCTCGACGACAACGCGCCCCTCCTCGTGCCGCTCAAGCCCGTTGATGCAGCGGATCAGCGTCGACTTGCCAGACCCCGAGGGGCCACAGATCACGACGCGTTCCTTGCGCGGCACCGAAAGGCTGACATCCCGCAGCACGTGGAACGTCTTGAACCACTTGTTCAGCCCGGTGATTTCGACGGCGAGCGCCGAGCCTGCGGTCGCATTCATCTGGCGTCTCCACCCTGAAGTTTTGTCTCAAGCGCCCGCGCATAGCGGGACATGCTGTAGCAGATCACCCAGAACACCGCGCCGAGGAACACATAGCCCGTCATCGCCGTGTTCGGCGTCGCCCAATCCGCATCGGCATTGCCCGACTGGATGATGCCAAGGAGGTCGAGAAACCCGATGATCGACACCAGCGAGGTGTCCTTCATCAAGCCGATGAAATTGCCCACGATGTTGGGCAGGCACAGCCGCAGCGCCTGCGGCAGGATCACGAACAGCATCGAACGCCAGTATCCAAGCCCCAGCGCGGCCGCAGCCTCGTACTGCCCCTTGCCGACAGCCTGCAGCCCGCCGCGGACCACCTCGGCCATGTAGGCCGACGAGAACAGCGCCACCGCAATCAGGGCGCTCAGCAGCTTGTTGATCGTCATCCCGTCCGGCATGAACAGGGGCAGCATATTGGCCGCCATGAAAAGCACGGTGATGAGCGGCACGCCGCGCCACAATTCGATGAAGGCGATGGACAGGCCCCTGACGACCGGAAGCTCCGACCGGCGCCCAAGCGCCAGCAGGATGCCAAGCGGCAGCGAGGCAACAATGCCCGTGACCGCAACGACCAGCGTAATCATCAACCCGCCCCACCGCTCGACGGGCACCGGCGGAAGGCCCATCCCGCCGACCAGCAGCACAAAGGCCGCGACAGGAAACACCGTGAGCATGACAACACCCACAGCGCCCTTGGCTGGCAGCCGCGGCATCATCAGCCAGGCAAGCCCGATCCCGAGCAGCATGAACACGACATCAACACGCCAGCGTTCGGCCTGCTCGTAGAACCCGTAGACGATCTGCCCCGACCGCTCGATGATGAACGGCCAGCACGCGCCATCGGCATATGGCAGGCACGCCTCGCGCCCCTGCCCTGACCAGGCGGCATTGACGATCGCCCATCCGACGAACGGAACGACCGTCTGGTAGATCAGCACGATCGCAACGACCGTCAGGATGCTGTTGAACAGCGACGAGAACAGGTTCTCCCGCATCCACTGCACGGGGCCCGGCAATTGCCGGCGCGGCGGTTTTCGGATTGCGCCCATGGACCTATCGCTCCGTCAGCGCAATGCGCCGGTTATAGGCATTCATCGCAGCACTCGTGAGCAGGCTGAACGTGAGATACACGGCCATGGTGATCGCGATGATCTCGATGGCCTGCCCCGTCTGGTTCAGTGTGGTTCCCGCAAAGACCGACACCAGGTCCGGATAGGCGATGGCGACCGCCAGCGACGAATTCTTCGTAAGGTTCAGGTACTGGCTGGTCAGCGGTGGAATGATCTGGCGCAGCGCCTGCGGGATGATCACCAGCCGCAGCGCCTCGCCCCGCTTCAGGCCGAGCGCCTGCGAGGCTTCGATCTGTCCCTTCGGCACACCCTGGATGCCCGCCCGCACGATCTCTGCGATATAGCTTGCCGTGTAGGTCGAAAGCGCAACCACCAGGGCGATCAGTTCCGGCAGCACCGTGAACCCGCCCTCGAAATCAAATCCCGCAAGCGCAGGCCAGCTGAAGCTGACCGGGAATTGCGCAAGCGCAAGGGCAACAAGCGGCGGCAGAAGACTAAGCCCAAGCACCGGCAACAGGACCGGTCCCGCACGCCCCGTCTCCTCGCGCTGCCGCCGACGGACATGTGCCAGGATCGCCGCCGCGATGAGGCCGACGCCAAGCGCAAGCACGACCATCTCGAACCCGGGCCCGGTCAGAGGCTTGGGAAGATAGAGGCCACGGTTGTTCAGGAAGGCAGATCCCAGGAATGACCAGCTCTCGCGCGGCCCCGGCAAGGCACGCAACACCGCGAAGTACCAGAAGAAAAGCTGCAGCAGCAGCGGGATATTGCGCAGGATTTCGACATAGGCCCGGCAGAGCCGGGCGAACAGCCAGTTCGAGGATAATTGTCCGATGCCGATAACAAGCCCGAGCACCGTCGCAACCACGACGCCAGTCACCGCCACCAGCAGCGTGTTCAGGATCCCGACAAGAAGCACCCGCCCATAGGTCGCCGTCTCGTCATAGGCAACGAGCGTCTGCACGATGTCGAAGCCGGCGGTATTGTCGAGGAAGCCGAAGCCCGACGCGATGTTCTGCCGCTCGAGCGCATGAGACGCATTCCACGCCATGCCGGCGATGACGGCGGCGACCGCCCCCAGCAACAGGGCCTGATAGAGGACATCGCGTGGCCGGGCACCCCGGCCACGATGCGCAGGTGGACGCGCCATGGATCAGCGGATCGGCGGCGCGTAGAGCACACCACCCTTGTTCCACAGTGCATTGACCCCGCGCCTGATCTTGAGCTGCGACCCCTGTCCAAGGTTGCGCTCGAAGATCTCGCCATAGTTGCCGACTTGACGGATCGCGCGCGCAGCCCAGTCCTTTGACAGGCCAAGGCTCTCGCCGAAGGCGCCCTCCACTCCCAGCAGGCGGCGGATCTCGGGATTGGGTGACTTCATCATCTGGTCGACATTCTTCGATGTCACGCCCAGCTCCTCGGCATTGATCAGCGCAAACAGCGTCCAGCGCGCCACGTCTCCCCAGGGCTGGTCACCATGGTTGATCGCCGGCCCCAGCGGTTCCTTCGAGATGATCTCGGGAAGGATCACATGGTCGGCGGGCTTTTTCAGCTTGAGCCGCTCGGCATAGAGACCGGAGGCATCGGTCGTGTACGCGTCGCAGCGCCCGTTGTCATAGGCAGCGAGAACCTCCGCATTCTTCTCGAAGGCCACGATCTTGTATTTCAGGTTGTTCGCCCGGAAATAGTCCGCAAGGTTCAGCTCGGTCGTTGTCCCCGTATTGGTACAGACGGTGGCGCCGTTCAGCTGCTTGGCAGATGTCACCTTCAGCGACTTCGGCACCATGAAGCCCTGTCCGTCGTAATAGGTCGCAGCAATGAATTCGAGACCCAGTTGCACGTCACGGCTCATGGTCCACGTCGTATTGCGGGACAGGATGTCGAACTCCCCCGATTGCAGGGCCGTGAACCGGACCTTGGCCGAGGTCGGCGTGTATCGCACCTTTGAGGCATCATTCAGGATGACGGCAGCCAGCGCACGGCAGAAATCGATGTCAAAGCCTGACCAGTTGCCCTTCGCGTCCGGACTGGCAAACCCGGTGAGGCCCTCGTTCACCCCGCACCTGAGGAAGCCGTTCTTCTTGATCCGCTCGACGGTCGGCGACTTGGACGCCTCGGCGACACCGGAAAAGGCGGCAACAGCCACCAGGGCGGCCGCGATCGACCTCGGGAAAAAGCGCATGCAGGACCCTCTCAATGAGCATTGCCGGGCACCCCTGAAATGCGGCACCCTCACGTCTTCGGTGACTACATAGAGGAAATCCGGGCCCCATGTCCAAACCAAGCAGTGGCTCCCGGCGGCCTGATACCCGGATCGTAACGGCAGGACGCGACCCATTTTCACAGAACGGCGCCGTGAACCCTCCCGTCTACCACGCCTCGACCATCCTTCACCGAACGGTCGACGCGCTCGAGAACGAGACGCAGGCCTATACCTATGGCCGCAACCTGACACCGACGATCGAGTCCCTGCAGACCGCCATCCGCGACCTCGAAGGCGGCGAACACACCGTCCTGTGCCCCTCGGGCCTTCAGGCCTGCACGCTCGCCATCCTGAGCGCGGTCTCGGCGGGCGACCACCTGCTCGTGACCGATTCGATCTATGGGCCCACCCGCCGGTTCTGCAACCGTACCCTGACACGCTTCGGCGTCACGACGACCTATTTCGACCCCAACGCCGGCGCCGCCGTGGAGAAGCTCTTCCGGCCCAACACAAAGGCCATCTTCGTCGAAAGCCCGGGGTCGCTCACCTTCGAGATCCAGGACATTCCGGCCATCGCCGAGTGCGCCCATGCCAACGACATCGCCGTGATCCTCGACAACACATGGGCAACGCCCCTGTTCTTCGATGCGATCGGACACGGTGTCGACCTGTCCGTCATGGCGGCAACGAAATATGTCGTCGGACATTCCGACGCGCTGATGGGTACGGTGACAGCCAGCGCCCGCTACGCAAGGCAGCTCAAGGACACCCATCACAACCTGGGCATCAGCGTCGGTCCCGACGATGTCTACCTGGCCCAGCGCGGACTGCGCACGATGCACGTGCGCATGCGCGCGCACGAGACGGCAGCCCTGCGCGTCGCGCGCTGGCTCGAGGCGCGCCCTGAGGTCGCCCGCGTCATGCACCCCGCCCTCGAGAGCGATCCCGGCCACGCGATCTGGAAGCGCGACTTCCGCGGGTCGAGCGGCCTGTTCGGCGTCGAGCTCAAGCCCTGTCCGGAAAAGGCCGTCGCGGCGATGCTGGAAGGCTACGAGCTTTTCGGCATGGGCTGGTCCTGGGGCGGCTATGAAAGCCTCGTGATCACGTCTCACCCCCTTCGCACCGCCGTTCCCCTGAAAGCGCAAGGTCCCCTGCTGCGTTATCACATCGGCCTCGAGGATACCGACGACCTGCTCGCCGACCTCGAAGCCGGCTTTGCACGATTGAACGAGGCCCGATGACACAAACCCTCTCCGCACAAGACCTCATCTCACGGGTCAGGTTCGATGCCGCAGGGCTCGTTCCCGCCGTCGCGCAGGACGCCCGCACGGGTGCAGTCCTCATGATGGCCTGGATGAACGAAGAGGCCCTGCGCCTGACGCTTGAGACACGCCAGGCAACCTACTGGTCACGCTCGCGATCGGCACTCTGGCGCAAGGGTGAAACATCGGGCCACGTCCAGGGCCTCGAGGAACTCTGGATTGATTGTGACGGCGATACCATCCTCATGAAGGTCAGCCAGTCAGGTCCCGCCTGCCACACAGGTGCTTCGACCTGCTTCTTCCGGAAAGCGGCACTCTAGATGGCATTCGACAGGCAGCGCGAGGAATTCGAGGCGCGCCGGCAGCGCGCACTGGCCATGGGTTCGTCGAGGCGGCTGGCCGAGCGCAAGGCCGCAGGTATCCTGAATGCCCGCGAGCGCGTCGACAGCCTTCTTGATGCGGGCAGCTTCATCGAGGCGGGCTTGCTCGCCACATCAGCCCGTCCCGACATGCGCGACAAGTCGCCGGCCGACGGCGTCGTGTCGGGTTTTGGGCGCATCGACGGTCGCCATGTCGGGGTCAACGCAGCAGACTTCACCACGCTTGGATCTTCCTCGGCAGAGATCCATGGCAAGAAGCAGCATTATGTGCGCGAGACCAGCCGCAGGAACGGCATGCCGCTGGTCAACCTCATGGAATGCGCCGGCGGACGCATCCCCGACATCATGGGTGCCGCCGGCATCGGCCGTGCGGGCGAGGGCTCCCGCTACACGCACCCCCGCACCCATCCCTGGGCGGCCGCCGTGCTGGGACTGACCTATGGCGGCGGCGCCTTCACCTGCATCAACTCGGACTTCGTCGTGATGCGCAAGGGCGCGGTCCTTGCCGTGTCCAGTTCGAACGTGACATCTGTGGCGATCGCCGAGGACATGGATCCCGAGGCTCTGGGGGGCTGGCGCCTGCACAGCGAGGTGACAGGCTTTGTCGACAGCGTCGTCGATAGCGACGGGGAAGCAATCGCGCAGGTCAGGGCGTTCCTCTCCTACATGCCCGACAACGCAAGCCTGCCGCCACCTGCCAGCGCGACCTTCGAGGAAGCGCCCGGCGCCCGCGCCCTCGACACGCTCGTGCCCGAGAGCCGGGCGAAGGTCTACGACATCCGCAACGTCATCCGGGCGATTGCCGACCGGGACACGGTGTTTCCGCTGAAGGAGCGCTTCGCCAAGGTCGCCGTCACGGCGCTGGGACGCATCCGCGGCCGCACGGTGGGCTTCATCGCCTCGAACCCCATGTTCAAGGGCGGCGCGCTCGACCCGGATGCCTGTGACAAGATCACGAGCTTCATCGTCCTTTGCGACAGCTTCAACATCCCGCTCGTCTTTCTTGCCGACACGCCGGGCTTCCTCGTCGGCGCGGAAAGTGAGAAGCGCCGGCTACCGGGCAAGATCATGAACTTCATGGCGGCGCTCGAGATGTCGACGGTCCCCAAGATCGCCCTGGTCCTGCGCAAGTCCTATGGGCAGGCCTACCTCAACATGGGCGGCGGCAAGGCTGACGTGACAGCCACCTGGTTTTCCGGCGACATCTCGTTCATGGACCCAGCCGTCGCTGTCAATGTCGTCCACGGCGTCAAGCCCGGCGAGCAGCCGGAGCAGTATGGCAGGCTGCTGGAAGAAGTATCCGCGGGCACCACTGCCTACGAGCTTGCGGCTCCCTTCATGGCGCAGATGGTGATCGACCCCAACCAGACGCGCGATTTCCTGGCGGGCATGCTTGAAGTCCTGTCCCGTCGCATGACAAATGGAATCGGCGAACACCGCCTGTCGGCCTGGCCTCCGGCCTTCTGACGGCGATCCGGCACAACATCGAGGCAAGCAACCATGGCCCGCAGCACCGTCAGGACAGAGATCACCGGCAAGGTCTGGAAAGTGACGGCAACGGCAGGCCAGTCCCTGGCCGAGGACGACCCCATCGTCATCCTGGAAAGCATGAAGATGGAAATACCGGTCCCGGCACCCGTGGCCTGCAAGGTCATCGAGGTGCTCGTCGCCGAGGGCGACGCCGTGACCGAGGGCGACGTGATAGCGCACATCGAGGGCTGAGCGCCCCCTAGTGCATGAAGTCCTCGTTGTCGGCAGGCCCGCCGCGGTCAAGGTCGGGAAATGCGAGGATGCACACGCCGATGACAAACCCGACCAGGGCCCCGATGATTCCGGCCTCGTAGGGCTTGTTGGCCACCGACGCGAATATGGCGGCCAGCAGCACGGCAGGCATGGACAGCGTATTCACGATCCGCCACCCGCTCATGCGTCGTCGCCTTGCCACGTCAGCCTCCCATCACGTCCCTGAGATAAGTGTTCAGGAATTTTGCGTCAGGATCAAGGCGGCGCCGCAAGGCCTGGAACCGGTCCCACATCGGATAGAGCCGTGACAACTGCCCTGCGCGCAGCGAGTGAAGCTTGCCCCAGTGCGGACGCCCGCCATATTTCCAGAACACCGGTTCCACGGCATCGAAGAGTGGTTTGTAGTCCTGACCTGTGTACTGATGCACCGATATGGTAGCGGCATCGCGCTTGTAGAAGGGGGACAGCCAGATGTCGTCAGCCTTCACGAAGCGGAACTCGATCGGGAACACCCCGGAGATGTTGCGGCTACGGATGACCTCTGCCACCTCGCGGATGCAATCCACGCCGTTGGCCGCCGGGACCGAATACTCCATCTCGTTGAACAGGACCGTGCGCGCGCTGGGGAAGATCTCGTGGCTCCAGCGGGCCCGCTCACCAGCGCCCATCGCCCCGCGGGTAAAGAACCGCTGCAGCGGACCAGAGAGCCCCGGCAGTAACCGCGCTGCCTGGCATCCGGTCTCGAACACGCGCTGGTCCCAGCTGCCCTGCTCGCCCCGGGCCTGCATGCGCGCGCAGTCAATCGGGTCACGCACGGGCTCATCCGTCACGTCGAGCGTCTTGGCAACGACCGCATCCGCCATCGGGAACCAGAAGAACTCGAAGTGCCGGTGCGCGTCCTTCAACTGGCCGATCTGGCGCCAGCAATCGGCAGCCGGCATCACCCAGTTGCGCTCCTTCAGCCGATAGGCTGGTGCCACGCCGAGCGTTATCTCGCTGAACACGCCCAGCACGCCAAGCGACGTGCGCCCGCCCTCCCAGATTTCCGCATTCTCGGTCGGGCTGCAGGCAAGCACCTCGCCTTGCGCCGTCACCAGCCGGAAGGCCTGCACCTCGGACGACAGGCTGCCAAGGGTCGGACCTGTGCCATGCGTTCCGGTGCCGACGGCCCCTGCAATCGCCTGCCGGTCGATGTCACCCTGGTTCTTGAGCCCGACACCCGCATCATGAAGCGGCCGCCCGAGCGCATGGATCTTCGATCCCGCACGCACGGTTGCGCGACATGCGGCCCGATCGACGCCGACAATGCCCTGCATGCGGTCAAGCGACAGCAGCGTTCCATCGGTCTGGCAGAGCGGCGTGAAGGAATGCCCCGATCCCACGACCCGCACGGGCCCGCGCGCATCGCGCACGATCCCCGCCAGCTCGCCCTCGGAGGCAGGCGACAGCATCGCTGAAGGCGTGGAGCGAACCCAGCCGGACCAGTTCGACCAGCCCTTCATTCGCCCTTCAGCGGTCCTGTCGCAGCGACGAACTTGTCGGCGCGCATCATGGCTTCATCCACATCTGTCTTTGACAGGCGGGCACGCAGCGTCTCCAGAGGCGTTGCCCGCTGCTGGTCAATCTTGTTCTGCGCGGCACTGAAGGGCACGCCTGCAAAGCCGCCGCGCGCAGCCAGAACATAGAATTTCAGCGCCTCGATATTGTCGGACGACACGCCGTCACCTGCTTCAAGCATCGTGGCGTAGTTGTACTGTCCCTGAGCGAGACCATAGTTTGCCGAGTACCCATACCACTTGGCCGCTGCAGCGATGTCCGGCGGAGCGCCGTGTCCATACTCGTTCATCGATCCGAGGTCGAACATCGACAGCGAATAGCCCTGCCGGGCTGCCTGCGTGTGGTACTGCCGCGCCTTCTGGTAGTCGCGCTGCACCACGCCGGGCTTGCCGTCCATGTACTCGACGCCAAGGCGATGGGCTGCATACGTGTTGCCCTTGGCAGCCGCCTCGGTCCAGTAGGCAATGGCCTCGGGATAGCGCCCCATCCGGTAATGGTCTTCGCCCACATCCTTCCGGTCACGCACCTCACCATAGGGATCTTCCAGCGCCGCGGCAGCCAGCGTCGGTTGCACGGCGACGCTCCCGCAGGCACAGACGGTCGACATGAACAGCACGGTCGACACCACCGCGCCCGCCAGCAACACGACCCCACCACCCAGCAACAGCTTGCGCATTTCACTCTCCGGTTATTCAGGACCCGCAGGTTAGCGCAAACACGCCTGTCAGGTAAGGCCCGGGCCTCAAGCGAGCCTTGATCGGCCCGGCCGCATGGGCTTAGGTGCTCCGATCGGCATTTCCCTAACGGACCCAACCCCTGATGACCTCCCTCTTCGATCCAATGGCCTTCCAGCACGGCCCGGCCCAGAAAAACCGGTTCGCACTGGCCCCCCTGACAAACCTGCAGAGCCACAAGGACGGCACCCTCTCGGATGACGAGTTCCGCTGGCTCACCCTCAGGGCGAAGGGTGGTTTCGGCATGACCATGACGTGCGCGTCACATGTACAGGCCGTGGGTCTCGGCTTCCCGGGACAGCTCGGCATCTTCGGCGACGAGCACATCGAGGGGCTCACCCGCCTCGCCGCGGCGATCAGGGCCGAGAACAGCCTTGCCATCGTGCAGTTGCACCATGCCGGCATGCGCTCGCCCGAGGCCATGATCGGCACGAAGCCCGTTTGCCCCTCAGACAACGCCGAGACAGGCGCCCGCGGCCTGACGCTGCCGGAAGTCGAACGGCTGCGCGATGACTTCATCGCCGCCGCCATCCGCGCCGAGAAGGCGGGCTTCGACGGCGTCGAGCTGCACGGCGCGCACGGCTACATCCTGTGCCAGTTCATCAGTGCCGAGACCAACCGCAGGACCGACCGCTACGGCGGCGACATAAACGGCCGCGCCCGCATCGTCGACGAGATCATCGACGGCATTCGCGCCCGCTGCCGCCCCGGCTTCAACCTTGGCATTCGCCTGTCCCCGGAGCGCTTCGGACTGAAGCTCGGCGAGATGAAGGGCCTCGTTCAGCGCCTCATGACCGAGGCCAGGGTCGACTACATCGACATGTCGCTCTGGGACACGTTCAAGGAACCGGAGGAAGAGGAATTCAAGGGCCGAACGCTGCTCGCTCACTTTGCAGGCCTCGACCGCGGAAAGGTGCGCCTCGGCGTCGCCGGCAAGATCTCGACCGGCGCTGCCGCGCGCGCAGCGCTTGAGGGCGGCGCCGACTTCGTGCTGGTCGGCCGCAGCGCCATCCTGCACCACGACTTCCCGAAGAAGGTTGCAGCCGACCCGGCCTTCACGCCGATCGGCCTGCCCGTCGCCGCCGCGCATCTCGAGGCCGAAGGCCTCGGCCCCGCCTTCCTGAACTACATGCGCAGCTGGAAAGGCTTCGTCGCCGAAGCCTAGAGACCCAGCGCGTCCACGGCCAAACGCACGCCATCGAAGCGCGCGCGCATGTCATCGGCCAGGTGGCGCTGCGTCGGGATGTAGAAGAGCCCGAGGTCGAGCCCCCTGAGCGCGACCTCGGCAGCCCGTTCCGGCATGATGAGGTTGAGCGCCGGCGGTGCCAGCGCCGGATCGGGAAGCGCCTTCTGGATGAGCGGCGTGTAGACCGCGCCCGGCAGCAGCACATGAACGGACATCGGCCCGCCCGCGGTTTCGTCGCGCAACCACTCGGCCATGATCAGCAGCCCGTGCTTCGACGCCGCATAGAGCCCAAGCCCCGACCCGCGCACGGCAGAAGGCACGGCCAGCGAATTCTCGGATGCCGTAAACAGAACGCGCCCCTGCCGCCCGCTCGCATCAAGATGCGCGTGATAGGCCTGCGCAATCCGGATCCCCGCCCGCAGGTTCACCGCCAGAACGCGCTCGGCCGCATCGTCGAATGCCTCCTTGAGCACGCGCTTGTTGCGCCCGATCCCGGCATTCGAGCAGACAAGATCGACGCGTCCGGCCACCTGCAGCGCGCGCTCGACAAGCCCGGACTGCGCCTCCGGCTGCGACAGGTCGCAGGCAATCACCGTGCATCCCGGGCCCAGTTGCTGCACAGCCGCCGTCAGCCCGGCCTCGTTCACGTCAGCGACAATCACCTGCGCGCCGCGCGCCAGCAGCGCCCGCGCGAGCGCAAGACCGATGCCGGAGGCGCCACCCGTCACCAGCGCAACCTGTCCCTTGTAGTCGATCATCAGTATCTCCCGATTGAGCGCAGCCTGTCACCAACGGGCCACGCCGTGATCAAAGGTAACGCTTGAAAACCGCCTGTGCTCAATGGTTCGTGATGCAGACAGCGCCTTCCGGTCTGCCCTGCAGCCCGATAGCATTGAACCCTCGGAGGGCCTCATGAAAATCATCCCGGCAGTCATCCTGCTGCTTCTCGCTCTGTTCGCCCCGGCGCGCGCCGCCGACGAAGCAAAGCCGCGGAAGAAGCCTGCCGCCACGATCGCGGAGCTCGACGTCCGCATCGCCAAGGCGCTCGCGGATGCGCGCATACCCGGGGCCAGCATCGCCGTCATCGAGAACAATACGATCGTACTGGCAAAAGGCTACGGGGTCTCCGATCTCAAGGCAAGCACGCCCGTCACGACCGAAACAGTCTTCCGCGCGGGCTCGATCTCCAAGAGCCTGACGTCGATCGGCATCATGATGCTGGTCGAGGAAGGCAAGCTGTCGCTCGACGACAAGCTCTCCGACCTCATGCCCGAACTGCGCGTCGAAAATCCATGGGAAGCGACAAATCCCATCCGGCTGGTGCATCTGCTCGAGCACACGACCGGCTTCGACGATTTCGACTTCAAGAAGTATCTGATCGAGGGCAGCGACGTGCCACTCTCAAGGGCGACCGAACTCTACGGTCCCTACAAAAGCCGATGGAAGCCCGGGACGCGCATGTCCTACTGCAATGCCGGGCCCGTCATCGCCGGCCGCATCATCGAGAAGGCGAGCGGTCAGACCTTCGAAGCATTCATGACATCACGCCTGACCGGTCCGCTTGGCATGCAGAGCGCCGCATGGACCCGCACACCCGCCATCGCAACGCGCCTGGCGAAGAGTTACCGGGACGAGAACGGCACTGAGGCAAGGTTCGTGGAACTCGTCGGACGCCCTTCCGGCGGCCTGAGCGTAACAGCCCGGGACCTCGCCCGCCTACCGCTGATGCTGCTCGGCCACGGCACGCTCGACGGCCGCACTTACCTCACCAGCGCCTCTGTCGATCGTATCGAGCGTACCGGCACCACGCGCGGCGCCGACGCGGGCTTCACGCAAGGTTACGGACTTGGCAACATGGCCAGCTATGCCGGCAAGGTCGTCTTTCGGGGACATGACGGCGTCGTCGATGGCTTCCGCGCGAAATACGCCTACGCACCAGGCCATGGGATGGGCTTCGTGATCATGGGCAACCTCGCCAAGCCTGAACTCTTTGACGCGGCCAACGAGATCAGGCTCTATCTCGAGAGGAACCTGAAGGAGCCGGTTCCCACGCCTCGCCCGCTCGCAGCGCAAGATCTCGCGGACTTTCCCGGCTTCTACGGTTCCATCACCCCGCGCCAGGAGAAACTCGCCGTACTGACCAGCCTCGTCTGGCGTCAGGTGCAGGCCCGCGACGCCACGCTGGCGATTGCCGGCGAACCCACCGTGCATGTGGGCAACGGTCTGTTCCAGACAAAAGGGGCGGCGGTGCCCGATTTCCTCATCACCCGAACCGGCGACGGCATCGAGCTTTACCAAGGCCTCGGCGCCGAGCGCCGCCTGCCCGATTGGCAGGTGGCCGCCACCATTGCCTTCCTTGTTGCCTTCGTGACAGTCCTGCTGGTCGACCTGGTCTTCATGCCGTTCTGGCTTTGGGGCATCCTCACGGGGCGCCTCGCGCAGCGCGGCGGCCTGTCGATCAGGCTCGTGCCGGCACTCGCCATGCTGACCCTCGTCACTTGCGCCGTGACGCTGCAACTGCTCCTGGGGCTCGGCGACATCGAGCTTCTGGGAAAGCCCTCGACGGGCGGCTGGCTGCTCTACAGCCTGACATTGGCGACCCCGGTTCTTGGAGCTGCAACGCTGGTGCGCGCAGCAATGGGCGCAACGGCCGCGAACCTTTTCGTCAGGCTCCTCGCCTGGGCCAACGGCCTTGTCGTGATCACGGCGGCAGGCCACCTGTGGGCCTATGGCTGGATCGGAATGAAGATCTGGGCGTAGGCGCTACCCGCGCGCGGCGCGATAACCGGCGGCAAGGTGCTCGACGATGGCCGCCGCCGGCTCGATGCGCATCACAGCATCGACACCCTGACCGGCAGACCACGTATCCTTCCATCGCCGGAACGCAGCCGACGGGTCGCTGAAGACAGGGCCATCCTCGCGCACGGCTGCAGGATCGATGCCGGCCGCAGCAAGGCTGGCCTTCAGCCAGTTCGCACGCACGCCTGTCACCGCACTCGTCTGCACGAGATCCTCATGCGTCGCGGCGACGACCATGTCCTTGTAAGCATCCGGTGCAAGGGATTCCGCCGCGGCGATGAAAGGTGTCCCCACATAGGCAATGTCCGCGCCCAGAACCTCAAGCGCGCGGATCGCCCGTCCTGAACTGATGGCACCACCCACGACAAGGGGCCCGTCGAAGAATGCGCGCACGGCCGGCACGAAGGCAAAGGGGCTGAGCTGCCCCGTGTGCCCGCCGGCACCGGCGCAAACCAGCACCAGTCCATCGACGCCCGCCTGCAGGCACTTGCGCGCAAAGGCGACATTGATGACATCGGCAAACACCAGCCCGCCATAGGCATGGACCGCATCGACCACACGCTTCGGGCTGCCCAGCGCCGTGATGACCATCGCAGGCTTGTGCCGCGCGATCAGTTCAAGCTCGGCGTCAAGCCGCCCATAGGACTGGTGGGCCACGATATTGAGCACCCACGGTGCATGATGCGGCTCAAGACCCGCATTCAGGCTCGCCATCCAGGCATCAAGTTCGTCCAGCGTCCGTGCGTTGGGCGCCGGAAACGCCGCCGCCATGCCGGCGCGGCATGTGGCCAGCACCAGATCGGGTCCGGAGACAAGGAACATCGGCGCCGCGATGGCAGGCACCTTCAGGCGCCCGGCGAAAGCCCGAAACCGGCTGTCCGCGGACGACGCCATCAAGGATCAGTCCTTGGCGCGTTCGACGTAGGAACCGTCTTCCGTGTTCACCACGACGCGCGTGCCCACGTTGATGTGCGGCGGCACGGCCGTTCGCACGCCATTCGACAGGATCGCCGGCTTGAACGACGAGGACGCCGTCTGCCCCTTCACGACCGGTTCGGTTTCGGCGATCTCGAGCACCACGCGTGAGGGCAGCTCGATGGCGATCGGAACGCCATTGTGCAGGCTCAACGTGACTTCCATGTTTTCCTGGAGATAGGGCTCACGGTCACCCAGGATCTCGGAAGACACATGGGTCTGCTCGAAATTCTCGGGGTCCATGAACACGTAGGAATCCCCGTCCTTGTAGAGATACGTGTTTGTCCGCATGTCGACGAACGCCTTTTCGAGGCTGTCTGTCGTCTTGTAACGATCGTTGACCTTGACGCCGTCGCGGATACGCCGCATTTCAATCTGGGTCGTCGGTGTTCCCTTGCCCGGATGAAAATTCTCGGCCGTCAGGACAACGAACAGATCACCGTCCTTCTCAATGATGTTTCCCTTGCGTACGTTGCTGGCAATGACCGAGACCACGCGAAACTCCCTGATGCTTGTGAAAGCCCCGGGCCCCGTCCCGCAGGACGGTCCGGCGAGGGCAGAATTTGGGCGCGGTGATAGCAGCGCCGCTCCCATCCGCCAAGCACCAACACGCCAGAGGGGCGCGGCATGGTAACCGTATCCCCCTGGTGGTCCCCGGACCGCCACGCTGACAGGCGCCCGTTTCTGGTCACCCGGAACCGCATAAAGGCCTCTTTCCGCCGCTACTTCGAGACCCAGGGCTTCACCGAGGTCGAATGTGCCGCACTCCAGGTCTCGCCCGGAAACGAGACCCATCTCCATGCCTTCGCGACCGAGGCCGCCATCAACGGCGAAACCCGAAGGCTCTACCTGCACACCTCGCCCGAGTTTGCCTCGAAGAAGCTGCTGGCCGCGGGCGAGCAGAAGATCTTCGATTTCGCCCGCGTCTTCCGCAACCGCGAACACGCGCCCCTCAACGTGCCCGAATTCACGATGCTCGAGTGGTACCGCGCCAACGCGGACTACGAGACCGTGATCGCCGACAGCCTGAACCTTCTCAGGCTCGCCGCTGAAACAGCCGGCCAGCCCGCCCTTCGCCACCGCGACCGCTCCGTGCGCATCACCGCCCAGGCCCGGCGCATGACCGTCGCCGAGGCCTTCGACACCTATGCCCGCATCGACCTGCTCGAGACCATCGACGCCGAAGGCCCCGACCGGGCCTATCTCGCCCTCCAGGCACAGGCCCGCGGCATCCACTTCGAGCCCACCGACACCTGGTCCGACATCTTCAGCCGCATCCTCGTCGAAAGGATCGAGCCGAACCTCGGTCTCGATGCGCCGCTGATCCTCGACCAGTACCCGGCCGCGGAGGCCGCCCTCGCACGCCGCTGCGCGCATGACCCGCGCGTGTCTGAACGTTTTGAACTCTATGTGCTGGGTGTCGAGCTGGCCAATGGCTTCGGCGAGTTGACAGACCCGGTCGAACAGCGCGCGCGCTTCGAGGCCGAGATGGATGAAAAGAGCCGCATCTATGGCGAACGCTACCCGATTGACGAGGACCTGTTGCGGGCGCTCGCGCAGATGCCGCCGTCCAGCGGGGTCGCCATGGGCTTCGACCGTCTCGTCATGCTGGCGACCGGTGCGCCGCACATCGAACAGGTCATGTGGACGCCGCCGGCGGGCCGCGGCTCATGACGCAAGGCACCCTGCGCACCGTCGATGCGCTCGTGCGCGCAGGCCTCGCGACTGAGGCGTCACGCGACGAACTCGAAGCCGTCGCCGCACGCTATGCCGTCGCCATCACACAGCCTGTCGCAGAACTGATCGCGCGCGGTGACGACGCCGACCCCATCGCACGGCAATACGTTCCCGACCCCCGCGAACTTCTGGCGACAGAGGGCGACCTCGCCGACCCGATCGGCGACCGGCGCCACATGCCCGTCGAGGGCATCGTCCATCGCTATCCTGACCGGGTGCTCTTCAAGGTCGTCCATGTCTGTCCCGTCTATTGCCGCTTCTGCTTCCGCCGCGAGATGGTTGGGCCAGGCCGCGAGGCCAACCTGTCCCCGCAGGCAATCGGGCGGGCCCGCGACTACATTGCCGCCAACAGCGGCATCCACGAGGTAATCTTCACCGGCGGCGACCCGCTGGTGCTGGCGCCCCACCGGGTTGCCCAGCTCACGCAGATGATGGATGCCATCGGTCATGTCGAGCGCATCCGCTGGCACACGCGCATGCCCGTGGTCGATCCCGCGCGCATCGACACGCCCATGGCCCAGGCCATAAAGCCCCGTCGCGCGCAGCTGGTCATCGCGCTGCACGCCAATCATCCGGCAGAATTCACGAAGGCGGCCGGCGAGGCCCTCCGCAGGCTGCACGCTGCGGGCGCCCGCCTGCTCAGCCAGTCGGTATTGCTGCGCGGCATCAACGACAGCATCCCGACACTTGCGGCCCTGCTCGACACGTTCCGTGCCCACTCCATCACGCCCTATTACCTGCACCATGCCGACCTCGCGCCCGGCACCGCGCATTTCCGGACCTCGATCCGGCACGGCATCGGCCTCATGCAGGCCCTTCGGGCGCAGGCGCCCGGCACGGCCCTGCCGGACTACGTGCTCGACATCCCCGGGGGATACAGCAAGGTCATCCTGACCGGCGACGACGCCGTCGAGACACGGCCCGGCCAGTGGCGCCTGCGCGACGACGCGGGCCAGTGGCACGACTATGCAGAAAGGCTCTGATCAGCGCTTGGGCAGGACCTTCACGTCAATCCGCCGGCGGTCATCGAGATAACGCTGCGCCGCTGCCCGTACATCGGCAGCCGTGACATCCGCGATCTCGTCAACATCGTTGCGCAGGCTCTCGAGCGTCCGCGGATCGCGCTGCACGTCGATCAGCCCGTTGATCCAGTATTCGTTCGCCGTCTGCGCAGCATAGAGCTGGTACAGCAAGGGCTTGCGCGCCCGGTCCAGCAGATCCTTTGAAACCTCGCCATCGCGAAGTTCGCGCGTGATCTCGCTGAGCGTGACAAAGAACTGGTCAGCCTTGTCCGGGCTGGGCTCAACCCCGGCGAAGATGTAGCCATAACCATCCATGCGCGCGGCATAGGCGCTGCCGAAGGGCGTATAGGTCCCGCCCTGCGCCTCGCGCACCTCGTCGATCAGCCGCAACTGGATGATTTCGGACAGCACCGCCACCGCCTTTTCCTGGCGCGTATCGGGGAACCGGCTCGGGCCCGGCCAGATCGCGACCACCGCGGCCTGGTCCGCCCGGCCTTCATGGGTGAAAGTCAGGGACTGTCCTCGTGCCGGAAAGGCAGCGCCACCCGCGGTACCGGGCTTGAACGAGGGATCGCGCGGCGGCAGCGCACCGAACGTGCGCGCCGTGGCGTCGATCGCGGCAGCCAGTTTCACATGCCCCACGATGGTGATCTCGATGGGCGCCCGCGCCAGCGACGGCGCCATGGCCGCCCGCACGTCATCCATGGTCAGGGCGCGCAGGTCCTCCGGCGTGGGCGAGACCCAGCGGTCGTCACCGCCACGCACGATGCCGTTCAGCTCGCGGTTCAGCACGCCCACCGGCTTCGAGTTCTGCTGCTTGAACTGGCCGTCGACGGTTGCCTGCAGCCGCCGCAACCCGTCGGGTCGATAGGCAGGATCCGTCGTGAAGGCTGCAAGCACCTGAAGCTGCAGCAGCACGTCGCGTTCGACCGTGTCCCCGAAGAGCTGGAACGTATCGTCATCCACGTCCAGGTTGATTCCGGCAAAATGACCGGGCTCGGTCTGCTCGAGTTCGCCCATCTCAAGCCGGCCAAGCCCGCCCTCGACAAAGGCGAAGGGAAGCACGCCGCTCAGTCCGCGCTTGCCCTTGGGCAGCGCCAGATTGCCACCCGGAATGCGCGCAACGACGCTGACGCGATCCTTCTCGAAGTCCGTGGGTTTCACGTTGAGCATCACGCCATTGGCAAACCGCACCTGCGTCACGCCGAGGTCCGGCTGCGCGACAGTCGACACGACCTGACCCGGCGTGCCGAAGTCACGATAGGTGAACTGCTTGATCGAGTCCTTCGGCGGCGGCGCCACCGCCACCTTGACACTGTCCTGGTAAGCCCGCCGAATGGCGAGCTCTGCACCTTCAACCGGACGCGACGAGGAAAGATAGATCAGCGGGCCCGCACCCTTGAACGTCGACTTCAGGACACGCGTCACATCCTGCGCCCGGATCCCGGCAATGTTCTTCGTGTAGAGCTCGAGATCCGTCTGCGGATCCGTTGGAACCCGCCCGTCGGTGATCGACTCCATCAGGATCTCGGCGACATCCATGTTTGCACGCGTATTCGCGTTTGCCGCCGCCAGCAGATAGGGCGAGCGCTGCTCGAGCGCCTCGCGCTCGACCTCGCTCTGCTGCAGCCCGTGCACCAGCGCACGACGCAGCTCCTGCTCGGCCGCCGCAAGCCCGCGCTGCCACGCACCATCCTTGGGCCGGATCGTCAGTGTCGACACGATGCCGCCGCCCGTGACAAGGTCACGGCTGACCTGCGCCGCAATGAAGGGCGCATCGGGAAGACGCGACAGCTTGCTGAGCCTGCGGTTCAGGACCGTGAAGGCAACAATCCGCAAATGGGTCTCAAGCCGCCGCGCCGCCGTCTCCGGCTTGCTGTCCGCCGGCTGCACCCAGCTGACGCTCACCATGTCGTCGATGCCATTTCCCGACAGGTGCGTGGCCGAAAGCCCGCGCGCGGCAGGCCTGTCGAAGGCGCCCGGCGGACGCGCCGGCCCCGGGGGTTGCCAGTCCGCAAACGTATTCCTGACGCGCGCCTCGAGCGCATCGAGCGAGGCATCGCCCGTCACCACGAGCAAGGCGCGCTCCGGCCGGTAGTTTCGCAGGTAGAAGCTGCGCAGGCTGTCCGCCGTCGCCGCGCGCACGAAGGCCATGTCACCGATGGGCGCACGGGTCGGGTATCTCTGCCCGGCAAACCAGAGGCCCACCTCCGCCTGCATCGACCGCGATCCGGGCGTATCGCGGGCGCGCTCTTCCGACAGGATCACGCCACGCTCGCGGTCCACCGCCTCCTGCGAGATCGTCAGTCGCCCCACGATCTCCCGCATGATGCTGAAACCGGTGTTCAGCACGTCAGGGCGGACGCTTGGCAGCGACATGGAAAAGACGGTGCTGTCATATCCGGTCGAGGCATTGGCCGCCGATCCGATCTGCATGCCCATGCGCTGCAGCGCCTTGAACATCTCGCCTTCGGGATAGTTCTGCGACCCGTTGAAGGCCATGTGCTCGAGGAAATGGGCAACCCCGCGTTCGTTGTCGTTCTCGTGCAGGGAGCCGGCCTCGATGCGCATGCGCATCGACAGTGTGCCCGGCGGGTTGGCCGTTCGCTTGACGACATAGCGCATGCCGTTGGGCAGGACGCCAAACCGCGCGGAAGGATCGGCCTTCAGGTCGCTGGCATCCTGCGGCCACGCGATCTTCGCGCCGGTGGCCTGCGCCGGGGCCGCAAGCACGAGCACGGCAAGCAGCAGCGCAGCGAGCAGCGAAACGCCCATGCGCGTGGGCCGTCGGGGGTAAGACATCAGGATCCTCGTTCGGATGGCTGCAATGAAGGAAGGACGCACCAGCGACGTCACCCTAGGAACCCGTCTCCACGAGCAGGTGCTCAAGGCCACGGAAGCCTGGCAAGGAGCGCCAGACCAGCGTCTGCTGCGGCACCGGTCGCAGGCCCGGGAAGCGCTCGAACAGGCGCGGGATGGCGACCTGTCCTTCCATTCGGGCAAGCGGCGCGCCGATGCAGATATGCGCACCACCCCCGAATGACATGTGCGGCGCGCGCTTGCGCGTGATGTCGAAACGGTCCGGATCCTCGAACACGGCAGGATCGCGGTTGGCGGCCCGCACGAACGTCATCATCGGATCCCCGGCATGGACGGGACAGCCGCCCACCTCCATGTCGCGCGAGGCCACGCGCGATGTCAACGAAACCGGCGCCTCGAAGCGAAGGATCTCTTCCACCGCATTTGCGGCAAGGCTGGGATCGGCGCGCAGCGCTGCCAGCTGGTCAGGATGGCGCAGCAGCGTCAGCACGCCGTTGCCAATCAGGTCGGTGGTCGTGAGATTGCCACCCACGAGCAACGCAGCCAGGTTGATGCGGATCTCGGCATCGTTCAGCGGCGCGCCCTCGGCCTGCAACTGCACCATGTCCGTGATGAGATCGTCTCGCGGGGCACGACGGCGTTCAGCCATCGCCTCGGTGAAATAGGCCGTCAGCGCGACATCCGCCGCCATCATCTGGCGGGTCTGCGCCTCAGAGCGCATGACGTGCAGCGCCAGGATG
>JAGWXR010000128.1 GCA_018969785.1 Alphaproteobacteria bacterium
ACAAGGTATCGGTCTATACCGCCACCACCGGCCGTCAGGATCCGCACCAGATCCAGGCGCGGCCAAGCCTGATTGCCAAGGCCCGCGGTGCGGACCTTGCCGTGTGCACAGGTGCCGAACTTGAAATCGGCTGGCTTCCGGCCGTGCTCGAGCAGGCTTCCAATCCGCGCCTCTCGGACCCGGAAACCGGGCAGTTCGAAGCGGCGCGGTTCATTCAGTTGCGCGAGAAGCCTGCAAAGCTTGACCGCTCCGAAGGCGACATTCATGCCGAAGGCAATCCCCACATCCAGACCGACCCGCGCAATGTGCTGACGGTTGCCCTCGCCCTGTCGCAGCGCCTTGCCAAGCTCGACAAGGCCAACGCGGCATACTACATGGCGCGCCATAGCCAGTTCTCGACGCGGTTCTCGGCTGCGATCGCGAAATGGGAGGCCGATGCGGCGCCGCTGCGTGGCCAGAAGGTCGTCGTGCTGCACAAGAGCTGGATCTACCTCGAGGAGTGGCTTGGCCTGAAGCGGGTTGCCGCGCTCGAGCCCAAGCCCGGCGTCCCCGCATCAAGCGGATACATTGCCGAGGTCCTGTCTCAGCTGCAGTCGCAACCGGCGAGGATGATCCTGCAGGCTGCATTCGAGGACGGGAAGTCGGCAGAGTTCGTTTCCGAACGCACGAAGACCCCCATCGTGGTCCTGCCCTTCACGGTTGGCGGCAACGAGCAGGCGAAGGATCTGTTTTCGCTCTACGACGACACGATCCGGCGGCTGAAGGAAGCGATGAAGCCTTGAGCGACCTCGAGATCCAGATCAGCATCCTCGGGCCGGCGCTGCTTGCCGGCCTGATCGTGCTGTCCACACATGTGCCGCTTGGACAGCAGGTGCTGGCGCGCGGGATTGTCTTCATCGACCTCGCCATCGCGCAGATCGCCGGGCTTGGCGTCACCCTTGCAGGATCGTTCCTTGCCGAGCCCCATGGCTGGCAGGTCCAGGTCGCAGCTGTCAGCGCCGCGCTTGCGGGCTCTTTCCTGCTGACCATGACCGAACGCTTCTGGCCGGAAGTCCAGGAGGCCCTGATCGGCGTGCTGTTCGTGCTTGCCGCGTGCGTGGAACTCCTGCTGCTGGCGAACAATCCGCATGGCGGGGAGCACCTGAAGGACATGCTTGTCGGGCAGATCCTCTGGGTCTCGCCGTCGACCCTGCCGGCGGTGGCGCTGCTCTATGCGGGTGCGCTGGCGATCTTCTTCTGGCGCCGCGGGGATCTCGGGCACCTCGGCTTCTACGTCCTGTTCGCGGTGGTCGTGACGCAGTCGGTCCAGCTTGTCGGGATCTACCTCGTATTCGCGAGCCTCATCGTCCCGGCGCTTGCCGCCAAGCGGTTCTCGCCGCGCTGGCGCCTGCTTGCCGGCTATGCGGTAGGCATCATCGGCTACGTTGCCGGCATTGTCGCTTCGTCGCTGCTCGACCTTCCGACCGGACCGATGATCGTTGCGGCGCTGTGCCTGACGTTCGCGCTCTCTGTGCTGGTCGTGAAGGCTGCGCCCGTCAACGGGTAAGCGCCGGCCAGAAACCGGCGCCGCCCTCGCGAGCCATTGATCGGCCGAGCTCTTCGGCCCAGTCGGCCTCGGCACCGAACTCGGCGCGCCATGACCAGAGGCGGCGTGTGGCGTAATGCAGCGAATGCTCGCGCGTGATGCCAATGGCACCATGGACCTGGTGGGCGATCGCGGTGCCGGCGGCCACGGCCTCGCCTGCCCTTATCTTGGCCACGGCCACCGCAAGGTCTCGGCGGTTGGGGTCGAAGAGCGCAGCCATCGCAGCCTCGGCGGCAATCGACGCGGCGGCTGCGTGTCCGGCCAGCACGGCCAGTTGCTGCTGGATGGCCTGGAATGAGGCAATGGGCTTTCCGAACTGGACGCGCGTGCGCGCGTAGTCGACCGTCTGCATGAGGACGCGCTCGAGCGCACCGGCAATGGCGATCGCGCGCAGCGTGGCGCCAGCCAGCTTCAGGTCTCGGCCGCTTATGCCTGGCACGGTCGTGCCGGCGGTGTCGGCAAACGCCATGTCGTCGCGTGGTTCGCTGGCGATGTTCGCATCCTGCGAGAGCCTGCCGCGGCGGGTCGCAATCAGAACGCATTCGCGTCCGTCTGGCGTACCCAGAAGAAGGGACTGGGCGTTGCGCGCATGCGGCACGCGCGGTGCCCTGCCTTTCAGGTGGGCGTGATCGCCGTGCTGGTGGGTGTGGCCTTCAAGGACCGCGAAGCTGAGCGGGCCTGATGGTGCCCTGACCTTGCGGGCAGCGAGCAGCGCGCGCACGACCATGGTCTCGCCCAGTGGGGCGGGAACAAGATGACGCGCTGCCGCCTTGAGGAGCACGAAGGCGTTGGCCGCGCGCTCGTCTGGCGGCGTGTCAGCGTCAGCGAGCGTATCGAGGAAGCCCGCCTCGTCGATTGCGTCCCAGAGATCTTGGCACCACTCGCCGACTTCGGCGCGCCGAAGCACCTCCGGTGTCACGTGCTGCGTGAACAAGCGGTGGGCGGCATCATGGATCAGGAGAGCTGTCTCGTTCATGGCGATCACCTCAGTCCGAGGCCGCGGGCGATGATGCCGCGCAGGATCTCGCGCGTGCCGCCGCGCAGCGAAAATGATGGAGCCGTCTGTGTCAGGTAATGCTGCACGCGCAAGAGCGCCTCGGTCGAGGCTGCCGAGGGCTCCTGTCCGAAGAGGTCATGTGCGATGTCGGGGATCTCCTGCTCGAAGATGGCGCCGACGTCCTTGACGAGCGAGGCCTCGAGGGCCGGGTTCTCGCCCCGCTGCAGCTGGGTCGCCACCGAAATCGACAGGTTGCGCAGCGCATGAAGGCGTGCCGCCATGCGTCCGATGGCGATCGCCGTGCGTTCACGTGGTTCGGGACCCGCGGCTTCGACGATCTGGCGCACAAGCATCATGCTCGAGAGGAAGCGCTCGGGGCCGGAACGTTCATAGGCGAGCTCTGCTGTCACCTGTGACCAGCCATCGCCTTCGGTGCCGATGAGGGCGTCCTCGGGCAGGAGAGCGTCGTCGAATACGACTTCGTTGAAATGCTCATGGCCCGTGAGGTCCGTGATCGGGCGGATCCGGATGCCGGGTAGCGACAGGTCGACCAGGAACTGCGAGAGGCCTGCCTGGCGCTGCGCGCCCTCGCCGGTGCGGAAGACGGCGATCATGTAGTGGGACTTGTGGGCCCAGGAGCTCCAGAGCTTGGTGCCGGTCACGCGCCAGCCCTCGTTCGTTCGCACCGCGCGCGTACGCACGCTGGCCAGATCAGATCCTGAGTCGGGTTCGCTCATGCCGATGGCAAAGAAGGTCTCGCCGCGCGCGATGCCCGGCAATACGCGCTGGCGCTGGTCCTCGGTGCCGAACTTCAGAAGCAGGGGACCTGATTGCCGGTCGGCGATCCAGTGCGCGGCAACCGGGGCGCCGGCTGCGAGAAGTTCCTCCACGACGACATAGCGCTCGAGTGCAGTGCGTTCGTGGCCGCCATACTGCTTCGGCCAGGTCAGGCCCAGCCAACCGCGTTCGCCGAGCTTGCGGCTGAAGGCGGGATCAAAGCCGCTCCAGGACTGGGCGCGCTTCTCGAAGGGGATTGCTTCGATCTCGCGGGCGAGGAAGTCGCGCACCTCGGTGCGCAGCCGGTTGGTCTCTGCCGGGAGGGTTGCGAGATTGAAGGTGAATGGGAGGGGCTGTGCGAGGTTCATGCGCCGATATTGCGCGTTTGCGGCGCACGGCTCAACCCTTGCCTGCCAGTTGGCTAGGGCTGGCGAGGCTGACGTAGCGGACGCATGCGGCGGCGTTCCTCGCGGTCCCTGAACAGGTAGCCGGCCAGGAAGCCCGATCCGACAATCAGGCTGACGATGATCAGCGGCCCCATAGCGGATCCTCGCGCAGGTCGAAGGCGCGCAGCGACGAGCGCGGCTTGAAGGACGGGGGCATGATGGCCACGGCCTGTCCAGCGACGGGCGCGATGGCTGCCTGCTGTTCGGCCTTGCGCGCCATGAGCACGCGCAAGCCGAAGCCTGCACCAAAACCGATCCCGAACAGGATCGCCACGGGGATGATCATTTCCACTTGCCACTCTCCGCTTCTGGGGACGGATGTTTTCCGGCTTGTTGCCGACCCGTCCTTTATGCGAGGGGCTACATGTTGCGTCAACACGACTGTCAACATCAAACTGTGTGCGAACGCCAACTGGCTCTTCTATCCCCAAGTGCTTGCAGTCGCGCTCATGATTTCCATGCCGACAGGTTGAACGGCGCGATGGACTGCGCGCCCAGCACGTAGGTTGCGCCGGCTGGAGCAGGTGCGGGACGCGAATCGCCCGAGAAGTTGAAGGCGAAGGTGATGCCGTCGCGCCGGCGCAGGCGGATGTCCTCATCGAGACGCGTGGCGGTGATTCCCGCCGCGGCGAGCGTGTGCGACACGACATCGAGTGCCAGCTCGCGCGTCGGCCAGGCGGCGACATAGGTGCGCCCCGCCTTTTCCACGATTGCCGGATCGCCGGAGGCGAAGCTGCCTTGCACGCCGGCTGAGGCGTCAACCTCGAGCCGCTCGACCCAGGTACCGCAGGCATAGGCGCGGTTGCGCCAGCGCAGCTCGCGCAGGAGGCCCGGTCTCAGGCTTTCCACGCGCGTGACCTTGACAGGCAGGAGATCCTGCAGCGGACCGGGCGGGAGGTTGCGCGGGATCTGGAACGAGGCTGTCTTTGCGCCCGTGCGGATGCCAAAGACGACCTGGCCGCTGCAGGCGGCGAAGGCCTTGTGGGCTTGCGGCGTGACATGCTGCAGGCTTGGCACGAAGACGGCCTTGTAGGGGCGAAGGTCACGGCCGGGGGGAACGATGTCGACGTCGACGCCGTGGCGGCGAAGTGCCGTGTACCAGGTGAAGACGAGCGCAAGGTAGCTGAACGACCTTCCCTGCGGCTGGATCTCGTGGTGCCACGCGGTGTCGTAGTCGAAGACGAGCGCGACCTGCGCGGGCTGCATGGGCCGGTCCCTGATGGCGCGCCACCAGTCGCTGGCCAGTTCGCGCGCGGTTGCCTCGGCTTCCCGGCCGCCCGTGTCGAGCACGTTGTCGGGGCGGTTGAGGCCGGCGTGCATCTGCTCCTGCGCGAAGGGGGCCTGGCGCCAGCGGAAGAAGCTGACGACCTCGGCGCCGTGGGCGAGCGCTTCCCACGCCCAGAGGCGTACCATGCCGTCGCGGGGGCTCGGGTTCCAGATCGCCCAGTTCACGGGTCCGGGCTGCTGCTCCATCACCCAGAAGCGCCTGTCCGTCATGCCGCGATAGAGGTCGTGGTGGAAGGCCGAGATGTCGGGGTGGCCGGTGCAGGCGTAGCGCACGCGTTCTTCATCGGAGAAGCCGAGGGCGGCGATGCTGTCAGTGAAACCGAGGGGATAGGAGTCCCAGCTGGCAAAGTCGATCGCGGCGGAGACCTTGTAGTGGTCGAAGTCGGGAAAGGCGCCCATGTAGTTGTGCGTGATGAAGCGACCCGGCGAGTGGGCGCGAATGATCGCGGCCTGCATGTCGTTGTAGGCGGCGACCTGGTCCGAACTGAAACGGTAGAAGTCGAGCACATGGGAGGGGTTGAGCTCGGTGACGGCTGCCATGGGCAGGTCGACCTCGGCGAAGCTGCGGACCTCCATGCTCCAGAAGCGGTT
>JAGWXR010000129.1 GCA_018969785.1 Alphaproteobacteria bacterium
CAGCCATGTATGAGCTGACCCAAGCGCGCATGCAGGCGGCAGGACGCCCCGCCTACGAGATTTCAAATCACGCAAGGCCGGGAGAGGAATCGAGGCACAATCTCCTGTACTGGCGCTATGGCGACTACCTCGGCATCGGCCCGGGCGCACATGGCCGCATTGGCATCGACGGCGGCAGGGTCGCAACCGAAACCGTGCGCGCACCGGAGGAATGGCTCACGCGCGTGGCAGCCGACGGCCATGGCGTGAAGACATGGGAGCCTGTCATGCCCGCGGACGCCTTCACCGAGGCCGTTCTGATGGGCCTGCGCCTGACCGAAGGCATCGACTTGCGCGCGCTTGAAGCAGAAACAGGCCAGTCTCTGCCGGAAGCCAGGATCCGCACCCTGCGTGATCAGGGCCTGCTTGTGTCCGGCGAGGGCAGGCTGGCAGCAACGCCTTCAGGACGGCTGGTCCTGAACTCGGTCTTGCGCGTGCTGCTCGCCTGATCTTTAGAACCCGGGCGACTGGAACGTGCTGGCAGCCGGGCTGACGATGGTCGGCGGACCGCCCTCGGCGATCTGGAACACCGCAAGCCCGCGCTCCGTCATGCCGTCTGCGCGGAAGCGGAAGATCCCGTCGATGCCGGCAAACCCGTTGGGATCGGCAATGGTCGTGCGCGTGTAGCGTTGTCCGGCACGGCCATTGGCAAGCGTGGCGGCAAGCGCAATCGCGTCATAGGCCAGCGAGCCGATCTTCGGCGGCCGCGAACCATAGAGTTGCTGGTAGCGCGTCTGGAAGTTCGCCCGCTGCTCCTGTGGTGGCAGCGCATACACCCCCCCGGCCAGCGAGATCTCGCGTGCCGTCGCCGGATCGTCCCACATGCCGGTGCCGAGGAACTGGACCTTGCGCGAATCGACGCCATGCACCGACAGGATGGGACCGAGGCTGCGCAGCATCAGCCCGCCTTCCGGCAGGAAGATGCTGTCGAACCCGAGCTTCGCGACCGCCTTCACGGCCGGCTCGAGCGACTGCGCGTTGTTCTCGTAGCTCTGGACGGCGACCACCTCTCCGCCAGCCTGCGCGACCGCGACGCGGAAGGCCTCTTCCACGCGCTGCCCATAGGGCGAGGCGGGAACCAGCGCGACAAAGCGGCGCCGCCCTTGCGACATCGCATGGTTCACGACACGGTTCACCTCCTGCTCCGGCAGGAAGCTGAGAAGGAACACGCCGTCCCCCGCAACCGTGCGGTCCGTGGAGAAGGCAATGACCGGCACGTTGCGCGCCCGCGCCACGGGCGCGACCGCACGCACGTCATTGGCAAGCAAGGGCCCGAGGATCAGCTCCGCCCCCTTGTCGATCGCGGCGGTGGCTGCAGCCGCCGCACTTTCCGCCGTCGTTCCGGTATCCTGCGGCAGAAGCACCATCGACCGCGCGCCCATGTCGAACATCGCAAGCTGCGCGGCATCCTGCAGGGCCTGCGACACCGCCCGCGTGTTGCGGTCCGGATGCGAGAAGGGCAGCAGGATGGCCACCCGCACCTGCCCGTCGGTTGGAACGATCACGGGACCTGTCGGCGAGCCGGGCTTCGTCGCCACGGTAGTCGGCTTTGGTGCCTTGACGGTGGGCTGCGCATCATCTCCAAAGAGGGACGTGGTTTCGCATCCGCCCAGGAAGACACCCGCAAGCAGCACGACGAAGGCTGCGAGCGCGTTCCTGAGGGCTTGGGACGGTGCGTGGCGGATCACGGAGGAAGTCACGGGCATCAACCCCTTTTTGGCGGCGGCAACGAATGAGTGAAGGCCCTGAGATTAGCCCCCGCGAGGGCCGAAGTAAATCCGACGCGC
Source organism: Alphaproteobacteria bacterium (assembly GCA_018969785.1). Classification (GTDB taxonomy): domain Bacteria; phylum Pseudomonadota; class Alphaproteobacteria; order Micropepsales; family Micropepsaceae; genus SZUA-430. The sequence goes on from JAGWXR010000129.1 coordinate 1,827, forward strand.
CGCTGGCCGGCGGGCTCTACCTGGTCGCAACCCCGATCGGAAATGCCCGCGACCTGACGCTGCGCGCGATCGATGTCCTGAAGGCGGCCGACCGGCTTTACGCGGAAGACACCCGCGTGACGGCCAGGCTGCTCGCCATGCATGCAATTGCCCGCCCGCTGCACTCATACCGCGAGCACAACGCCGGGTCGATGGATGACAGGATTTTAAGGGAGCTCGAACAGGGCCTCAGCGTCGCGCTGGTCAGCGACGCGGGCACGCCACTTGTCTCCGACCCGGGCCAGTCGCTCGTGGAGCGCGCCGCCGCCGCAGGCTGCAACGTCTTCCCGGTCCCGGGAGCCTCCGCCGTCCTGGCCGCCCTGACAGCCTCTGGCCTGCCCGCGAACCGCTTCTTCTTTGCAGGCTTTCTCTCGCCGAAGTCCAACGAGCGGCGCCGTGAGATCCGCGACCTCGAGAACATCCCCGCGACGCTTGTCCTCTTCGAGGCGCCCTCGCGCCTTGTCGAGATGCTGCACGATCTCAGGGCCGTGCTGGGCGACAGGCAGGCCTGTGTCGCGCGGGAACTCACCAAGCTGCACGAGGACATCAGGCGCTGCCCATTAAATGCCTTGATTACCCACTACGAGGCCCAACCGCAGGTCCGGGGCGAAATCGTGGTCCTCGTCGCGCCCCCGGCCGCGCATGAGGCGGCAACAATGACGCTGGACAATGAGGCAAGGCTCGACGCGCGTCTGCTATCTGTCATGCAGGACCATCCCGTCAAGGAAGCTGCGGCCATCGTCGCGGCCGAGCAGGGATTGCCGCGCAGGACCGTCTATGCCCGCGCGCTGGTCTTGAAGAAGGCAGATGACGGCAAGGCGTGAGCAGGCAAGGGCCAGGGGAACGGCAGCCGAGTGGTTCGCCGCATTCTGGCTGCGGCTCAAGGGTTATCGCATTCTCGCCCGCCAGTTCCGCGCAAATGGCGGCGAACTCGATGTGGTGGCGTTAACGCCCCGTTGGAAGTCGCCCTGCACAATCGTCTTTGTAGAGGTCCGCACCCGCGGGACGCTGGCGGAAGCCATCGCCTCGGTGGGCAGCACCAAGAGGGGAAGGGTCGAGCGCGCGGCAAGGCAGTTCTGCGCGCGAAGTCCCGCCCTCGGCAGGCTGCCCCGCCGCTTTGACCTCGTGGTTCTGGCGCAAACGGGGTGGCCACGCCATATACCGGATGCTTGGAGGTCTTGAAGCATGCTGTTCAGGCACGCAATCGCAGTCATCATGTCGGCCACACTGCTGTCGGGCTGCGTGGGGATCCAGCTCAACGCGCAGGAACGATCCCTGCCGGCAGCAGTCGGAGACCTGCGCATCCAGGCGACCTTCAACGCACGCCTCCTCGCCGAAAGCTCGACCCTCTTTGCCAAGGTGGATTCGACCGTGACCGAGGGGCGCATGCACGTCACTGGCACCGTGCCCACCGTCGAGGACCGCCAGAAGGTCACCCGGATCGCCTGGTCGATCGCCGCCGTCACCGAGGTCGTCAATGACGTCGATGTGACGGCCGCGCCCCGCGTCCTCGATGAGGCGAAGGATCGCTGGATCACGGCAAGGCTGCGCAGCCTGCTGATTGCGGACGGGACGATCCGGGACTCGAACTACGCGATCGATACCAGCAATGGCACGATCTACCTGAACGGCATCGCCCAGGATGAAGCCGAGCGCGATCGCGTCCTGCGCCACGCCCGCTCGATCGGCGAGGCCCGCAAGGTCGTCGACTACGTCATCATGAAGGATGATCCGCGCCGCAGGCATGAAGGGATGGCAAGCCTCGCCCTCGACGGGACTGATCCGGGAGCGGCGCAATGATCCTCGCCGCCAGCCAGCTCGTTGAGAAGTTGCGCGAGATCGGGCAGGCCGTCGACGAGGCGATCCCCATCGGTCGAGCAGCCCTTTGGCTGTCGGCACTCGACCATCCGGGCATGGATCTCGCAACCTATCTCCAGCACTTCGACCAGATGGAGGCGGACGCGCGCGAGCGCATTCCCGCCCTGCGCCGCGGCATGTCCGAGACCGAGGCGATTGCACGCATCCTCTCCGATACGATCGCCAACCGTCACGGCTATGCAGGCGACAACGAGACATTCGATGACCCGCAGAACGCCGACCTCATCCGCGTCATCGACCGCCGCCGCGGCCTGCCGGTGTCGCTCGGCATCATCTATCTCGAGATAGCCCGCCGCCTCGGCGTGAAGGCGCAGGGCATGAACACGCCCGGCCACTTCCTGATGCGCGTGGGAGAAGGCGAACAGGCCCGCATCCTCGACCCGTTCAACGGTGGTCTTGTCCTTGCCGCCGATGACCTGCGCCCCCTCGGGCCTGCCCAGGGCGTTACCACGCCGGAATATGGTCCCTCTGGAAACCGTGAGGTCCTGCTCCGCCTGCTCAACAACATCCGCTCGCGCGCGCTCGCCGGAAAGGACATGCGCCGCGTGCTCGAGATCGCCGAGCGCATGGTCCTCGTCTCGCCGCGCCAGCCCGATCTCTGGCTTGACCTGTCGCGCGCCAACGAGTCGATCGGCAAGCTGAATGGCGCCATCCAGGCCGCCCAGCGATGCATGGCACTGGCCGACCGGGAATCCGTCGAAGGCCGCGAGGCCGCCTTCTCGCTCGCAAGCCTTCGCCGCCGCTTGAATTGACGGCCACGCCCGGCAGGCAAGGGCACATGTGCGCCCCGGTTGCGCCTGCAACGCCACCGGAATAGGCTTCATGGCGAACAAGGGGGAACCCGCAGCCGATGTCACTGACTGTTGCAATCCAGATGGACCCGATCGAGCGGATCGACATCGGTGGTGACTCGTCCTTCGCCCTTGCGCTTGAGGCTCAGAACCGGGGACACAGGCTCTGGTACTACCTGCCAAGGACCCTGGCCCAGCGCGGTACCGCGATCTTTGCCTACAGTGCCCAGGAATTGTCGGTCCGCAACGAGCGCGGCAACCACTTCACGCTCGGCGCCCCGCGCGAGCTCGACCTCGGCCAGATGGACGTTGTCCTGCTGCGCCAGGACCCGCCCTTCGACATGTCCTACATCACGACAACCCACCTGCTCGAGCGCCTGCCGCCCGGCGTGCTCGTCGTCAATGATCCCTGGTGGGTGCGCAACTCGCCGGAAAAGATTTTTGTAACAGAATTCCCCGACCTGATGCCGCCGACCCTCATCACCGCGGACCCCAATGCCATCCGCGCCTTCCGCGCCGAGCACGGCGACATCGTCGTGAAACCCTTGTACGGCAACGGCGGCAGCGGTGTCTTTCGCATCCGGCCCGAGGACGAGAACCTGAACACGATCCTGGAATTCTTCGCCAGCTTCGTGAAGGAGCCGATGACAGTTCAGCGATACGTGCCACAAGTTCGCCAGGGCGATAAGCGCATCATCCTCGTCGACGGGGAACCGGTCGGTGCCATCAACCGCGTCCCCGCCGCAGGAGAGGCGCGTTCGAACATGCATGTAGGCGGAAGACCCGAAAAGACAGTGCTCACGCCGAGGGAGCAGGAAATCTGCCGTCGCATCGGCCCCGAACTGAAGGACAGGGGCCTTGTCTTCACGGGCATCGACGTGATCGGCGACTGGCTGACGGAAATCAACGTGACCTCGCCAACCGGCATCTGGGAGATCCGGCGCTTTGACGGCACCGATATTGCCGCATTGATCTGGGACGCCATCGAGCGTCGCGTCACCGCGCGCAGCGCCGCACCCCGCGGGACCAGCCCCCGGGCATGACGGTCGCACATGTTTCGACAGTGGCCTTCGTCGGTATCGAGGCGAGGGAGGTCGACGTCCAGGTTCACATGGCCGATGCAGGCGGCGAAAACGCGGGGCGCAT
>JAGWXR010000130.1 GCA_018969785.1 Alphaproteobacteria bacterium
CTATCTGCGGCAATGTCCTTTCGGTGCGCTGCCCGATGATCCGCTGTTCCATGGAGCGCGGGGCAAGCGGCTCAATCCGCGCATCGTGCAGGGCCTGATGATGAACCTGCGGCGGGGGCTGGGCCTGCCGGAAACCGCAACACCCCATGCGCTGCGGCATGCGTTTGCCACGCATCTCCTCGCGGCAGGAGGCGACCTGCGTGCGATCCAGGAGTTGCTGGGGCATGCGTCGCTGTCGACAACGCAGCGCTATACGAGCGTCGACGAGAGCCATCTGATGCAGGTCTATGCACGGGCGCATCCGCGGGCGAAATCGGGCGCCTAGCGGCCTCAGAGGCGGTTGAGCTTCCAGACCCAGTAATTCGTCGCGAGGATCGCGACCCACCAGGCGACGGGCGAGCCCATCCACATCGAGGCGTAGTCGAGGCCGATCCAGTCGAAGCTGGCGTCGTATTCGAAGGGGTGCATCAGGAAGTAGACGAACATCTGGGGCAGCCAGACGGCGAGCTTGGGCAGGAAGCCGCAACTCCAGGACTCGAGGCCGTAGAGGGCGCAGGATTCGCCGAACAGGCCTGCGCGGATCATGTCCTCGTGCATGAAGTAGATCGCGATGGCTGCGGCTGCGATCCAGCCCATGGCCACGCCGACGCCCCTTGGTTCCCACATGATCCCTGCCTCCCCTGCGGGTGACAAAATGAAAAACCGTCGTGCCTTCACGGCCCGACGGTTCCATTTCACTTCACAATCTTGCCCGAATTGAGGCAGAGGCGGCCCTGGCTGCCGTCAGGACTGCATCGTCCAGCCGCCAACTGCCATGGCCGCCTGGCGGATGGCCTCGCTGAGCGTCGGGTGGGCGTGGCAAGTGCGGGCGAGGTCCTCGGCGGCCATCTGGAATTCGATGGCCAGCGCCGCCTCGGCGATCATGTTGCCGACCTCGGGGCCGATCATGTGGACGCCAAGGATGCGGTCGTTCGCGGCATCGGCGAGGATCTTCACGAAGCCCTCGGTCGAGCCGTTGGCGCGGGCGCGGGAGTTGGCGGCGAACATGAACTTGCCGGTCTTGTAGGCGATGCCTGCGGCCTTCAGTTCTTCCTCGGTCCTGCCGACGGCGGCGACTTCCGGGTGGGTGTAGACCACGGAGGGAATGGCCTCATAGTTCACGTGTCCGGCCTGGCCTGCGATGATCTCGGCGACGGCCACGCCCTCGTCCTCGGCCTTGTGGGCGAGCATGGGGCCTTCGATCACGTCACCGATGGCATAGACGCCCTTAACGGCCGTCTCGTAGTGGCCATTGACGGGGATGCGTCCGCGTGCATCTGGCGCGAGGCCAACCTTCTCGAGCCCCAGGCCGCCCGTGAACGGGCGGCGGCCGATCGAGGACAGGACGATGTCGGTTTCGATCACCTCGCGTGCGCCGCCGGCGGCAGGTTCGACCGAGACATGCAGTGCGCCAGCCTTGCGCTCCACGCCGACCACTTTCATGCCAAGGCGGAAGGTCATGCCCTGCTTTGACAGGATGCGCTGGAACTGCTTGCCCACCTCGCCGTCGAGGCCTGGCGTGATGCGGTCGAGATACTCGACGACCGTGACCTGGCTGCCGAGGCGGCGCCAGACGGATCCCATCTCGAGGCCGATATAGCCTCCGCCGATGACGAGCAGGCACTTGGGCACATCCTTCAGCGTGAGGGCGCCGGTCGAGGAGACGACATCCTTCTCGTTGATCTCGACGCCCGGCAGCGGCGTTGGCTCCGAGCCGGTTGCGATGATGATGGCCGCGGCTTCCACCGTGCGCGTCGAGCCGTCATTGCCGCGGATCTCGACCTTGCGGCCCCCCGCGAAGGTGCCGGTGCCGACGGCGTATTCGACCTTGTTCTTCTTGAACAGGAACTCGATGCCCTTGGTCAGGCCATCTACCGTCTTGTCCTTGTGCCCCATCATGGCGGGCAGGTCGTAGCTGACCTCGCCCGTGCGGATACCGAGGGCACCGTAATGGCTCTTCGTCTCGTCGAAGAGAGCCGAGACCTGCAGTAGGGCCTTCGAAGGTATACAGCCCACGTTCAGGCAGGTGCCGCCCAGCGTGCCGCGCTTCTCGACACACAGGGTGCGCTTGCCCAGCTGGCCCAGGCGAATGGCGGCATTGTAGCCGCCGGGACCGCCGCCAATGACGACGACGTCGTAAAGATCGCTCATTCAGACTTCCAAAATCATGCGTTCAGGTGCTTCGAGGCATTCCTTGACGCGAACGAGGAAGGTGACTGCTTCCTTGCCGTCGACGAGGCGGTGATCATAGGACAGCGCGAGATACATCATCGGGCGGATCTCGACCTTGCCATCGATGGCGACCGGGCGCTGCTCGATCTTGTGCATCCCGAGGATGCCGGACTGCGGCGCGTTCAGGATCGGGGTCGACATGAGCGAGCCGTAGACGCCGCCGTTCGAGATGGTGAAGGTACCGCCCTGCAGTTCCTCGAGCTTCAGCTTGTTGTCGCGCGCACGCAGGCCGAAGTCGTTGATGCGCTTCTCGATGCCGGCCAATGTCAGCTGGTCGGCGTCGCGCACGACAGGCACGACAAGCCCGCGCTCGGTGCCGACGGCCACGCCGATGTCGTAGTAGTTCTTGTAGACGATATCGTCGCCTTCGATCTCGGCGTTGACCGTCGGTATTTCCTTCAGTGCGACGATGCATGCCTTCACGAAGAAGCTCATAAAGCCGAGGCGCACGCCGTGGCGCTTCTCGAATGTGTCCTTGTGTGCCGAACGCAGGTGCATCACGGCTGACATGTCGACCTCATTGAAGGTCGTGAGCATGGCGGCGGTGTGCTGGGCTTCCTTCAGGCGCAGCGCAATGGTCTTGCGCAGGCGCGACATGGTCACGCGCTCCTCGCGGACGGCCTGCGGGCGCGGACCGGCGGGGGTGACCTGAACCGCGCGCGGCTCGGCAGCCCTCGCCTCGATTGCAGCGAGCACATCACCCTTCATGACGCGGCCATCGCGGCCCGTGCCGGCCACGGCAGCGGGCTGGATGCGGTTTTCCTCGGCGAGCTTGCGGGCTGAGGGGCTGAGCACCGGCGCGGCGGCTGCAGGCTTGGCGGGCGCGGCGGGTGCCTTGGCAGGCTGCGCGGCGGGAGCTGCCTTCGGCGAAGCGGCGGCAGCGCCACTGCCCTCGCCGATCAGGCCGAGGATGGCGCCGACAGCGATGGTCGAACCGGGTGCAGCAACGATTTCGGACAGAACGCCGTTGCCGGGCGCCGGGACCTCGACGGTGACCTTGTCGGTCTCGAGTTCGACAATCGGCTCGTCCGCACGCACGGCGTCGCCCTTGTTCTTGAGCCACTTGGCGACGGTTGCTTCCGTCACGGACTCGCCCAGGGTTGGAACGCGAATTTCAGTCGTCATGTTCCTGTTCTCTTGTCCTCAGGAGGAAAAGGCATCGTCGAGCAGGGCCTTCAGCTCTGCCTGGTGACGGCTCATCTGTCCGGCAGCGGGAGACGCTGCTGCGGGACGGCCCACATAACGGGCGCGTGCGGATTTTGCGCCGACGCGGCCAAGCACCCACTCGATGTTCGGTTCCATGAAGCTCCAGGCCCCCATGTTCTTTGGCTCTTCCTGGGCCCAGACCATGTCGGCATTCCTGAAGCGCGTCAGCTCGGTGACGAGGGATCGCGCGGGTACGGGATAGAACTGCTCGACGCGCAGCAGGTAGACATCGTCGATGCCGCGCTTTTCGCGCTCTTCCAGAAGGTCATAATAGACCTTGCCCGAGCACATGATGAGGCGGCGGATCTTTCCGTCTTCCTTCAGCGCGATCGTGGAGCCCGGCAGGGTCTGCGCATCATCGTGCAGGAGACGGTGGAACGACGTTCCCGGCCCGAACTCCGACAGCTTCGAGACGCAACGCTTGTGACGCAGCAGCGACTTCGGCGTCATCAGGATCAGGGGCTTGCGGAAGTTGCGGTGGATCTGCCGGCGCAGGGCATGGAAATAGTTGGCCGGCGTCGAGATGTTGCCGACCTGCACATTGTCTTCCGCGCAGAGCTGGAGGAAGCGCTCGAGGCGGGCAGACGAATGCTCGGGACCCTGCCCCTCGTAACCGTGGGGCAGAAGCATCACGAGGCCGTTCATGCGCAGCCACTTGCGCTCACCGGAGGTGATGAACTGGTCGATGATGGCCTGGGCGCCGTTGGCGAAGTCGCCGAACTGCGCTTCCCAGACGACAAGCGCCCGGGGTTCAGCGAGGGCGTAGCCATACTCGAAGCCGAGGGCGGCCTCTTCGGAGAGGAGCGAGTCGATGACCTCGAAGTCGCCCTGCCCTTCGCGGACGTTCAGCAGCGGGTAGTAGCGTTCCTCGGTCGACTGGTCGACCAGCGCGGCGTGGCGCTGGCTGAAGGTGCCGCGCCCTGCGTCCTGGCCCTCGAGGCGGACGTGATAGCCTTCGTCCAGGAGCGTGCCGAAGGCGAGCGCCTCGGCGGTAGCCCAGTCGATGCCTTCGCCCGTGTCCAGCATCTGCGCCTTCTGCTGCAGGAGGCGCTGGACGGTCTTGTGCGCGTTGAAGGTGGCCGGCACCGTCGTCAGCGCCGTTCCCACGCGCTTCAACCTGTCGAGCGGCACGGCGGTGTTGCCGCGGCGCTCGTCGCCTTCGGCCGGGCTCATGCCGGCCCAGGCGCCGTCGAGCCAGTCGGCCCGGTTCGGCTTGAAGGAAGATGCGCCCTCGAAGGCCTCGTTCAGACGCTGCTCGAAGGCCAGCTTCATCGCCTCGTACTCATCGGACGAGACAGAGCCCTCGTCGATCAGGCGACGGCTGTAGAGCGAGAGCGTCGAGGGGTGCGACTTGATCTGCCGGTACATCAGGGGTTGCGTGAACGCCGGTTCGTCGGTTTCGTTGTGACCGAACCGGCGATAGCAGAAGATGTCGACGACGACGTCCTTGTGGAAGCGCTGGCGGAACTCGGTCGCGACACGGGCGCAGTAGACGACGGCCTCGGGGTCATCGCCATTCACGTGGAAGATCGGCGCCTGCACCATGAGGGCGACGTCCGAGGGGTACGGCGAGGAGCGCGAATGGATCGGCGAGGTCGTGAAGCCGATCTGGTTGTTCACGACGAGATGGATCGTGCCGCCCGTCCTGAAGCCCTTGGTTCCCGACATGGCGAAGCACTCGGCGACAACGCCCTGCCCTGCAAAGGCGGCGTCGCCATGCAACAGAACGGGGATCACGCTCGTACGGTCGACCTTGTCCTTGTTCTGGTGCTGCTTGGCGCGCACCTTGCCAAGGACCACGGGGTTCACGGCCTCGAGGTGCGAGGGGTTGGCGGCGAGCGACAGGTGAACCTTGTTGCCGTCGAACTCGCGGTCGGATGATGCGCCGAGGTGGTACTTCACGTCGCCTGAGCCGCCAACGTCCTCGGGGCTGGAGGAGCCACCCTGGAATTCGTGGAAGACGGCGCGGTAGGGCTTGGACATCACGTTGCAGAGAACGTTGAGGCGGCCGCGGTGCGGCATGCCGAACGAGATCTCGCGGGCGCCCAACTTGCCGCCGACCTTGATGATCTGCTCGAGCGCGGGGATCAGCGCTTCGCCGCCGTCAAGGCCGAAGCGCTTGGTGCCCACGAACTTGACGGCGCAGAAGCGCTCGAAGCCCTCGGCCTCGATCAGCTTGTTGAGGATCGCCTTCTTGCC
>JAGWXR010000131.1 GCA_018969785.1 Alphaproteobacteria bacterium
ACCACCTGCTGCAGTTGCGCCACGGGAACCCGGGTACGTGCCCCAAATGCCTGCGCCGCGGACGCTTCCATCGGCTCAGCCGGCAGCAGGCCTATGTCTGCCAGTGGTGCGCGTACCATATTCACCCAAAGGCCGGCACGCCGTTCGCGCGCTCCCGCGTGCCGCTGCAGGACTGGTTCTACGTCATGTTCCTCATGTGCGTCGGCCACAAGCGCATGACGGCCCGCGAGGTCCAGCGCCAGCTCGGCATCACCTGGAAGGCCGCCTGGCGCATGACGAGCCAGATACGCGCCTACCTCTGATTTCGGTGACAGTGCACTCAAGTCCTCGGGACTTTGCCCGACCTGCTCGATTTCATTCAACCCGCGACTTCAACGCAGCAATCCCGTCCGCACGCGTGACCATCCCGCGATAGCCCAGGTCGCGCCGCGCGGCAGCGTCACTTGTCGTGAAAGGCCGGCCGATGAGCCGCACCAGCGTTCGTGAAAGCGGCGGGTCCTCCCGTGCGCCAGCCAGCGACCAGAGAAGCTCCAGCGCATGCCCCGAATACCACGCAAGGCCATAGGGTACGGAAGGCGCGCGACCGAGGTCGACGCCAACCGCATCGGCAATCGAAAGGGCAAACGCGCGAAAAGTCGTCGGTTCGGAATCGTTGATGAAATAGGCGCGTCCGCCGACAGGGGCGGCGAGGGCGCAAACGACAGCCTCGGCGACATTATCGACATGGCACGTCACATAAGGATAGTCGCCACGCGAGATGAAGGCGAACGCCCCGCCCCCGGTCAGCGCGCGGGCAAACGCGTCTCCCGGCCCCCATATGCCCGGCGGCCGCAGGACAACTGTCCGGAAGTCCGGCGCATGTGCATCAAGAATGAGCTTCTCGGCCTGTGCCTTTGACGCGATGTAGGGGGAAAAGCTGCGCGAAAATGTTGGGGCGCTCTCATCCACATTGTCGAGCGGCGAGCCACGATTGTCCATGACCACGGCGGCCGCCCCAATGCCGATAAAGCGCCGTATGCCGGCCTTCTTGGCAGCGGCAAGCAGGGCCTTTGTGCCCCGCACATTCGTCCTGAAGAAGGGGCGTCGGGGTCCGGCGAGGCGGAAGTGTGCGGCTGCGTGGACCACCGCATCAATGCCTGCCAGTTTCAGCGTGCGCGGCGCATCAAGGTCGCCACGCAGCGGTTCAACCTTCATGCGTTGGAGGGCGGCTTGCGATGCGGCGGATCGTGCAAGGCCAAGCACACGGTGCCCTTCTCGCTGAAGGCGGACAACGACGCGCTGGCCGAGGAACCCTGTGCCACCTGTGACAAGGACGTTCATGACCTGGATCTCGCTGATGGTAGGACAGGCTGGAGCGCGCGCCGGGCCGTGTCGCGAAGGGCTGCAATGGCCGCCCGCTGGACCTTCTCGTTGCGCTTGCGCACATGAAGCATCGAGGCGGCGTGGACGGTCGCCCAGAGGATATCGGCGATTGTCTCGATGGGGTGTGCAAGCCGGCGCGTCGCGGCCAGCCGTTCAAGGCGCGAGAGGAGGTGCTGGCGCGATTCCCGGGCCGCGGCGATGTCGCGCCCATCAAGCATGCGCATGCTCATCGCCAGGTAAAGTTGCGGACGTTCGCGCGCAAAGGCGACATAGTCGTCCCATCCGGCAAGTATCTGCAGCTCCGGATCCGCACGACGGGGCTGCATGCGCTTGCGCTGCATGAACTGTTCGAAGCCAAGCGAGACGGCTGCATCCAGCAGGCCATCCGCGTCCCCGAAATGGTGGTACAGCGCGGGCGCCGTGACGCCGCTGCGCGCGCAGACGCTGCGTGTGGTGAAGCCCGTCAGCCCTAGTTCATCGATCAGGGCAAGGGCGTGATGTGCGAGTTGTTCGCGTGTATCCATGATGCCACAGTATAGCATTGCTATAGAAAAGTCTATAGCGGTGCTATACACGGTGATCCGAGCGCCCGACGACGGTCGTTATGCATCCGGGTCACAAGACACGGGGAATGGTTGCATGGTCAGGACATTGGCGACGGCCGTTTCCATCGCGCTCTTCTGGGTAAGCCAGGCCGTGGCGGCCGATCTCTCCGTCGAAGTCGAGGGTCTGGCCGGGAACGCCGGGCAGGTCCTGGTCGCCCTTCACAACAACAGCGAGACCTTTCCCTCGGGCTGGAGCGAAGCGGTCGCCGTCGAGCGCGTCCCGGCCAGCGGGCCCGTCGTCGTGCGATTTCGCAACGTGCCGCCCGGCCGCTATGCCGTCATGGCCGTGCATGACGCCGACGGAAACGGTCGCATGACGAAGACGTGGATCGGGTTGCCGCTTGAAGGATTTGGCGCAAGCAACAATCCGGGTGCGCTCGGCCCACCACGTTTTCGACAGGCGGCGTTCGATGTCACGGGAGATCGAACGCTGGTCATTCGCCTGGTGTATCTGTGACCGGCACGATGGTTGACGTTCCGCCGCGAAAGTTGAGCTCACGCGCAAGCGCAGGCCTTGCCTTTGGGATGGTCGCCGTCCTCTGCGCTGCGCTCGCACTCCTTGATCCGCGCCTGCTGGCGAGCGGCGAGAACATATGGTTGAAGCCGGTCCGCTTTGCGTTCGCCTTTACGGTTCACTTGCTGACATTGGCGTGGATCGCAAACCTGACAGGCCGTGATGAGGTGCGGGACGACCTCTTCAAATGGGGCGTCAGGCTTCACATCATCATTGCCGTGATCGAGTTTGCCTGCATCGCGCTGCAGGCGGGCCGTGGCGTGCCAAGCCACTTCAACCTTTCAACGGCGTTCGACCGTCTGGTCTTCACGATCATGGGCCTGGGAACGGCGGGCTTGATGCTGGGCTTCCTGCTGATGATCGGAGGCTTGCTGCGTCGGCCAGGCAATGCATTTGCCGCCGCTTGCGCCGTCGCAGGAATTGCCTTTGCAATCCTCGGCGGCCTTGTGGGTGTCATCATGGTCATGCCGGATGCAAGCCAGGCCGCTTTGCTCAAGGCCGGACAACAGCTCTCCATGGTGGGAAATCACGCCGTGGGAGAGCCATCGCAGATGAAGGTCCCGTTCTTTGGCTGGGACCGGATCGTAGGTGACTGGAGGGTACCGCACTTCATCGGCCTGCACGGCATGCAGGTGTTCCCGCTGCTCGCATGGCTTCACTCAAGTCGACATGGCAAGGCGAGCTTGAGGCCGTTGGGCATTGCGGTTGCCGGGTATGCGCTCCTGTTTGCGTGGTCGACATGGCTGACGGTGAACGCGCGTTCGATATTCTCGCCCGATCTGGACAATCTGGCCGTGGTGGCGCTGTCGGCTGGCGTTCTGGCATGGGGCTTTCAGTCATCTCGTGCCGGGAATTGGCAACGGATATAACCCGGCCCGTGACGCCCGGCCGCAGTGCGACGCTACCCTCGGCCCGCCACAAATCGGCCGGGGTCTTCGAAAGGGGAGACCGCTGCGTCAGGGTAGGGGGCCCCTGCTGCGCCCCGGCAAGTATCCGTTTAGTCTGGCAAGGCGTATCAGCCCCATGTCCTTTCTCGCCAACCGCGCCGTCAACCTCCTGAGCCTCCACTACGCCTTCCAGGCGCTCGCCCAGGGCAGCGGCGGGGTGTTCCTGCTTGTCTACCTGCTGAAGGCAGGGTTGACCCTCGAGCAGACGATCTTGGCGCTCGCGGCGACCGTGGCCCTGCGCTTCATTTTCCGTCGTGGTGTTGTCGGCTTTGCGCGGCAATTCGGCCTGAAGGCCGCCCTCGTCACCGGGTGCCTCATCCTGTCACTGCAATACCCGCTATCGGCCACTATCGATGGCGTCGGCTTGGCACTGCTCGCGCGCTGTGTCGCTACCGGCGCGGGCGAGGCCTTCTACTGGTCGTCGTTCCATGCCTTCTTCGCGTCGCAGGGTGACAGCGAAAGCCGCGGCCGGCAGGTCGGCGCCCGCGAGGCGCTGGCGGCAGCAATAGGGATCATAGCCCCCCTCTTTGGGGCCTGGGCGCTCATGAATGTGGGGGCAGGGGGCGCCTTTGCGCTGATCGGCCTCGTGCAGGCGCTGGGCGTCGTGCCCCTGCTCTGGACTTCCGACGTGAAGGTCGAGCCCGCGGCGCCGGCCATCCGGGCCACGGCCGGGACGGGCAATCTCATCTACCTCCTCAACGGCTGGTTCTCCGCGACCTTCATCCTGGCCTGGCAGGTGGCCCTCTTCCTCACGCTCGGCGAAAGCCTGTCCGCCTATGGCGGCACGATGGCGCTGGCAGCCGTCGCCGGGGCGATCGGCGGGCTTTTCGTCGGCAGCCTGCTCGATCGCGGGCGCGGCGCGCCACTGGCGGCGCTGCTGGTCTTCGCAGGGCTTGCGGCCATCGCCGTTCTCCGCGCCGCAAGCCTCGGCTCGCCTGCCCTTGCGATTGCGGCCAATGTGATGGGTGCCTTTGCGATCTGCTTCTATGTCCCCGTGATGAATGCGCCGGTCTATAACCTGGCCAAGGCCTCGCCCTGCGCCCTGCGCTTCCACGTGGCCACCGAGGACAGCTGGGACATCGGCTGCATCGCCGCCTGCGCCCTCGCGCTGGGCCTGCTGGCCGCCGGCCTGGGCCTCCCGGCCGTCATCCTGCTCGCGCTCGCCTCCTGCCTCGGCCACGCCGTCGTCCTGCACCGCTACTACACCCGCTGATTACGGGGACAGTTCAAGCTCACCGCAATGGGCCGCAACTGGCCTTGCACAGTGTTTGTGCAAGAAAGCCGATCAGCGCGTGTAGGCCGGCTTCCGCTTCCCGCGCCGGGCGACTGGCTTGGGAGCCACGCCCTCGGGCAGCGCCACCCGGGGCGCCATGGCCTTCAGGAGCCGGTCGAACCGGGCCATGGCCTCGGTCGGATGGCGCGGGGTTGGGAGTTCCTTTCGGGGAGGCATCCGATTCTCCTGTCGCACATCGCCGGGTTGCTTCGCCTGAGTTTGGCGCAACTAGGCAGCGTTAATCAAGGTACGTTGTCGAAAGGGATAGAAAAGCAGATATGTTTTTGGAACGTTCCATGTCCAGAGGGTCATTATAATAATAAAATCAGCAGCTTGAGCCTGTTTTGCAAAAAGCGAACGAACGGCGTACGTTTACCAAAGTTGCAGGCCCAAACCCCCCGTGATCTAAGGAGCGCCGAATATGTCCGCCATCATGAAAATTGCAGAGCAGCAAAGCGATATGGACCGCAAGAAAGCCCTCGAAGCCGCCCTCAGCCAGATTGACCGCGCCTTCGGCAAGGGCTCCGTGATGAAGCTCGGCGCCAACCAGAAAGTGGCCGAGATCGAGGCCGTCTCGACCGGCTCGCTCGGCCTCGACATCGCGCTCGGCATCGGCGGCCTCCCCCGCGGCCGCGTGATCGAGGTTTATGGTCCGGAATCCTCGGGCAAGACGACCCTCTCGCTGCACATCGTGGCCGAAGTCCAGAAACTCGGCGGCATCGCGGCCTTCGTCGACGCCGAGCACGCGCTCGATGTCGGCTATGCCAAGAAGCTGGGCGTGGACGTCGCCGAACTCCTCGTCTCGCAGCCCGACACGGGCGAGCAGGCGCTCGAGATCACCGACACCCTCGTGCGCTCGGGCGCGGTCGACATCGTGGTCGTTGACTCGGT
>JAGWXR010000132.1 GCA_018969785.1 Alphaproteobacteria bacterium
CGGCTTCGGCCGCGCAGGAGCGGGTCGAGAAGGCCACGGGCAAGCTCGGCGCGGAGCGCGAGAAGCTCGCGCAGTTCACGCAGGCCCTCGATTCCGTCGTCCTCGCGGCTTCCGAGACGCTGACAACCCGCCTTCAGGATGCGCGGGCTGCGGTGCGCACGGCCAGCGAGAGCCTGCATGCCGAGCATGGCGCCATTGCAGGGCTTGTCTCCACGCTGCAGTCGGCGTCGCAGGCGGTGTCGAGCAAGGCGCTCGAGACCAGCCAGGAACTTGAGCGGCAGGCGCAGCGCCTCGATTCGGCCTCCGAGGCGGCGGCAGCGCGCTCGGAGCAGGTGATCATGCGCCATGAGCGGCAGCGTGCGGCCTTTGCCGAGACGATCGACCGGCTGAAGCAGGAAAACGACCATATGGCGCGCGCGCTCGACTTCCAGCGCGAGGGCATGAACAAGCTCGTGACTGCGATGGCCGAGGAAACACGCAAGATCGGTACGTTCACGACCGAGAGCGCACGACGCCTCGACGAGACGGCCTCGACCATGGCGCTGCGGATCGTGGAGACGACAAAGCTGTTCGCGCGGGAAGCCGAGAAGCTTCGCACCTCGACCGAGCTGACCATGACAGGGCTCGAGCAGGCCGTGCAGAGCATCAAGATCGCCGGCGACAGCTCGTTCGATGCGGCAGGAAGGCTGGGGTCTGTGCTCGTGGGACTGCGTGACACGGCGGCCTCGTCATCGCAACAGATCGAGGGAAGTGTCGGGCGGCTTTCGAAGATGCTGGCCGACATGCCGGCGGAGGCCTCCAACCACGTCAAGCTGCTCGGGCAGATGATCGATGAGCAGGCACGCTCGATGCGCGAGCTCAATACGCGCGTGGCTGCCGCGTTCGACCGCGTGCAGGGAATCGAGCTTTCGCGCGCGTCCGGCGGCTATGGGGGCGATGCGGGCCAGGCACCGCTGCCGCTGCCGCCGCCCTCGCCGCGTCACATGCCGGCGCAACATGCTGCTGCTCCCCGGCACCTTGACCTTCCCGAACCGCCGGCACCACCGCCGCCTGCAAGCTATCGCGCGGCTCCTGCGGCAGAGGAGCGTTCCATGCCGCCTCAGCGCATGAAGCCTGCCCTGCCCGCCCAGCCCCCGGCGCAGCCCTATGGGTCCGAGATGGGCGAGGCGCCGGCACCCATGGCCGGCTATCCGCAGAACAGGCCCGCCTCCGGCGAGCGCCACGCACAGCCACCCCATGTTGCCCCTGACGGCCAGGAAGGCCGCGGCTGGTTCAACCTCGCGCGCCGCTTCGTGCGGTCATCGCCAGATGACGCGGACGGCGCCGGGGACGAGCGCGGAAACTGGGACATGAAGTCCCTTCTTGCGGCCGCCGAGACAAAGGATGGATCCGAGCGACGCCCGCCGCCAGCGCCGGGTGTTCCGCAATTCAGGGCCGACCCGCGCGAGATCCGGCAGGTCGAACAGGGTGCACCAGCCGACCATGGCCGTGCACCGGCCACGCGCATCGAGCCACCCGCGCCAAGCCGCGCGGATGCGCAGGCGCCGCGGGCTGCATCGGCGCCGCCGCGCGCGGTCCAACCGGCCAAGCCTGCCGCAGCACAGCCTGTGGCGGCAGCGAATGCGCCTTCGCACCAGATGTCCTCGCGCCACATGATCGAGGCGCTTCAGGCGATGGCGATCGACCTGTGCCGCTTCCTCGAAGACGATCCGCCGCATGAACTGCTGAAGCGTTACCGCAATGGCGAGCGCAACGTGTTCGCGCGCAGGCTGGCGGGCGCGCTGGGGTCCGAGCATCTGCAGATGATCGCGCAGAAGCACCAGACCGATCGTGAATTCAGGGACACTGTGGATCGCTATATCCACCAGTTCGAGGCGCTGCTCGAGCTCACCGCCCGCAATGACCGGGACAATGTACTGGTCGAGACATACCTGTCATCGCAGACGGGGAAGGTGTACATGACGCTGGCCTCGGCGACGGGGCGGCTGTCCTGAGGGGCGCGGCCTCCGGTTGATGCGTGAATGAAAAAAGGGCGGAGACCGTGGTCTCCGCCCTTCGTGCATTCAGGTACCCCGCCCGGCGCGGGGCCGCCTTGCGTCAGCCGGCGGCCTTGGCCGTAGCGCGCACGATCTCGCGCTTCAGCTTGCGGGCGCGTTCGGACAGCGTGTCATCGCCGAGCTTCAGGATGAAGGCGTCGAGGCCACCATTGTGGTCGATCGAGCGCAGCGCGTGTTTGGAGATGCGAAGGCGCACCGTCCGGTCGAGCCTGTCGGACATCAGCGACACCTCCGACAGGTTCGGGCGGAACTTGCGCTTGGTCTTGTTGTTGGCGTGGCTGACATAGTGTCCGCTCAAAACCGCCTTGCCCGTAAGCTCGCAACGCCGTGCCATCGAAGTCGTCCTGCCGTTCAGATCGTTAATGCGCGCGGTCGGGCCGCGCATGAGGGCCGGACCTATAGTTGAGGCACCGGGGTATCGTCAAGGTTTGGGGAAGGCTTTCGACAGGATCCTGCCTGCGGCAGATGCGGGGGTTATCTGCCCGCCTGCGACCATTTTCTCCAGTTCCCGGATCTCCCCGGCCACGCTTTCCCGCTCGCGCAACTGGGCGACCAGGCCCTCACGCAGCTCGGTCCCGAACCATGCGAGTCGCTGGAGCCTGCGGTGCTCGTCCCACTGGCCTGAAGCCTGCAAAGTGGCGCAAAACCGCTCCACATGGGCCCAGTATTCGGGGATCCCCAGGCGTGTGGGGCTCGAAACGAGGGCGACCTCGGGGTGCCAGCCCGCGAATTTCGGCCGCATGAAATGGAGGGCGGCGGCATACTCGGCGGCCGTGCGGTTGGCGGCATGGAGCAGGTCCCCGTCGGCCTTGGTTACCAGGGCGATGTCGGCGAGTTCCATGATGCCGCGCTTCATTCCCTGGAGCTCGTCGCCGCCGGAGGGGGAAATCAGCAGCGTAAAGACGTCCACCATGTCAGCAACCGCCGTTTCCGACTGGCCGACGCCCACGGTCTCCACGATCACCACGTCGAAGCCTGCAGCCTCGACAAGGACGATCGATTCCCGCGTGCGGCGGGCGACACCGCCGAGCGTCGTTCCCGAGGGCGAGGGCCTTATGAAGGCGTTCGGGCTCTGGGCGAGTTCGGGCATGCGGGTCTTGTCGCCGAGGATCGAGCCGCCGGAGCGCTGCGAGGACGGGTCGACGGCAAGGACCGCCACCTTGCGCCCGGCGGTGATCAACCATGTGCCCAGGGCCTCGATGAAGGTTGATTTACCCACCCCCGGTGCGCCGGAGAGGCCGACCCGGATGGCCCGTCCGGCATGCGGCAGGGCCGCATTCGTCAGGCGCTGGGCCGTCTCCTGGTCATCGTGGCGCAGGGATTCGACCAGGGTGATCGACTTGGCTAACGCCCGGCGGTCGCCGGCCACCAGCTTTTCGACCAGTCCCGCGACCCCGCTGTCCGATGATGAGCGCAAGTTCATCTTTTCCGTGACGATTGCCGCTTGATGATTACGCTGGATTTCCGCCACAATTCAACCAAGGTGACGGGCCACAAATGCAATGGCTGCGGGGCCGGGGCATTTCCGCCGTTGTCAAACGAGACTGAAGAGGTTTTCCTGCCAATGCTCAAGCGCCTCCTGATCGCTTCCTGCCTTGCCCTCGTGCCCGCCGCATCGATGGCGCAAGGAATGAATGTCCAGCCTGCAGCGGACGAATCGCAGAAGGGTCCTTCCAGCACGATCCAGCTTGTATGGCAGGTTTATCTTGGGGGCTTCAACCTTGGAAACATCGGCCTGAAGACCAGCTTCACCGGCAATGGCTATTCAGCCGTGTCGAAGCTGAAGACCGCGGGCGTCGTGAACTCGTTCTACGAGGCGGTGATCGATGCGAGCTCGGTTGGCCTCGTGGCGGGACAGGGCCTGCAGCCGACCAAGTACAATTCCAACACCGTCAACGAGAAGATGTCGCAGAAGGTCGACCTGACCTATTCGAATGCCGGCATCGAGCTGTTTGCCGAGCCTGCCTACAACACCGAGCGCTATCCGGTGAGCCCCGACCAGAAGCGTGGCACGCTCGATCCGCTGTCGGGCATTGTCCAGGCCCTCTCGGGCGTATCGCGTTCGAGCGCCAAGCCCTGCGGCGACACGGTGCGGGTGTTCGACGGTCGCCGGCGCTATGACATCGAACTGAAGTTCCAGGGCAACGACAAGCTCAAGTCGGACGAGGGCTATTCGGGCCCCGCGATCCGCTGCATCGTCAGCTACAAGCAGCTTGCCGGCTTCAAGCCCAACATCAACAAGGGCCGTGCACTGCCAACCATCTCCGTGTGGTTTGCGCAGATGGACAGCAGCACGGGCGGGCCCGTGAAGTCCTTCCATGTTCCGGTCAAGATCATGACCGAGACGCCCTATGGCGTGGCACTCGGGCATGCGCGCAAGATCACGGTCGACGGCGTGCAGAAGTCGAACTGACCCTCCCGAGGCCCCATGCGCCGTCAAAGGCGCATGCGCGATGGGGTCAGGGCTTCGATGTGGACGAGGATGTCGATGGCGGGCCGCGGCTTGATCATGGACGTGGGAACCTCGTCGACTTTCTCGCTCGCGGCGTAGCCTGCGTCGCGCATCGCCTGCAGGCGGGTGCTCCACGCGCGCAAGGCTGGCGTGGACGGCAGGGCCTGCAGGTCCACCCAGGCATCGCCGCCGCCGAGACTGCGGAAGAGCCCCGCGAGGCGCCCTTCGCGATAGGGCCAGTCGATGACAATGGCGGGATCCGTGGCTGGCGGCGTCTTCGCAGGATCCCTGATCGGAACGGCGTTGAAGCGGGCGGAGGCATACTCGAAGAGGATCGTCCGATACCTGTCACCCAGCGCCTGACGCAGGTGGTGCCCCGCAGGGTTGACGACGTCCGCGCCGTAGGAAACCGGCGCCCCCGCGACATGCAGGTTGTGGGCCCAGTAGGCGCCCGGCTTGCCGTCGGCAAAGTGATTGATGTTCTCCGCCATATAGGCGTCGCGCCGGCCATAGTATTCGTTCGTCACATCCTCGATCCGTGAGTCCGACACGTCGTACTCGAGGATGCTCAGACCCTGCCAGGCCATGCGTGCGAACTGCGCGGCGGCAGACCTGCCGGGGGCTGCGGCGTAGGGACCATCGGCGGCCAGCGTCTTCTGGAGATCCTCCAGGTCCTTCATGCCCTGCCGCAGCTGCTGCGTCGTCAGCGACGTGACGAGGGTCACGTAACGCTTTGCGCGCGCGTCCGGATTGACCAGAGGTTCAAGACGGCGCGCAAATCCTTCGGCGGCGACGGCGTCAACAGACGCCAACCAATCAAGTGCGAAGGCGGTATCGGCGGCGGTCGCCTGGCAATCGACACCGATGATGCGGACCGGGGCCTTTGCCGTTCGGTTCCAGCTGCGCAGCCAGTCCACGATGTCGACCAGCGCTTCGGTCTTGAGCACGCGGAAGATGTCGGCCGACGTGACGCGATCGGCGGCAGAACCCTCGCCGCCAGCGATGAAGGCGTCGAGCTGGCGGCAGCCTAT
>JAGWXR010000011.1 GCA_018969785.1 Alphaproteobacteria bacterium
CTCCGACTTTCCCCCAGGTGGAGCTTCCGGCAAGGTCCTGCCAGCCGCATTGGGAATATGAGGTAGCGCATGTCCACGTCACCCGTGGCCGGTTTGTTTTCCCTTCTGAACCGGTTCTTCCCGCATCGTCAGTTCTATCTGCGCAGCCGTGGATCGGTGACGTTCGTTGAATTCAGCCCCACGTTCCAGGTCACGGTCGCCTTTGGGCTTTTCTTCCTGTTGTGCTGGCTTGTCTATGCCTCGGTCGTGGTGATCTTCAAGGAGCAGATCATCTCGGTCAAGGACCAGCGCTATGCGAGCATGCAGGATGTCTACGAAGCCAAGCTCTCGCAGCAGCAGCTTGCCTATGACGAACTGAACGGCCTGCTGGTGCTGGCGGAAGAGCGCTTCCAGAACGCCACGCGGGACCTTGAATCCAAGCACCGCCAGCTCACGGCCCTCCTGATGCAGAAGCAGGCCATGGACAAGCGCCAGATCACCCTGCGGCGGCAGGTGGCCGACATGGGCCGCTATGGCGGGCCGGTTTTTGCCCGGGCGCGCGGCCCGAGCGAAACCAGCAACACGATCCAGATGCAGACTGCCTCCATGGCGCCGGCACCCCGCCAGGCCCGCCCGCAGCGGACGATCAGCGATGGCGCCCTCGGAACGGTTGCGGCCTCGGTCGGCCCCCGCGGCAATCCCTCAAGCGCAAAGGCGGCGCTGGCGCAGAACCACGTGGTCCAGAAGATTGCCGCACTCGAGGACAGGCTTGAACTGATCAAGAAGAGCCAGGTGGCCCTGCTCAGCGACCTCAGGGATGGGGCGGCGCGGCAGATGGAGCGCTTTGAGGGCATCCTGAAAACGGCCGAGATGCCCGTCGATACCGTGATCGCGCAGGTCGGCGGTGGCGCAGCCAAGCGCAAGCTGGGTGTTGGCGGTCCCTTTCTTGCGGCGGGCCTCGGCGCGGAAATCCGGGCGGCGGCCGGCGACGGCATCGATGATTTCGAGCGTGAGTTCGCCGACGTTGCGGAAATCTACGGTCGGCTCGACAGCCTGACAGTGGCGATGCTGCGCTTGCCGCTGGTCACGCCGATCAATCATGGCGAGTATCGCTCAACCAGCGGTTATGGTTACCGCGTCGATCCCTTCACGGGACGCCTTGCGTTCCACGCCGGGGCCGACATGGCCGGCGAGTTCGGTACGCCGATCATGGCAACGCTGCCCGGCCGCGTGGTGTTCTCGGGGCTCAGGGGACCCTACGGTCTGTGCATCGACGTCGAGCATGGCGGCGGCGTGCGCACGCGTTATGCACATTTGAAAACAAGCCTTGTGAAGCCAGGAGACGTAGTGCAATTCAGGCAGAAGATTGGTACAATGGGTTCAAGTGGACGCAGTACCGGGCCTCACCTGCACTATGAGATCTGGTTCAACGACGTTGTCAGAAACCCAATGAAATTCTTCGATGCGGGGCGAAATGTTTACAAGGGGTAGCAAGGGCAGTCCTCCAACCAACCCGGGCAATCTGCCATTGCCCCAGCAGCAGAAGCGCGTTGGACGCTCGGCTCCGTCGATCATTTCCGATGACCTGGTGGTCATCGGTACGCTCACGTCGACCGGCGACATCCAGATCGATGGTCGCGTCGATGGTGACATCCGTTCGGGCTCCGTGACGATCGGCGAACGCGCCAACTTCGAAGGCGAGATCGTCGCCGAGGAATGCACGATCCGCGGGCGCGTCAACGGGATCGTCCGCGCGCGCAAGGTTCACCTGTCGAGCACGTGCCACATGGAAGGCACGATCCTGCACGAAGTGCTGGCCGTTGAAGTCGGTGCGTTTTTCGAGGGCTCCTGCCGCCACAGTGCGGATCCGCTTGCCGAGACGGCCGGAAAGCCCGAGCCGAAGGCCAGCTTCGAACCCAAGCGCGACCTGGCGGCGGCGCCGGCTGTCGCCCCTGCCCCGCCGGCACCGAGCGCGCCTGCGTCCTCGCCCAACTTCCCGCGCACCGTTAATCCGGGATCCACGCGCACGACAAGCACCGGCAGCCTGCTGGGTGCCATCAAGTCGCGTCAGTAGGCGTCAATACATCATTCAAGGTCGACGACGGGCGGCGCATCTGCGCCGCCTTTCAGTTTCTGGGCCAGCGACGCCTGCATGAAGGCGTCGAGATCGCCATCGAGGATGTCCTGCGGTGAGTAGCTCTGCGCGCCCGTGCGAAGGTCCTTCACCAGCTGGTAGGGCTGCAGGACATAGCTGCGGATCTGGTGCCCCCAGCCGATGTCGGTCTTCGTCGAATTGATGGCCTGCGCAGCCGCCTCGCGCTTCTCGAGTTCGAATTCGTAAAGGCGTGACCGCAGCATGGCCCAGGCCGTGGCGCGGTTCTTGTGCTGCGAGCGATCATTCTGGCACGACACCACGATGCCTGTCGGGATGTGGGTGATGCGGATGGCGCTCTCGGTCTTGTTGACGTGCTGGCCGCCGGCGCCGCTGGCGCGATAGGTGTCAATGCGCACGTCCTTGTCCGAGATGTCGATCTCGATCGAGTCGTCGATCACGGGGTAGACCCAGACGCTTGCAAAGCTGGTGTGGCGACGCGCGTTCGAATCGAAGGGCGATATGCGCACGAGGCGATGCACGCCCGACTCGGTCTTGCACCAGCCGAAGGCATTCTCGCCCTTGACGAGGATCGTTGCCGACTTCAGGCCTGCTTCCTCGCCCAGGCTTTCTTCAATCGGTTCCCACTTGAATCCCTTGCGCTCGGCCCAGCGCGTGTACATGCGAAAGAGCATCGAGGCCCAGTCCTGGCTCTCGGTGCCGCCGGCGCCGGCGTGGATTTCTACGTAGCAATCGTTGCCATCGGCTTCGCCCGAGAACAGTGACTGCATCTCGGCCTGCCTTGCGCGTACGCCGAGGTCGCGCAGGCCCTGCTCGGCTTCGGCCGTCATGGCTGCGTCGGATTCCCCGGCCGCCATCGCGATCAGTTCCACGGCGTCATCGAAGTCCCTGACGAGGGTTTCGTAGGACTGGAGGGATGACTCGAGCTTGTTGCGCTCGCGCATCATTTTCTGCGCGGCAGAGGGATCGTTCCAGATCGACGGGTCTTCAGCCCTGGCGTTCAGTTCGTCAAGGCGACGGCGGGCGACATCCGGGTCAAAGATGCCTCCTCAGCAGGGACAGCGATTGCCTCACCTGCTCTGCCAGCGTTTCCATTTCAGCGCGCATGTTTCACTTCATCCATTCCGGGGGCGGGAAGCATCGCCGCCGCCGTCCTTCTGCCCAAGGCTTGACGGCTAGTACAGGCCCCAGTTCGTCTGGTTGCCCGGGCCGTTGGTTTCCTCGGGGTCGTTGTCATTGGTGGAACCGGCAGAACCCCAGCCGTCGCCCCGGGGCACGTAGCCCGAGCCGGGCTCGGTGCCGGCCTTGAAGGCCTCGAGCACCGCGCCATTGGGTGTGGGCTGGCCCGACTTGAGGTCGACGCGCACCATGCGGATGCCGGGCGGTACGCGGAATGGCACGGGAGGTTGCTTGCCAACAGCTTCGGCCATGAAGTCACGGAAGATGGGGGCCGCGTTCTGGCCGCCGGTTTCGCCGTGGCCCATCGACATGGGCTGGTCGAAGCCGATGTAGATGCCCACCGTGAGGTTCGGCGAGAAACCGACAAACCAGGCATCCTTGTAGTCGTTGGTGGTGCCGGTCTTGCCGGCGAGCGGCACGCCGACCGAGCGCACGACCATCGCCGTGCCGCGCTCGATCACGCCCTCGAGCATGTGGGTGATCTGATAGGCGGTGCGGGGATCGAGAATGGGATCGGCATCGCTCTCGATCAGCGGCTCTTCCTGGTCCTGCCAGGTTTCGGCATTGCAGCCCTCGCAGACGCGGCCGTCGTGACGGAAGATCGTCTTGCCATGCCGGTCCTGGATGCGGTCGACCAGCGTGGGGATCACGCGCTTGCCGCCATTCACGAAGGTCGAATAGGCCTGGACCATGCGCACGATCGTGGACTCGGTCGAGCCCAGTGCGTTGGCCAGCACCGGCAGCATCTTCTCGGTGGTGCCGAGCCTGCGCGCAAGTTCGGCGACCTTGTCCATGCCGACGTCCGCGGCGATGCGCACGGTCATGAGGTTGCGTGACTTCTCGAGGCCCTGGCGCAGGGTCGAGGGGCCCGCGTAGCTCTCGTCGTAATTGTCCGGCCGCCACATCGGCAGGCCCTGTCCCTGGCTTGCCATGAAGGGGGTGTCGAGGACGATGCTGGAGGGCGTGTAGCCTTCGTTGAGCGCCACCGCGTAAACGATCGGCTTGAAGGACGAACCGGTCTGCCGGTAGGCCTGCCAGGCGCGATCGAACTCGCTCGAGTAATAGCTGAACCCGCCGACCAGGGCCATGACGCGGCCCGTATGGGGATCCATCGCGAGGAGCCCGCCATTGACCTTGGGGACCTGGCGCAGGGTGAAGGCGCCGGTGTTCGGGTTTTCGGGTGTCTTGGGCAGGGCTTCAACATGGACCACGTCGCCGGGCGTGACCACCTCGGCAGGCTTGCGGATCTCCGGGCCCATGCGGTCGTTCGAGATGAACTTTCGCGCCCACTTCATTTCAGCGAGCGGGATGCGGCCCTCCGAACCGTCCATGAACGCGATCCTGGCGGCATCATTGCTGAGCGCGATGACGGCCGCGAGCTTCCATTCCGGCACGTCGCCCAGGGACGGGATCTTGCCCATGGCCTTCTGCCAGTCGCCCGACAGGTCAACCCGCGAGACCGGGCCGCGCCAGCCATGCCGGCGGTCATAGGCGACAAGGCCCTTGCGAAGCGCCTGCACGCCGAAGCGCTGCAGCGTCGGATCGAAGGTCGATCGCACGGCCAAGCCGCCGTCATAGAGCGCCTGGTCTCCATATTTCTGCTGGATCCAGCGCCTGATTTCCTCGGCGAAGTACTCCGAGTCCGGTGATTGAGCGCCGGGTGGACGGAACTTCGGCACGAGGTCCTCGGCGAGGGCTGCCTTTGCATCCTCTTCGCTGATCAGCTGGTTCTCGGCCATGCGGTCGATAACGTAGTTGCGCCGTTCGATCGCCCGCTTGTACTGGCGCACGGGGTGATAGTTCGACGGTGCCTTCGGCAGGCCGGCCAGGTAGGCGGTCTCGGCAAGCGTGAGCTCGTCGAGCGACTTGTCGAAGTAATTGTAGGCGGCCGCCGCGACGCCGTAAGAGCCGGAGCCGAGGAAGATCTCGTTGAGGTAAAGTTCGAGGATCTTGTCCTTGGAGTAGGCGTCTTCGAGGCGGAAGGCGAGCATCCACTCCTTGATCTTGCGCTCGAGGCTGACCTCGCTGGTGAGCAGGAAGTTCTTGGCGACCTGCTGCGTAATGGTCGACGCACCCTCGGGCCTGCGGCCTCCGTTCGACATGTAGTTCTGCAGGTTCGTATAGACGGCGCGCATGACGCCGTTCAGGTCGACGCCGGGATGCGTGTAGAAGTCCTTGTCTTCGGCCGACAGGAACGCGTCAATCACGCCGCGGGGAATGGACTCGATGGGCACGAACAGGCGGCGCTCGCGCGCGTACTCGGCAATCAGGGAGCCGTCATTCCCGTACACGCGCGTCGTGATCGGTGGCTGGTAATTTGCCAGCGAGCCGTAGTCCGGCAGGTCCTGGCTGAGCTTGTAAAGATACAACGCAATACCGGCAAACACGGAGATCGCGAGGACCGCGATGCCGCCGACGGTGTACGCAAAAAATCGATACATGAGTTTAAGCTGTCCTGCGCTAGGGCCTGCGCCGGCGTGTTATATCACAGCGCGCCGCCGGTGCATGCAAATTCAATACGCCGAGGTGGAATGAACCCTCGAAATCCCCCAGCCTTTCTGCGCCTTCCGGGGTCATTGACGACCGGACGACGCCTGTTCGCGGATGTTCTTGCCGGGATCGGCGGCGAAGTACCCGTCGACGGCCCGGGCGATGGCTTCAGCCATGTTCCGGCGCCACCTGCTGCCCCGCATCGCGCTCTCGTCATCGGCATTTGTCAGGTAACCCAGCTCGATCAGGACCGAGGGAACGTCGATCGACTTGAGCACCTGGAAACCAGCGAACCTATGGGTCCGTAGGGTTAAGCTGCCGACGGTATGCAGCTCGGGGATGAGTATCTGGGCGAATTGCGCGGACAGGTTGTTCGTGTCGCGCTGGGCGAGGTCGATCAGGATGCTGGTCACGATGTCCGGCTCCTTGGCGAGGTCGATGCCGGCGATGATGTCGGACTGGTTCTCGGAGCGGGCGAGCGCCTCGGCCTCGCGGTCGGACGCCCTCTCGGAAAGCGTGTAGACCGACGCACCGCGGGCGTTTGCCGCCGGTGCCGAGTCGGCGTGGATCGAGATGAAGAGGTCTGCCCTGTTCTTCCGGGCAATCGCCACACGCGCCTTGAGCGACAGGAAGATGTCCTCGTCGCGGGTCATGATGACCTTGTACCTGCCGGTCTTGCGGAGGTTTTCGGCGAGGCTCTGCGCCACCTTGAGGACGATTTCCTTTTCCTTCGTGCCCGAGACCCCGATGGCGCCAGGGTCGAGGCCGCCGTGGCCGGCGTCCACGACGACGACGGGCAACGTGGTGCGTGCGCGCTGGGACTTGGTCGAGCGGATCTCGGGCGCCGGCTCGACGGGCTCTGCCGGCCCCTTCCAGCCGGCCGAGGCGGTGTAGGCGGCGGCGTCCGTGGGGGCAAGGTCGAGGACAAGCCGGTATTCGCCGACTGCGCCTTCAGGCGGCAGGAGGAAGCGGTTCGCCACCATTGCCGGGCCTGCAAGGTCGATCACCATGCGCGACGTGCCGGGCTTGTAGGAGCCATAGCGATAGCCCTTCACCAGGCCGAGCGCGTGGCTGCCGGCCCCCGGGTCGACCCGCCAGCCCACCTCCGGGAAATCGATCACGATCCGGTAAGGGGCTTCGAGCGTGAAGTGCTCGAAGTCGACCTTGCGGTCGACCCGCAGCACGATGCGCGTGTGATCCTTGTGCTGGCCGAGGCGCACGTCGGAGATCCAGGCGACGGGTTCCGCCCGGGCGGGCGAGCCTGCCAAGACGGACGCAAACGCAAGCGCCAGCGCCAGCGCCGCTGCGACGGCGCGCAATGATCCAGGGAGGTGCAATGCAGCAATTGAGCGAATCATTTCGTTAACACCACTATACAGGCTGGATCCTCCGGCAATGACGTTGACGCCGCGTTAGCCAGCGCCGGCGCCATCTCGACCCTTACGGTCCGGTTTTCCGTCAGATCGTCCCTGGCCCTTGGTTTGCCCGGGCGGGAAGTTCCGCAAAACCGGGTTTATGCCGTTGCGGCGGGCGGCCAAGACGATTACAAATGCGTCAGGGTCGTTTCTGGGCAACGCCTGCGTTGCGCAGCAAGAAACCCCGTCGCGGCGACTTCGCGGCCGCAACTCGTCCTCGTGATGACGTGCGCGCGACTTTGCCACCCCATTGGCCGGCGATCCCCGCACGGTCGAGACAGGGCATTGGAATGCCATGGTAATTTTCGCTTGCCGGATACCGACGCAGAGGGATGGCTTGCCGCCAGCCCCGCCTGCACGCCGTCGGTCCGCGGGCGCCCGCTCAACTTCAAACAGGAATCGAGCCCGCCCGCTGGCTTCGTCCGGAGCCATCCGGACAGGTGCCACAGCGGTGCGCGCGGCTCGCAAAGGATCTTCAAATGGCCAAGAGAATGCTGGTGGACGCGAGCCACCCGGAAGAAACACGGGTTGTCATCCTTGATGGCAACAAGGTCGAGGAGTTCGATTACGAGTCTGCCTCCCGCCGCCCACTGAAGGGCAACATCTATCTCGCAAAAGTGACCCGCGTGGAGCCATCGCTCCAGGCCTGCTTCGTGGAGTATGGCGGCAACCGCCACGGGTTCCTCGCCTTCTCGGAAATCCACCCGGACTATTACCAGATCCCCACAGCCGACCGACAGGCGCTGCTCGAGGCGGCGCGCGCTGACGAGCGCGAGGCCCAGGACGACGGCAGCGAGGCAGAGCCCGAGGAGATCGAGGCGCCGGCGGGAGCCGACGAAGGCGCGGGCGGCGAGCCCTTCGAGGCCGCCGCATCCGAAGGCGAAAACGAACCCGAGATCGTCGAGGTCGTCGCCGAGGAAGGCGACGATGTGTGGGTCCATGACCCGGAAACCGGTGCCGATGCCCCTGCCCCGCAGGACGGCGGCGAGGCACCTGTGGCCGTCGAGACGGTCAACGGCCACGCTGCGGCTGAGGCTGGCGAGGCTGCAGCCGGCGAGACGAACGGCGCGTCCGACGAAGCCCATGAACGCGGTGACGAGGAAGACGCCCATGAGGAGGTGCCGCGCCGGCAACCCCGCTCGTTCCGCCGCTACAAAATCCAGGAAGTCATCAAGCGCCGGCAGGTGCTGCTCATCCAGGTCGTGAAGGAAGAGCGCGGCAACAAGGGCGCGGCGCTGACAACCTATCTCTCGCTGGCAGGCCGCTACTGCGTGCTCATGCCGAACACCGACCGGGGCGGCGGGATCTCGCGCAAGATCTCCAATGTCTCCGACCGCCGCAAGCTCAAGGAAATGGCCTCCGAGCTGGAGGTGCCGGAGGGCATGGGCGTCATCATCCGCACCGCGGGTGCCAACCGTACCAAGCAGGAGATACGCCGCGACTTCGAATACCTGCTCAGGCAGTGGGATTCGGTGCGCGACCTGACGCTGCGCTCGACGGCGCCGACGCTGGTCTATGAGGAAGGCAACCTCATCAAGCGCACGATCCGCGACCTTTACTCGAAGGAGATCGACGAGATCCTGGTCGAGGGCGAACTGGGTCACCGCGAAGCACACGGCTTCATGTCGATGCTCATGCCAAGCCACGCCGACAGCGTGAAGTGGTACCGGGACAATATCCCGCTGTACCAGCGCTATGGCGTCGAGGCAGCGCTCGACAGCATGTTCAACCCGACCGTGCGCCTGCGCTCGGGCGGTTACATCGTGATCAACCAGACGGAAGCGCTGGTTGCGATCGACGTGAACTCGGGCAAGTCGACGCGCGAGCACCATATCGAGGATACCGCGCTCAAGACGAACCTTGAGGCTGCCGAGGAAATCGCACGCCAGCTGAGGCTGCGCGACCTCGCTGGCCTTGTCGTCATCGACTTCATCGACATGGAAGAGCACCGGAACAACCGGTCGGTGGAGAAGCGCCTGAAGGATTGCCTGCGCCATGATCGCGCGCGCATCCAGCTGGGGCGCATCAGTCCGTTCGGCCTCCTCGAAATGTCACGCCAGCGCCTGCGCGCCGGCATGATCGAGGGTGCGACAACGCCCTGCCCCCACTGCGAAGGCCGTGGCGTGATCCGTTCGGTGGGTTCCATGGCGCTGCGGGTGCTGCGCGCAATCGAGGAATACTGCCAGCACGACAAGATCCAGGCGGCGACACTGAAGGTGCCGCCGGAGGTGGCGCTCTACATCCTGAACCACAAGCGCGCGCAGCTGAACGCCATCGAGGAGCGCAACGGGGTCTACATCTACATCGAATCCGTCACGTCGCTTGCTGCCTCGGCCTACGAGATCGAGCGCGGTGCGCCCGTAACCTACGCGCCGCGCAAGGCTGCGGTCGGCGGTGCCGTCACGGTCGAAAGCCAGCTCGATGCGAACGAGCCGGATCCGCTTGACGAGGTTGAAGCTGACGCTTCCGAGGATTCCGACGACGAGGAACTTGCTGGCGCGCCAGCCTCGCAGGGCGGTGCGGCCGGAGAGACCGGCGAAGGACGCAATCGTCGCCGGCGCCGTCGCCGGCGCGGCGGACGTGACCGGGATCGCGAGCGCGGTCCGCGGCCCGAGAATGGCGAGGCCAATGGAGAGCATGTGGCGTCCGCATCGGTGGAGGGCCCCTCGGAACTGAGCGACGGCGATAGCGATGCCGGGTCCGATGGAGAGGATGACAGCGAGGGTGCCGGCGAAGGCTTCCAGGGCAGTGGCGAGGGTCATGGCCAGGGTGGCGAAGGCGGCGACGGTCAGCGCAAGCGCCGGCGCCGCGGCCGTCGCGGCCGTCGCGGACGGCGCTTCGGCGAGGGCGAGAACCAGGGCGAGAGACCCGCGCCCGCCAGCGGGATCGCCCATTTGCCGACGCCCGCAGAGGCCTTCGAGGTCGACTGGCCCGGCGAGGGCGGACAGGAGCGACTGCATGGCGCGGCTCCGGAGCCAGCCGTCAGGCGTCAGGTGGACGTTGCGCCCCGACCGGCACAGGTCGAGGCGCCGGCCGTGCCCGAGGAGGTCGCCCCCCGTGGCGCCGAGGCGCGCCCGGAGCGGTCATCGATCGCGTCGTTCTTCGGGTTTGGCGCCAAGCCGGAACGCAGCGAGCCGGCGCCGCGGCAGGAACCGCCGCAGCCGCCTGCTGCCGATGTGCCCGATGGTCCCAAGAAGCGGGGCTGGTGGCAGAAGCGGGCCGACGGCTAGACGCGCCCGCCTTTCAACCTTTCACACCATGCCACGAGACGTTCGGCGGCTGACGATATGTCAGCCTCCGACCCGGCATAGGAGAACCTGATCCATTCCGCGCCCGACACGGGGTCGAAGTCGAGGCCCGCGGTGGCGGCAACCCCGGTCTCGGCGAGAAGGCGGCGCGAGAAATCAGGCGAGGAGAGCCCGAAGGGCGTCGTGCGGGCGTAAAGGTAGAACGCTCCCTCCGCCGGGGCGAGCTGATCGAAGCCGCATTGCTTCAGCGCCGCGAGCAGCCGGTCGCGGTTCACGCGGTAGCGGGCGACATGTCCCTCGAGCTCGTCGCGTGCATCCATCGCTGCCGTCGCGGCCACCTGCGAGAGCGTGGGCGGCGAAATGTAGAAATTCTGTGTCAGGCGCTCGACCGATGCGACCATGTCGGCTGGAACGATCATCCAGCCGATGCGCCAACCGGTCATCGAATAGTATTTCGAGAAGCTGTTGATGACGATGGCTTGCGGATCGAAGGCCAGCGCCGTCTGCGCGGTGCAGTCATAAGTCAGGCCGTGATAGATCTCGTCCGAGATCAGCGCCATGCCACGCTCGCGGCACAAGGCAGCGATATCTCTGATGTCGCCTGCGGGCATCACGGTGCCGCAAGGGTTCGACGGGCTTGCAATCAGCACGCCATGCGCGCTCACGCCGGCGAGATCACGGGCAGACATGCGAAAGTCACGCGCGATGCCGCAATCGACGAGATGGGTGCGCAGGTCAAGCGCGCTGGCGATGTTGCGGTAGGCGGGATAACCCGGATTTGCGATGGCGAGGCACTGGCCTGCATCGAATGCCAGCAGGAACGCAAGGACAAAGGCCGCGGAAGAGCCCGTGGTGACGATCACCCGGTCAGGCGCGACATCAATCCCGTAGGTTTCGGCGTAGTGCCTCGCGATGCGCTCGCGCAAGGGCGGCAGGCCCAGGGCCTCGGTGTAGCCCAGCGTCATCGAGTGCAGGGCGCGGCTTGCCGCATCGAGTGCGAGGCGCGGTGCCATGGTCGAGGGCTGGCCAGCCTCGAGGTGAAACACGGGATGGCCCTCCCGCGCGCGCCTGTTGGCGGCGTCGAGCACCTCCATCACCCGGAAGGGTTCGATCTGGCTTCTGCGTGACGGTTTCACATGTACCCTTTCATGCGACCGGGAATTTCACGGGATCACCCCGAAACTGCCTGAATTTCGACGTTTATCGCACCAACCTGAAGGAAAGGTCACGTGGATCCGATTGACGCCTTCTGCCGCGCCCCTTACCGTGAAAAAGACACGTAACGGTGCACAGGGTGATCGTCGATCCGGCGGGCGCCCTTCAACTGGAGTTTGACACCCCATGACGCCGTGGCCAAGGACGATTGCCATCCTGAGGCACAGCCTTGCGGCAACCCTCCTGGTTCTTTTCGCCGCCACCTCCGCCGTTGCAGCCGACCGGACCGGGATCCGCGATGCCGAAATCGAGCGCATCCTGCGCAACTACAGCGATCCGCTGTTCAGGGCCGCCGGCCTCGATGCAAAGTCGGTGAACATCTACATCATCAAGGACGACAGCCTGAACGCCTTCGTTGCGGGCGGACAGAATGTCTTCATCCATACGGGCATGATCACGTCGCTCAAGTCGCCCAATGAACTCAAGGGCGTGATCGCGCACGAGACAGGCCATATCTCGGGCGGGCATCTTGTCCGGGGCATGGACGCGATGGGCAAGGCGCAGGTGCCGATGGTGATCGGCATGCTGGCAGGTGTTGCTGCGATTGCCGCGGGAGCACCGGACGTCGGGCTTGGTCTTCTCATGGGTTCGCAGTCGATCGCACAGCGCGAGTTCTTCAGCTACAGCCGGACGCAGGAAGCCGCGGCGGACCAGGCGGGCGTGAAGCTGCTTGAGGCTACCGGCCAGTCGCCGCGCGGCATGTATGCCGTGTTCGACCTGTTTGCCGACCAGGAAGCGCTTAGCGGCGCCAAGCAGGATCCGTTCGTCCGCACGCACCCGCTCTCACGCGAGCGCGCCAGCACGCTGCGCAGCATGGTGGACAAGTCGCCGTTCAAGGAGCGACCCGACAGCGAGCGGGACCAGAAGGAATACGACATGATGGTCGCCAAGCTGCGCGGCTTCATCGAACCGCCTACGGTCGTGTTGCGGCGTTATCCTGCCAGCGACCAGAGCCGGCCCGCACGCTACGCGCGCGCGGCCGCCTACTTCCGCGCGGCCGACCTTGAGCGGGCGCTGCCGCAAATCGACAGCCTTCTGGCCGAGGAACCCGAGAACCCGTTTTTCTGGGAACTGCGCGGGCAGATGCTGGTGGAATCCAGCCGGCCCGTCGAGGGCCTTCCGGCCTACCGCAAGTCGGTGCAGTTCGCGCCCGATGAACCCTTGCTGCGGATCGGACTTGCCTCGGCGCTGCTGGCAACCGAACAATCGGCCAGCGTGCCCGAGGCCATCAAGAACCTGAAGGTAGCGCTTCGCGACGAACCCGAGAACGCGATGGCATGGTACTATCTTGCTGACGCCCACGCCCGTTCAGGTGACGATGCGCTGGCCGCGCTTGCCACGGCGGAGCGCTTCTTCTCGATCCGGCGCTATCCGCAAGCCGTGAGCTTTGCCCAGCGTGCCTTGCCCAGCCTGAAGGAGAATGGCCGGGACTGGCAGCGCGCCAATGACATCATTTCCATTGCGCAGTCCGAGCAGGGCAAGCAGGCTTCGAAGCGTTGACCAGGCCCGATTTCCAAGGTACCCGCCGTCCATGACACCGACCAGAATTGCCCTTGCCGTTGGCCTTTCGGGCCTTCTTGCCGTTGCGCTTGTCTACTGGTTCGTCCTGGCGCCCGGCGGGAGTGTGCCCGGCGAGGTTCGCAGCCGCCAGGACGTCGAGCAGATCGTGCGCAACTACCTGCTTGAGAACCCCGAAGTCATCTTCGAGGCGGCACGGCGCATGGAGCAAAAGGAAAAGGACCAGCGCCAGGCGCGCATGGTGGAGGGCGCGGCCAAGCACGCTGCCGACCTGTTCAATCGCCCGGATGCAATCGTCGTGGGAAATCCCAAGGGTGACGTGACCATCGTCGAGTTCTTCGACTATCGCTGCGGTCCCTGCCGGCGGCTGATGCCGGAGCTTACGCAGCTTGTGAAGCTGGACGGCAATATCCGCCTGATCATGAA
This sequence comes from Alphaproteobacteria bacterium, assembly GCA_018969785.1. Lineage (GTDB taxonomy): Bacteria > Pseudomonadota > Alphaproteobacteria > Micropepsales > Micropepsaceae > SZUA-430. The sequence goes on from JAGWXR010000011.1 coordinate 13,584, forward strand.
GGAGTTTCCGATCCTCTCGCGTGAGTCGGAACTGGCTGCGCGCGCGGCCATTGCCGCCAACAAGCAGGGCAAGTACTGGGATTTCCACCTGGCGATGATGAAGTCGGAAGAGGTCACGCCGGACAGCATCATGGCGACGGCGCGGGGTGTGGGCCTCGACATGGCAAGGCTGAACACGGACATGGCTTCACCGCAGGTGGCCGACATCATCGCGCGGAACCATGACCTCGCCGACAAGCTCGGGATCGATGCAACGCCGACCTTCTACATCGGCGACACACCGCACTCGGGTTCGATGCCGCTCTCGGAGCTCAAGGAAGCGGTTGCCGCCGTCCGCAAGAAGGCGGCGGGCAAGTAGGCTAGATCAGTCCCGCGAGCGGCGAGGACGGATCGGCGTAGAGCTTCTTCTTCATCCGGCCCGCCCTGTAGGCAAGCCGTCCGGCCTCGACGGCGGCCTTCATGGCACCCGCCATCATCACGGGGTCACGCGCTTCGGCGATCGCCGTGTTCATCAGAACGCCGTCGCAGCCAAGTTCCATCGCGATCGCCGCGTCGGAAGCCGTGCCGACGCCTGCGTCGACGAGGACGGGCACTTTCGCAGCCTCGATGATGAGCCTGATGTTGACCGGGTTCTGGATGCCAAGCCCCGAGCCGATGGGTGCCGCCAGCGGCATGATCGCGGCGGCGCCGGCCTCTTCGAGGCGCTTGCACATCAGGGGATCGTCGGAGCAATAGACCATCACGTCGAACCCATCCTTGATGAGGATGTCGGTTGCGCGCAGGGTCTCGACCATGTCGGGATAGAGGGTCTTGCGATCGCCGAGCACCTCAAGCTTCACGAGGTTCCAGCCGCCGGCCTCGCGGGCGAGGCGCAGCGTGCGGATCGCGTCCTCGGCCGTGTAGCAGCCCGCGGTGTTGGGCAGGTATGTATACTTGCCGGGGTCGATGAAATCGACGAGCCGCGGCGCCGCCGGATCGCTGACGTTCACGCGCCTCAGGGCCACGGTCACGATCTCGGCGCCGGAGGCCACGAGGGCGGCTGCATTCTGCGCGTAGTCGACGTACTTGCCGGTACCGATGATCAGTCGCGACCGGAATGTGCGGCCAGCGACTGTCCAGGTATCCTGGTGTGAACCCATGTCCTGCATCTCCTGCGCTAGCCGCCGCCCACGAAACTTACGATCTCGAGCCTGTCGCCATCGGCCAGCGCCGTGCGGTCATGGACCGAACGGGGCACGATCTCGAGGTTGCGCTCGACGGCAACCTTGCGCCGGTCGAGACCGAGCTGCTCGAGCAGTTCGGCCACCGTCAGGGGCCTTGAGAGCTCCTGTTCCTTTCCGTTGATCCTGATCCTCATCGACAAGGCCTGGCCTCACATGGACTGAAGCCCGTGGCATCGCGGGCCCGATGTCGGGGAACCGCCCTCCGGGACGGTTCTTTCGCTGCCACGTGACTACGGGTATAACTGTGCCCTGCGCTGTTAACACTATCTGTGGCCCGGAACGCAATGACCAAGCCAATCTATGTCTTGAACGGTCCGAACCTCAATCTTCTGGGTACGCGGGAACCTGAAATTTATGGGAACACAACGCTCGCCGACATTGAGGAAAGTTGCAGGAAAGAGGCGCTTGCACTGGGCTTAACCATCGTGTTCCGGCAGACAAACCATGAGGGTGAACTGGTCGACTGGGTGCAGGAGGCCCGCCATTCAGCTTCGGGATTGATTCTGAATGCCGGGGCCTATACGCACACGTCGGTGGCGCTGCACGATGCGCTCAAGTCCTTCAACCAGCCGGCGGTGGAGGTGCATATCTCCAACCCCTACAGACGGGAACCCTTCCGCCACACCTCTTATGTCTCCCCCGCCGTCACCGGCGTCATCTGCGGCCTGGGTGCGCAGGGCTATGTCCTGGCCCTCGGCGCGCTCTGCCGGCTTCTGAAAAACGCCTGACCGGCCCTGCGGCCCCAAAGGTTAATCCATGAGCAAAGACACCAAAGCTTCCAACGATCCCCTCGAGGCGCGCCTGATCCGCGACCTGGCCGGCATCCTCGAGGAAACAGGGCTGACCGAGATTGAAATCGAGAAGGCGGGCCTGAGGGTCCGGGTTGCCCGCAACGTGAGCGTTTCGGCTGTCGCCGCCGTCGCGCCCGCCCCCGTGGCCGCCGCCCCCGTTGCCGCTGCCGTAGCACCGGCCGCCCCCAAGGCCGCCGAGACGGCCGGCCATCCCGGCCTCGTAACATCGCCAATGGTCGGTACCGCCTATCTTGCTCCCTCGCCAGGTGCGGCGCCCTTCGTGAAGGTGGGTGACACCGTCAAGGAAGGGCAGACGCTTCTGATCATCGAGGCGATGAAGACGATGAACCAGATCCCGGCGCCGCGCGCGGGCCGGGTCACCAAGGTGATCGTGAATGACGGCCAGCCGGTCGAGTACGGCGAGCCAATGATGATCATCGAATAGGCAAGCCCCAGGTAACCAAGCGCATGTTCGACAAGGTTCTGATTGCCAATCGTGGCGAGATTGCATTGCGCATCAATCGCGCGTGCCATGAGATGGGGATCAAGACCGTCGCCATCCATTCGACGGCCGACGCCAACGCCATGCATGTGCGCATGGCTGACGAGAGCGTCTGCGTCGGGCCACCGCTGGCGCGCGACAGCTACCTGAACATCCCCGCCATCGTGACCGCGTGCGAGATCACGGGGGCGCAGGCCGTGCACCCGGGTTACGGCTTCCTCTCGGAGAATGCCAAGTTCGCCGAGATCATCGAGGAGCACGGGATCACATTCATCGGGCCGAAGCCCGCCCATATCCGCCTGATGGGCGACAAGATCGAGGCGAAGAAGGCCGTCAAGCGGCTCGGCATTCCCGTCGTGCCAGGATCGGATGGCGGTATTGCCACCGACGAGGAAGCGCTGAAGGTGGCCGCGGAGATCGGTTATCCGCTGATCGTCAAGGCTGCCGCTGGCGGCGGCGGGCGCGGCATGAAGGTAGCGCGTGACGAGAGTGAGCTTGCGATCGCATTGGCAACGGCCCGGTCCGAGGCGAAGGCCGCCTTTGGCGATGACGCCGTGTATCTGGAGCGCTATCTCCAACTTCCCCGGCACATCGAGATCCAGGTCCTGGCCGACAGCAACGGGAAGGTCGTTCACCTTGGCGAACGTGACTGCTCGCTGCAAAGGCGCCACCAGAAGGTCTGGGAGGAGGCCGGCTCGCCCGCCCTCAACCCCGAGGCGCGCGACAAGATCGGCAAGATCGTGACGGATGCGCTGGGCGAGCTTGGCTATCTGGGCGTCGGCACGATCGAGTTCCTCTATGAAAATGGCGAGTTCTACTTCATCGAGATGAATACCCGGCTGCAGGTCGAACATCCTGTCACCGAAATGATCACGGGGCTCGATCTCGTCCGCGAGCAACTGCGTGTCGCCCACGGCGGCCTGATCGGCTTCGACCAGTCGGATGTGACCTACTCGGGTCATGCAATCGAGTGCCGCATCAACGCCGAGAACCCCAAGACCTTCCGCCCGTCTCCCGGCCTCATCAAGGACTTCCATGTGCCTGGCGGGCTGGGCGTTCGCGTGGATTCAGCAGCCTATTCCGGCTACCGGATCCCGCCGAACTATGACAGCCTGATCGGCAAGCTGATCGTTCACGGCAAGAACCGGACCGAGTGCCTCATGCGCCTGCGGCGCAGCCTGTCGGAGTTCGTTATCGACGGCATCGAGACCACGATCCCCCTCTTCCAGGCGCTTGTGAACGAAAAGGACATCATCGACGGCGACTACTCGATCCACTGGCTCGAGAAGTACCTGAAGCGCCAGCAGGAAGCGGGCTGATGCCGTGAAGGACGGCTTGCCGGGTCCCGTCCTGCCTGCCGACCTCCTGCTTGAGGTCTACCGCGAGGGCATCTTTCCGATGGCTGACCATCGTGAAGATGCGGAGGTCGGCTGGGTTGATCCGGAGCGGCGCGGGATCCTGCCCCTGGACCGGTTCCACGTTCCGCGCCGTCTTGCGAGAACCATGCGAAAGTCGACATTCACGGTCACGGTCGACCGGGCCTTCGAGCAGGTGATCTCGCTCTGCGCCGAGCAAGTGCAGGATCGGCCGGTTACCTGGATCAATCACGCGATCGAGGCTTCCTACGTGGCGCTGTTCAAGGCGGGGCACGCCCACAGCGTCGAGGTCTGGGACGGCGAGGAGCTTGTCGGCGGCCTTTACGGGCCCTCGATCGGCGGCGCGTTCTTCGGCGAGAGCATGTTCAGCCGTGCAACGGATGCCAGCAAGATTGCGCTGGTCCACCTTGTGGCACGCCTGCGTGTGGGCGGGTACCGCCTGCTCGATACGCAATTCATCACGGCGCACCTCGCGCAGTTCGGTGCTGTCGAGATCAGCCGGGCCGCCTACCGCAGGCTGCTCAAGCCGGCGGTCCGCGCCAAGGCTGATTTCTACGTGTTGGGCGGAACCGGGGACGTGTTGGCGGCAGGTGCGGTCTTGCAGCTGACGACCCAGACATCGTAGACGGGGTGCTCGAGCGCATTCAGCGCCGGGCTTGAGGCGAACATCCAGCCCGAGAAGAGCTTCTGCATCGTGCCGTCGGGCTTGCGCTCGAGGATCTTGAGGAAAGCTGCTGATTCCGGGGGCTCCTCGGGCGGCCTTGTCTTGCACGCATAGGCCTTGATGATCAGCGTGTTGTAGACGGCCTGCTGGCGCAGGTTGATCTCGAACCTGGCCGTGCGCGCGGCAACCTTGTCGATGCCACCGAGGATGACGCCGAGCGCCTGCGGCGCGGCGCTGGTCGTGGGGGCCGGGTCGATCACTTCGGGCGCCGGCATGGCGGGTTCGACAACAGGCGGCGGCAGTGCGGGCTGCGGCTGTGCCGGCAGCTCCTCCATCGGTTCGGGTTCCGGCGTCGCTGTCGGGTCCACGGGCGCGGGCAGCGGGATCTCGACGGGCGGCTGCTCGGGCTGGGCCAGCGAGGGCTGCACGGCCATCGTACCCGCAAGGAAGGTGGAGGCGAGCAGTGCCGCAGCAGCGAGGGTCAGCGAACTCTTGCGCATCAGTGTTTCCAGGTCGTCCGGTGGGTTACAGCTCTCAGGGCGTCGCAGGCGAGGCGTTGTCGGCCGAACCACCCGTTCCGGCGGGATCTGACGCCTTGGACTCGCCGCCGGACATCGACTTCACGAAGAGCGTGATCAGGTCGACGGAACCCTGCGTGATCTCGAATTCGCCGCCGGACTTCATGTTGGTTTCGCTCGCGCCCGGCATGACGGCCAGATAGGAGCCGCCGAGCAGGCCTTCGCTTGCGACCTTCACGGACGAGTCATCGGGGATCGGAACGTTTTCCTTGATGTTCATCTTCACGACTGCGCGGTAGGACTTGGCGTCGAGGTCCTGCGCGGTAACCGTGCCGATCTTGATGCCCGACAGCCGCACGTCGGTGCCGACGTTGATGCCGTCGATCCGCTCGAACTTGGCGACCAGTTCATAGCCCTGGACCGAACCAGATTCGGTGGTGCTCCAGCCGTAATAGAAAAACAGCCCCGCGACGGCGACCACGGCGGCGCCGATCAGCGTTTCGACAAATCCGTTCTGCATGTGGACCTTGTTCCCCTACTTTGGCTGCCAGGCTTCGTAATCACCAGTGGCGTGTGGACGCTGGCCGCCAGCCATGATGCTGCCGGCGGGCTTGTGGGCGAGCGGCGTGCCCGTGAGGTTGGGCTGGTGCTCGCGCTCCCAGGCCTTGACCTTGGGCGGCTCGACCGTTGGCGGCTTGTCAAAGGTGTGGTGAAGCCAGCCGTGCCATTCAGCGGGCACCAGCGAGGCTTCGGCGATGTTCTTGTAAAGCACCCAGCGGCGCTTGCCGTCGGCGGTCTGGTAATAGGCGTTGCCCAGCACGTCCTCGCCCACGAGGCGGCCATGGCGCTTCGTGAAGAGCCAGGTGCCAATCGTGTGACCGTTCCACCAGGTCACGAGCCAGTTCAGGAATTTAAGCATGTCTTTTCGTGACTCTCATCCGGGCGGACTATTGCCCGGCTGCTTCCAATCGTAAAGCCAAGGTTTTTGGAGGGGAAGGCGCCAACTCCCCTCCTGGTTGCAGACCGATAACGATAAACTATTTCGGTTGCAACCCCTTGGACTGGGCTTGCGGCAGGATGCGGATTTCCACCCTGCCCTCGGGCTTCAGCCATGCCCTTGCGGCCGCCACGAGTTCGTCGCGGGTCACGGTGGCCACGTCGGAAATCTGGGTCCTGATGGCCTCGATGGCGCGGGGCTCGGACTGCAGGTCGACGGTGACCCCGGCCCAGAAACCGTTGCCGAGCCGGTTCTTCTCCAGTGCCTTGACCAGGGGCGCGCGGGCGCGGTCGATGACGTCATCGGTCAGCTTGCCGGAGGCGATTTCGGCCACCACGTCATCCACTGTCCTGAAGAAGTCCTCGACCAGTTCGGGCTTGGTCTCGGACGAGGCAGACAGGTAGCCGAAGCCCGGGAACACATCCGAGAAGGACGAGCCGGCCGAGGGCGAATAGGCGGCGCCCTGCGCCTCGCGGAACTCGTCCGTCAGGCGGACCTTGATGATCTCGCGCAGCAGCGACAGCGTGCGCGAGCGGCGCATGTCGGCGTAGAAATCCGGACCGCGCCAGGCGACATAGGCCAGCGCCTGGTCGGCGGCGCCCTCATGGGTGAAGCGGTACTTTCCGCCCCCGCTCGGGAAGCGGATGTCGCGGCCGCCCGGTGGCGGCGTGAATGTCGTCGGTCGAAGCTTCAGGGCGCCGAAGGTGGATGCAACCGCCCTGATGGCATCGGCCTCGGTGACGTCACCGACGATGGCGACCTCGATGGGTGCATCCTGCAGCATGGGCGCGAGGATGGCCTCGACGTCTTTCATGGTCACGGACTGGAGGTTGGCCAGGGTCGGGAACGCCCAGCGCTTGTCGCCGGAGCGCAGCAGGCCCGAGAGCTCGCGCGACAGGACGCGGCCCGGGCTGGAGGAGAACTGCTTGAGATCGTCGACCGCCGAGGCGAGCTGGCGTTCAAGGCCCTCGGAGCGGTAGGCGGGGTCGGTGGCAAAGGCGGCCATGAGCTGCAGCTGGAGCGCCAGGTCGCGCCGGTTGGTGCTGCCGCTGAAGCCCAGTGCATCGTCGTCGAGCGAGGCGCCCATCGACACGATGCGGCCGGCGAGGGCCTCCTCGAGCTGGTCGGTTGTCAGCTTCTTCAGTCCGCCCTCACTGAAGGCGAAGGGCAGAAGCCAATAAAGGCCCACGCGGTCGCGCGGCAGCGACAGGAAGCCGCCGCCGAAGCGCACGTTCACCGATGCCGTGTCGATGTCGAAGCTGGTCTGCTTGAAGTTCAGGCGCACGCCATTGGCGAAGCGGATGAGCGTGATGCCGAGGTCATCGAGCACCTTGCGCTCGACCACGGTGCCGGCGGTTCCGAAACTGTCATACGGGAAGGTCAGCGTCGAACGGGCCGCGGGTGGTTCAACCTTCGTGCGGGTGCTCTGCTCGAAGGCTGCGGCGACCGCGGCCCCGCCGCCGGCGACGTCCTGCGAGGTGGAAAGCACGATGACCGGGCCTGTTCCAGTAGCGATTTGCCTGAAGCCCTCGAGGACTGCCTGCGGCGTGAGGGTTGGGGCATAGCGGGTGAAGAGTTCCAGCTCGGCCGCGGGATGGGTGGCGACGTTGTGATCGTCGAAGCTCGAGAGGATGCTGCGGGCCAGCTGGGATGACTGGCGCGTCGCGGCCGAGCCATTCGAATCCTCCAGACCGGCGCGCCACTCCTTGAGTTCGCGCTCGATCTCGCCGGTGCTGAAGCCGTGCTGAAGGGCGCGGCGAACCTCCTGCTCCGCGGCGGCCATGGCGGTGCGCCAGGATCCGGGCCTGGAGGAGACCGACAGCGAGAACGCGTTGACGACGCCACGCTCGTGGTTGAACCCGACGGAGGCTGCGATGAAGGGCGGGTTTGCACCGCGCGCCAGGCGCTCGAGGCGGCGGTTGACGATCGTGTTGGCCATCCACCAGCGGGCATCGGCCATGCGAACTTCAGACGTGTCAGCCTCGCGTCCGGCGGCGCTCAGCCAGTTGAGGGTGATCACCTCGGGCAGGTTCTTCTCGACGAAGATGGCGCCGGTCACGCCGCGCTGCCTGGGCGGCGCCATGGGCGGATCGCGCGGGTCGGTCCCCTGCCCTTGCCAGTCCGCGAAGCCCTTCCTGATGCGCGCCTCGATGTCGGCGACGTCGATGTCTCCCACGACGACGACCATGGTACGCTCGGGGCGATAGTTGCGCTGATAGTATTCGAGAAGCTTCTCGCGGGTGGCGCCGGCGATCGTTTCGGTCAGGCCGATGGGCAGGCGATCGGCGAGACGCTGGCCCTCGTACCAGATCTTCCATCGGGCCTCGAAGGCGCGGTATTCGGGCGTGTTGCGCGAGCGCTGCTCGGCGAGGATCACGCCCTTCTCGCGGTCGATGGCCTTCTGGTCGAGGGACAGGTTGCCGGCGACCTCGCGGAACAGCATCAGGCCGGTGTCGAGCAGGTCGGGCGTGTTCTTGGGCAGCTCCAGCATGTACACGGTCTCGCTGGTGCTGGTGTAGGCATTGGTGTGGGCCCCGAAGGCCAGGCCCTTGCGCTGCAGGAGCTTCACGAACTCCCCTTCGGGCACGTTCTTCGAGCCGTTGAAGGCCATATGCTCGAGGAAGTGCGCAAGGCCTCGCTGGTCATCGTTCTCCTGCAGCGAGCCGGCGGCAAACCGCAGGCGCAGCGAGACAGCCCCTGCCGGCTGCGTGCCGCGCATGATTGCGTAGCGCATTCCGTTCGGGAGCACGCCATACCGGATGCCCGGATCGGGCTTGAGGTCGCTGACCTCGTGGGGCCAGAACGTGTAGTCGGGCTGCAGGGGCTGTGTCGCCACCACGGAAGACCCGGGGCGTGGCGCCACGCAGGAAGACAGCGCAAGGGCCATCATGACCAGCGCGCACGCACGCAGCACGCGTGAACTCGTCGCCATGCGGCGTCCTCCTGTTGTCAGGCCTGTCAGTTGAACATGATCACGGAGCGCGCCAGCTCGCCGCGCTTGAGCTCCTCAAGACCCTCGTTGATGTCCTCGAGACGGATACGACGCGAGATCATCTGGTCGAGCTTCAGTTTGCCGGACATGTAGAAGTCGACAAGGCGGGGCATGTCCACCGGGAAGCGGTTCGAGCCCATGAGTGAACCCTGGATTTTCTTTTCGCCCAGGAAGTCTGCGCCGTGCAGCTCGATGTTCACGCCCACGGGGATCATGCCGATGATGTTGGCCGTGCCGCCGCGCCCGAGCATGCGGAAGGACTGCTCGGCGGTCTGCTTCAGGCCGATTGCCTCGAAGGAGTGATGGACGCCGCCACTGGTCAGCTCGATGACCTGCTTGACCGGATCGCCGTCCTTGGGGTTGACCACATCTGTTGCGCCGAATTCCTTGGCGAGGTTCAGCTTTGAGCCCTGCATGTCAACGGCGATAATGCGTCCGGCACCCGCGATGGCTGCGCCGTTGATGCAGGCAAGGCCGACGCCGCCGCAGCCGATCACGGCAACCGTCTCGCCCGGCCTGACCTTGCTCGTGTGCATCACGGCGCCGACGCCCGTCATAACCGAGCAGCCGATCAGGGCTGCGCGATCAAGCGGAATGTCCTTGCGGATACGCACGCAGGCGTGCTCGTGAACCAGCATCTGCTCTGCAAAGGAAGAGAGGTTCAGGTACTGGTTCATCGAACCCGACGTCGCCGCGAGGCGGGGCTTGTCGCTCTTCAGGCGACGCGTATCGGGACTGATGCAGCGCGACATGAAGCCGGTCACGCAGTGCTCGCAATGGCCGCAGAAGGCCGACAGGCAGGTGATGACGTGGTCGCCCGGCTTGACCGTGCGGACTTCGGAGCCGACCTGCTCGACAACGCCGGCAGACTCGTGTCCGAGGACGGCGGGCAGCGGGTGCGGGTAATGGCCTTCCACGAAATGCAGGTCCGAATGGCAGACGCCTGCTGCAACCGTGCGGATCAGGACCTCGTGCGGGCCGGGCTTGCTGATCTCGACCTCTTCGATCGACAAGGGCTTCTTCACTTCACGAAGGACGGCGGCTTTCATGGGGGAAACTCCGATGCGCGATGGGATTTGTGGCCGAGGTTAGCCCGCCGGAGCGTCCCGTGTCACCCGCGATCAGAGGCTTGGCCGGCGCAGAAAACCCGCGGGTGCGGGATCTTTTTCGTTCTTGATGTCGATGCCGGTCACGCTGGCCGCGGGCGGGCCTTGCGTGCAGGCCCTCAGCATGTCCTGCACCGCAGCGTCAGGCCCTGACACGAGGGTCTCTACCGTCCCGTCGGACCGATTGCGCACCCAGCCGTTCAGGCCGCGGGCGCGGGCTTCCTCGACCACCCAGTCGCGGAAGCCGACGCCCTGTACGCGACCGGCGATGCGCAGGCGGAAATGGGTCTGTTCACTCGAACTCAAGGATCACCGCATCCACGGGAAGGCTGTCGCCAGGCTTTGCTGCGATGCGCTTGACCACGCCGTCACGCTCGGCGCGCAGGACGTTTTCCATCTTCATGGCTTCGACGACGGCCAGAACCTCGCCGGCCTTGACGTCCTGGCCGACCTCGACCTGGATCGAGATCACGAGGCCCGGCATCGGGCAGAGCAGCTGCTTGGATGTATCCGCGGGCGGCTTCTCGATCATGTGGCCGGCGAGCGCGGCGATGCGCGGGCGCCGCACGCTGATTGTCGCCGTCGCGCCCCGGTGCATGAGCCGGTACTGATCCGACTTGCGCGTGACCTGCATGGCGAGCGGCTGGCCAGCCACTTCGCCGACAAAGACCGGTTCGCCCGGTTTCCACGCGCTCTCGACCTCGACCATGCGCGAGAACTTGCCTTCGCCCAGGCGCACGGCGACGACATCCTTGCCTTCGGTCATCGTGCGGACCGGAACGGAATCCTGGTTGTTGATGCCAACCGTCCATTCCTTTGGCGTGGCAGCAGAGCCATTGAGCTGGCCACTTATGCGCCGCCTGCGCTCTTCCTCGCGCAGGTGCATGAACACGGCCACGGCCGCCATGCGGTCCTTCAGTTCCGGCGTCAGGTCGGCGCCTTCGAAGCCACCCTTGAATTCCTCGGCGATGAAGTTCGTCGACAGTCGCCCCGAGCGGAAGCGGGGATGCATCATCACGGCCTGCAGGAAGGCGATGTTGTGCCGGATGCCATCGATGTGAAACTGGTCCAGGGCGTCGCCCTCAGGTCGGTCGCCTGCTCGCGCGTTGCCGCATGGGTGCAAAGCTTGGCGATCATCGGGTCGTAGTAGATCGAAATCTCGCCACCCTCGAACACGCCGGTGTCGTTGCGGATGGTCTTGCCGTTGGCCGTGGTTTCAGCGGGCGGCCGATAGCGCACAAGACGGCCTGTCGATGGCAGGAAGTTGCGATAGGGATCCTCGGCATAGATGCGGCTTTCCAGCGCCCAGCCCTTGAGCTTCACGTCTTCCTGGCGGATCGACAGCTTCTCGCCGGCGGCGACGCGGATCATCTGCTCGACAAGGTCAAAGCCTGTCACAAGCTCGGTGACCGGGTGCTCGACCTGAAGGCGCGTGTTCATCTCGAGGAAGTAGAAGTTGCGGTCCTTGTCGACGATGAACTCGACCGTGCCGGCGCTCTCGTAGTTCACGGCCTTGGCCAGGGCCACGGCCTGGGCTCCCATGGCGGCGCGTGTCTTCTCGTCAAGGAAGGGTGACGGTGCCTCCTCGATGACCTTCTGGTGGCGGCGCTGGATCGAACACTCGCGCTCGCCCAGGTGGATCACGTGGCCGTGCTTGTCGCCCAAGACCTGGATCTCGATGTGGCGCGGTTCAGTGACGTACTTCTCGATGAACAGCCGGTCGTCGCCGAACGACGCCTTGGCTTCGTTCTGCGAGCTCTGGATGGCCTGGGCGAGCTCGGCCTCGGCGAAGACGATGCGCAGGCCCTTGCCGCCGCCGCCGGCCGATGCCTTGACCATGACCGGATAACCGATCTCGGCCGCGATGCGCTGGGCTTCCTTCAGGTCCTTTATTTCGCCGATATAGCCGGGGACCGTCGATACCTTCGCCTTGGCCGCAAGCTTCTTGGACTCGATCTTGTCGCCCATCGCGGCGATGGCATGCTTGTTGGGACCTATGAAGGCGATGCCGTTGGCTGCGAGCGCATCGGCGAAGGCCTCGCGCTCGGACAGGAAGCCGTATCCCGGGTGAACTGCCTCAGCGCCCGTCTTCTTGCAGGCCTCGACGATCCTTTCGATCACCAGGTAGGACTGCGCGGAGGGCGGCGGACCGATGAAAACAGCCTCGTCGGCCATGTCCACATGCAGGGCCGCGGCATCGGCCTCGGAGTAGACCGCGACGGTCTTGATGCCCATGCGCCGCGCCGTCTTGATCACGCGACAGGCGATTTCGCCCCGGTTTGCTATCAGTATCTTCTTGAACATTCTTGCCGTCCGATGCAGCCGGGCCTCGCGGCCGCGGCGATGCCTGTTAGCTGTTTGGGTTAGCGCGCCGCGGGCCTGGACTTCAGGCTTTGCGCGCGGATGGCGTGGAATTCACTTGTCCGGTACCAATTTGGCCAGTGACGCCCGTTTGCAAGCTGTCGTCCCAGCTGATGCATGGTCTGCATCGTCTGTACCGGTCCGCGCAGGTCCCAGCTGTCGGAAAATTCATCGGAGGGCTGGTGGTAGCGGTTCTTGCTGTAGTCCTGCTTGGCGGCGAGGCCTGCCGCGCGTCCACCCTCGACGAGATCAACGCCAGCGCCTGCGTACAGCATGGGGACGCCCGTCTTGGCCAGGCTGATGTGGTCGGACCTGTAGAAGAAGCCTTTCTCGGGCTCCGGATCCGCAGACACGTAGCGTCCCTGCTTCTTCAGGATGCGGGCCAGCATCGGTTCCAGCTCGGATGCGCCCGAGCCGACCACCGTCATGTCGCGCGCCGGACCGGAGGGACCCACGCCATCGAAATTCATGCCCGCCACGATCTCGTGGGGAGGGACGATGGGGTTCCTTGCGAGGTATTCGGATCCGAGCAGTCCCTGCTCTTCCAGCGTGACGGCCGCGAACATCACCGAGCGGCGCGGTGCCCTCGGAGCCCTGGCGAAGGCCTCTGCCATTTCGAGGATTGCGGCGATGCCGCTGGCATTGTCGAGCGCGCCATTGTGGATCTTGTCGTCGCCGGGGACGTCGGGCTTCACTCCGATATGATCCCAGTGACCCATGTAGAGCACGTATTCGTCCGGCTTTACGCGCCCCTTCAGAACGCCGACCACGTTGCGTGTCGTCAGCTTCTCGACCGTCGAGACGGTCCGGGCGTTGAGCTTGAGCCCTGTCATCGGCACCGCCTTGAAGCCACGCTTGTTCGCGGCAAGGCGCAATTCGTCGTAGTTCAGCCCGGCGCCTGAAAACAGGTCCCGGGCCACCTCGGTCGTGATCCACGAGTGGACCACCGCGCGATCCGCATTCCCGTTTGCACCATCAAGATAGGACTTCGAGCCGGTGTTCGAGTTGCGCACCACCTGCCAGCCATAGGCGGCGGGCTCTGTCTCGTGGACGATAATGACGGCGGCAGCACCGCGACGGGCAGCCTCCTCGAACTTGTAGGTCCAACGACCGTAATAGGTCATGGCGCGCCCCTTGAAGAGGGTCGGGTCGTTGGTGATGAACCCCGGGTCGTTGATGAACAGGACCAGCGTCTTGCCCTTCACGTCGATGCCGTCAAAGTCGTTCCACTTGTACTCGGGGGCATTGACGCCATAGCCGACAAAGACCAGGTCGGACCCGGTGACAGACTGCTCGACCTTGTCGAAACGCGGCGTCCAGAATGCCACCTCTTCGCCTGACTTCAGGCGGCGCGAGCCCTTGGGCCCCTCGATCTCGAAGGAGGAGGCCGCCTGGTTCATTTCGATTGCAACGCTGGCGACCGGCTGGAAATAGCTGCCGTTGTTGCCCGGTGCCAGACCGATGCGCTTCATCTCGTCGGCGATCCAGTTCGCCGCCGCCTCGCCCTCGTTTGTGCCGGGGCCCCGTCCGCCGAAGCGATCATCGGACAACGCCTTTACGCGCGCGGCGAAGTCGGCCGCGGTAATGGCGGGCTCTGTCTGCGGAAGCCCGGGGTAATCCCTCGTTGCCATGCCGGGGCTGCCCGTGTCGATCGGTGTGCAGGCAAATCCTGCGGACATGGCGAGCGCGAGGGCAAGCGCGGTCCTGATTGTCTTCGGCATGAAAGGCCTCAATCCGTCAGAGAGGAATGTTGTCGTGCTTCTTCCACGGCATCTCGACGCGCTTGTTGCGCAGCGAGCGCAGGCCGCGGGCAATGCGCCGACGGGTGCTGTGGGGCATGATGACCTCGTCGAGATAGCCTCGCTGGGCTGCCACGAAGGGGTTCAGGAAGCGCTCTTCGTATTCGCGCGTGCGCTCGGCAATCTTGGCGGGATCGTTGATGTCGGCGCGGAAGATGATCTCGACTGCGCCCTTCGCACCCATGACCGCGATCTGCGCGGTGGGCCAGGCGTAGTTGATGTCGGCGCGCATGTGCTTGGAGGCCATGACGTCATAGGCACCGCCGAAGGCCTTTCGCGTGATGCAGGTGATCTTCGGCACGGTTGCTTCCGTGAAGGCAAAGAGCAGCTTGGCACCGTGCTTGATCAGGCCGCCATATTCCTGCGCGGTGCCCGGCAGGAAGCCCGGCACGTCGACGAAGGTCACGAGCGGGATGTTGAAGCAGTCGCAGAAGCGGACAAAGCGCGCGGCCTTGCGGCTGGCGTCACTGTCGAGCACGCCGGCCAGCACCATGGGCTGGTTGGCGACGAAGCCGACGGTCGAACCCTCGATCCGCCCGAAGCCCGTGATGATGTTCTTGGCGAAGCTTTCCTGGATCTCGAAGAAGTCACCTTCATCGGCGACTTTCAGGATCAGCTCCTTCATGTCGTAGGGCTTGTTCGGATTGGACGGTATCAGCGTGTCGAGAGAGACGTCATCCTTGTCGACGTCCTGGAAGGACGGCCAGGAGGGTGGCTGCTCGCGGTTCGAGGTGGGCAGGTAGTCGATGAGCCTGCGCATCTGCAGCAGGCACTCGATGTCGTTGTCGTAGGCGCCGTCGGCGATCGATGACTTGGTCGTGTGGATCTTTGCGCCGCCGAGCTCCTCGGCCGAGACGACTTCGTTGGTCACGGTCTTCACGACGTCCGGGCCCGTCACGAACATGTAGGACGTGTCGCGCACCATGAAGATGAAATCGGTCATCGCGGGCGAGTAGACGTCGCCGCCGGCGCAGGGGCCCATGATGATGCTGATCTGCGGGATGACGCCCGAGGAGAGCACGTTGTTGGCAAAGACCTCGCCATAACCGGCGAGGGCATCAACACCCTCCTGGATCCGGGCGCCGCCGGCGTCGAAAACGCCGATGACGGGCGCGCCGTTGCGCAGGGCCATCTGCTGGATCTTGACGATCTTCTGCGCGTGGGCCGCCGAGAGCGAGCCACCGAACACGGTGAAGTCCTTGACGAACAGATAGACGAGGCGGCCGTTGATGGTGCCCCACCCTGTTACGACGCCGTCGCCAGGGATCCGGTTGGCTTCCATGCCGAAGTCGGTCGAGCGGTGTTCCACAAAGGTGTCGAACTCCTCGAAGGAGCCTTCGTCGAGCAGGATTTCCAGCCGCTCGCGCGCAGTGAGCTTCCCGCGGGCGTGCTGCGCGTCAATGCGCTTCTCGCCACCGCCGAGTTGCGCGGCGGCGCGGCGCCGCTCGAGTTCGCGGATGATTTCATGCATCGTCGTGATCCCCAGCCAGCCCAGGACGGGCCTGACTCATCCCGGCTAATCTGCACAGTTCGGCCGCGTGTGCAATGCAGAAAATCCCGGTTTTCCGGGGTTCCGGCTGCTGTCAGGCGCGCAACAGGTCCAACATCCGCGCGGCCAGCATGAGGTCGTTGAGCCTGTTCTGCCTGACGGCGGCAGCCTCGGCATCTTCGCCCCAGCGCTCGGCCTGATAGTCTTCATCGATGCGTGACAGGCTCAGCAATTCCTCGGCACCCATCTGGCCGCGGCCGAAGGCGAGGCCAAGTATGGCCGAGCCGGAAATGGTTATGGCCGGATGAATGGCGGTCAAGGCGTAGCTGTCGAATTGCGCGATGGCACGGCGGGTGGCTTCGATGGATTCGGGTGGCTGTTCCACGTGCATGATGCCGCTGGCGGCGCGCAGCGCGATGTCGAGTTCCCGACGCGCCCAATCCAGCCAGGGATCCCACATGTGCATCTGTCGCTCCACGAGCTCGCGCGGCGCGGTCGCGCGGTAGCAAAGCAGATCTGATCCGGCAAAGCGGCTCAACTCGTCGACGACCTCGGTGCGGCGGGGTTCGATGCGATCAATCGCCGTGTTCACTGCCTTCGTCAGCACCATGCTGGCAAGATCGAGATGCTCGCCCTGTGTCTCCCACTCGGCCGCCATGGCCTCGGCGAGCGCCTGCGTCGGCACGATCTGGGGCTTGCCACCCGGCGTCCGCATGGGCCGGTCATCAAGGCGGACGGCGAAGGGCGCCGCGGTTGTGGCCGAGGCGGTCTTGTAGAAGCGCTTTGCTCCCGGTTTCAGCATGTTTCAGGTCCTCTTCCGGCGCGCCTTGAGAAGGGCGCGGCGCTGGTCGGACAAGCCGTCATGCGGTCCCAGTTCACGCGCAGGAGGATCCTTCCAGAGACCATCACCAATCTCCTTGTTGCGCTTCGGATGCAGCGGGTAGAAACCCTTGGAACGGCTGCGCGAGGCTTCGCCCACGACGATCAGGCGCACCGGCTCTTCGGTATTGTTGATGAAGCAATGCGAAATGCCCGTGCGGTCGGGAAAGCCCACGCCATCGCCAGCCTTGAGGCGATGCAGGTGACCATCGATCCAGGCATCGGGCGTGCCCTCGACCACGTAGACGAATTCCTCTTCGTCGAATTCCGCATGGGGCCACGACGAGCGGCGGCCGGGACGCAGGAGATCATGCGAAGCACCGATCCGCGTCAGGCCCAGGGGAACGGCGAGGCGCGACCACGCCCCCATGATCTCGTCGTCGCCGGGATAGGGCGCAGTCTCGATGACGGACTTTTTCCAGTCGATCATGCAGGAGGGCCGGCGTGTCGTGCGCCAGGAGGCAGGCATCGCGCGACCGCGAACGGCGTCGGGAAGCCCGTCATGGGGACCGATCTTGCGCGCGGGCGCGTCGATCCAGCGCTTCTTCT
>JAGWXR010000133.1 GCA_018969785.1 Alphaproteobacteria bacterium
GATTTCTTCCCCCGCTTCAGCGGGGGAAGTCCCTGCGCATCGCGCCAGCGATGCTGCAGGGGATGGGGGCCCGCTGACCATGCACTGCCGCCCCTTCAAATCCGTCCTCGTCGCCAACCGCGGCGAGATCGCCGCCCGCATCATTCGCGAAGCGCAAGCCCTGGGCCTTCGCGCCATCGCTGTCTGCTCTGATGCAGACCGCGAGGCCGAATACGTGTCCATGGCAGACGCCTTCGTCCACATCGGGCCACCCGCTGCCGCCGCATCCTATCTCGACATCGGGCAGATCCTTGCTGCAGCAAGCGCAACCGGCGCCGAGGCGATCCACCCCGGCTATGGCTTCCTGTCGGAAAATCCCGCCTTCGCCGAGGCCGTCATCGCCGCAGGCCTCGTCTGGATCGGACCCTCCCCGGCCGCGATCCGCGCCATGGGCGACAAGGGCAACGCCAAGGAGATCGCCCGCAAGGCCGGTGTCCCCGTAATACCGGGCTACGACGGCGATGACCAGTCCGACGCACGCCTGCTCGCCGAAGCCCGCCGCATCGGCTGGCCGGTACTGCTGAAGGCTGCCCTTGGCGGCGGTGGCCGCGGCCAGCGCAAGGTCACGACGGAACAGGCCTTCTCCGATGCCCTCGCGGCCGCCCGCCGCGAGGCCCTGTCCGCCTTCGCTTCCGACCGCATGATCATCGAGAAGGCGCTCGAAGGCGTGCGCCACGTCGAGGTGCAGGTCTTTGGCGACAGCCACGGCAACATCATCCATCTCGGCGAACGCGACTGCTCCGTCCAGCGTCGCAACCAGAAGATCATCGAGGAAGCCCCAGCACCGGGCGTCGACGCCGCCTTGCGCAGCCGCATGGGCGATGCCGCCGTCGCCCTCGCGCGTGCAGTGGGCTACACGAACGCCGGCACGGTTGAATATCTGCTCGACCAATCGGGAAACTTCTGGTTCCTCGAGATGAACACGCGCATCCAGGTCGAGCACCCCGTGACCGAGGAAATCACCGGCACGAACCTCATAAGCTGGCAATTCGCTGTTGCCGCCGGAGCCCCGCTCCCCCTGCACCAGAAAGACGTGACGATCAAAGGCCACGCCATCGAGGCTCGCCTCTGCGCCGAGGACCCGGGCGACGGCTTCAGCCCGCAGGTCGGAAAAGGCGAGTTCAGGCAAGCCCAGGCGCACGCCCGCATCGACGCCGCAGGCTCAACGTCCGGACACGTCTCGGGCCACTACGACTCCATGGTCGCCAAGATCATCGCGAAAGGCGCGACACGCGCCGACGCGATCACCGCCCTGCGCCAGGCCCTGCGCCAGGCAGGCCTGTTCGGCCTGCGCAGCAACACGAACCACATCGACGACATCCTCGCCACGCCGGACTTCGCAGCCGGTGGCATCGACATTGGCTGGCTCACGCGGCGCGGCGACTTTGACGACACCAACCTCGAACGCCCGCATGGGGTGTTCGCAGCCCTGTGCCTGTCCTCGCTGCACGGCGATGGCTGGCGCTCGAATGGCCTTTCAAGAACGATTATACGCCTGCGCGAGCGCCACGCCGAGAAGACCTTCATCATCGAAAACCGGACCATCGCAGGCCTCACCCTCACCCGCGTCGAGGCAGGGCAAGCACCCGGCTGGCACTGGCTCCACGTCCGCACGACGCAGGGACACAATGTAAAGGCCGAAGCCTTCGTGCAAGGCACCCGCGTCCATGTCCGGCACGACGGCCGCGACGCCCTGTTCGAGGACATCACCTACGCCCCCGCCGAGCGCAAGGATCCGGCTGGCGCTGGCGCCGTCCGCGCCCCGATGGCAGGCCGCATCGTGAAGGTAGCGGCAGAACCCGGCCTCATGGTCAGCAAGGGCGACCTGCTCGTGATCCTCGAGGCCATGAAGATGGAACACGAACTGCGCGCCTCTGCCGACGGCGTGGTCGACGCCGTATCGATCAAGCCCGGCGACCAGGTCGCGATCCGCCAGGTCCTGGTGACGATAAGCTAGGGCAAGGCCCGGGCGTTCAGGCGAGAACCGGATAGACCTCATGCGAGCCATCGAGGCCGCGGAGCGTGACCCGCCGCTTCTCGCCGAACTGGAACGTGCCCAGCCCGCGCGCCAGCGCATGCACGAGGTCGGAAGCCAGAATCTCTCCGCCCCGCGCCATCGAGCAGATACGGGCCGCCATGACGACCGTGCGCCCGAAGAAATCGCCCTCGCGCCGGATGGCCTCGCCCGAATGCAGCCCAGCACGAACGCGCACCGGCTTCCCTTCGAAACCCTGCGCGCTGCGGTCGCGTATGGACATGACACAGCGCAACCCCTCGGCCGCCGAGGGAAAAGCCAGCATGTACCCATCGCCCTGTGACTTTACCACATAGCCGCGGAAGGACGCCGCCGCCTCGCGCACGATCCGGTCATGCCACGCCAGCAGGTTAAGGAACATGGTGTCCCCAAGCCGCTCCATCATCGCCGACGAGGCCTCGATGTCCGTAAACGCGATCGTGACCGTGCCATCGGGTGCCGACGCCGGCCTGAGGTCGGGAAGCTCCGCCTCGATGCTCTGCTCCAGCAGGTCGAGGCTCGTGGTCAGCTGGACGCCAAGCGCATCCATGTTGGAATTGCCGATCGACGTATGCCAGTGCAGCACACGCCACTGCCCCCGCTCGATCCCGAGCACGAAGCTCATCCGGCTCTTGACCTGCACGCCCGAACTCATCGTCAGCACCGGATCGTCGGCCACCCAGCCAAACGAGCCCATTGCCTGCGTGACAAGCCGCCCCGGCGTGATGACAAGGCCGGACAATTCCTTCACCTGCTTGCCCAGGAGCTCCAGTGTCTGCGGCCCCACCCACCATTCGTCCGGATCGCTGCCGATGATCACGACATGGGGCGATTCCGTGGTCATGCCACGCATCGAGTCCGCATCCCCCGCCTCGAAGAACCGGTAAAGGCGCAGGATGAAGGCACGCAGCTCCTCGCTGGCCACCGCTTCGACCATGGTCCGGCCTACGCCATCTGGTAGCGGACAGGCAGCGTCTTCAGCCCGCTGACGAAATTCGCCAGGGTGTTCTTCGGCGTCCCATTGAGCTCGATCGACTTGATCCGCGGCAAGAGTTCGTTGAACAGCGCCTTGATCTCCATGCGCGCCAGGTGCATGCCAAGGCACAGGTGGACGCCATACCCGAAGGCCACGTGCCGCGTCACGTTGCGATCGACCTTGAACGAGAACGGATCCTCGAACACCTCCTCGTCGCGATTGCCCGACCAGTAGAACAGGCAGAGCCCGTCACCCTCGCGCACCTTCTTGCCGCGCAGCGAATAGTCCTGCACCGCCGTGCGCATGAAGTGCTTGACCGGCGTGACCCAGCGGATCGACTCCTCGACGAAGTTCGGCACAAGGCTCATGTCCGCCCGCAGCTTCGCCATCTCGGCAGGATTCTTCATCAGCTGCAGCAGCCCGCCTGCCACGGTCGAGCTTGTCGTGTCGTGGCCAGCCGTCGCCACGATGATGTAATAGCTCATCGCCTCGCGGTCGCCGATCGGCTGCCCGTCAATCATGCCATTGGCGATGATGGAGGCCACGTCATCCTTCGGGTTCTTGCGCCGGTCGGCCGTGATCGCGCCGAAATACTCGAACAGCTTCATCGCTGTCTGCATCAGGTCCACCGACTGGCCCGCGGCACTGAAGGCACCCGTATCGGCCTTGTGGTCGGCCTCCGCCGTCACGTCCGGATCGCCCGGCCCGAAGATCTCCTGCGTCATCTTCAGCATGAAAGGCTCGTCCTCCGGCGGCACGCCCAGGAGCATCATGATGACCCTCAGCGGATACCAGAGCGCCACCTCCTTCACGAAGTCGCACTCGCTGCCCAGGGCCGCCATCCGATCGACATGGTCCTTCGCGATCTGCGCGATGCGCGCCTCGAGCTTCTTCAGGTTCGGCGGCATGAACCACGACTGCGTCAGCCCGCGCAGCTTCATGTGGATGGGATCATCGAGGTCGACCAGCGTGCGGAACAGGTGCGTGTCACCCGTCACCGACTTGACCCACGCCTCCCCCTGCACCGGGGACAGGTAGGTCCGCAGCCGGTTCACGAAGATCTGGTGGTTCTTCTCGACCTCGAGGATGTCGGCATGCTTGGTCACCGACCAGAACGGCCTGAAATGATCGGGCTGCGTCCAGTGCAGCGGATCCTCGCGCCGCAACTGGGCGAACACCTGGTGGATGGTCTCATCCTGCACCAGGGCCGGATTGACGATACGGTTGTCGAGGGTATCGAGCGTGTAGCCCGGAAAGGCTTCGGCGGTCGCAGTGCTCATGGCAGGCCTCGTTGACTGGGATGCAGCATCATGGGTCCGGACAAGCCCCGATTGCAACACCGGAATGGACATCCGGCGGCATGAGGGGCCCCGAGGGTTTGTGTTGTCTGGAGCCGTCGTCCTCGCTTAGCCTGCACTACGCAATCCCGACGACAGCAACCAGACAGGCGCACCATGGCCAGAAACATCCAGACCCTCGACTTCGACACCTCGCGCCCGCCCTCGCCCTTCATGAACGAGAGCCACCACGCCTGGCGACGCGAACTCCGGAAATTCATCGACCGCGAGATCATGCCCTTCGTCGACGAATGGGAAGAGAAGGGTGAGTTCCCCCTCGACCTCTATCGCAAGGCATCCGAATTCGGGCTCCTGCGCATGGGCTACCCGGAGGCCTATGGCGGCATCACCGAGGGCCTCGATCGCTACCACTCCATCGTCACGGCCGAAGAGATGGCACGCATCGGCGCCGGCGGCATCAACGCAAGCCTCATGGTCCACGGCATCGGCCTGCCGCCCATCATGGCGATCGGCTCGCCCGAGATGAAGCAGTTCGTGGCCCCGCAGGTGCTCGCGGGCGAGAAGCAGATCTCGCTCGCCATCACCGAGCCCTCCGGCGGCTCGGACGTGGCCCAGCTCAAGACCCGCGCCGTGCGCGAGGGCGACCACTATGTCGTGAACGGATCCAAGATGTTCATCACCGGCGGCATGCGCGCGCACTGGTTCACCACCGCCGTGCGCACCGGCGGTCCCGGCATGGGCGGCATCTCGCTCCTGTTGATCGAGGCCAATGCGCCCGGCGTGACGCGCACCAACCTGCGCAAGCAGGGCTGGTGGGCCTCCGACACCGCCGAGATCGGCTTCAACGACGTCCGCGTCCCCGTGGCCAACCTCATCGGTGGCGAGAACCAGGGCTTCATGGGCATCATGCTGAACTTCAACGGCGAGCGTCTCGGCATGGCGGCCAGCGCCTGCGCCTATGCCCGCGTCTGCCTCGAGGAAGCCGTCAAATGGGCCCGCGAACGCCAGACCTTCGGCAAGCGTCTCGCCGACCACCAGGTCATCCGCCACAAGATCGCCGAGATGGTCCGCCAGATCAACGCGACCCAGGCCTATCTCGAGATCTGCACCTGGCGCGTCCAGAACGGCGAGACCCCCGCCGCCGACCTGGCCCTCCTCAAGGTCCAGGCCACCCTGACCATGGA
>JAGWXR010000134.1 GCA_018969785.1 Alphaproteobacteria bacterium
ACCTTCACGGCGCCAACGAGGTGGACATCGAGAACGAATTCGAAGTCCTTGACCTCCATCTTCGTGAAGCTCTTGTCGCGCAGGACGCCGGCATTGTTGATGAGGATGTCGATGCGCCCATAGGCGTCCAGCGTCTGCTTCACGAGGCCCGCGACGCCGGCGTCATCGGTCACGGAGGCGCCGTTGGCGATGGCTTCGCCACCGAAGGCCTTGATTTCCTCGACGACCTTGCGGGCGGCCTCAGATGAGCCGCCAGACCCGTCCACGGTGCCGCCGAGGTCGTTGACCACCACCCTGGCCCCCCGGCGGGCGAGTTCGAGGGCATGGCTGCGCCCCAGGCCGCCGCCGGCGCCTGTGACGATGGCAACTTTTCCGTCGAAGCGAATGGACATGGCGGGGCATCCTTTTGGCTGAAAGAGGGAGTGGCGTGCGGTTTAGCGCTTCTGGCTGGCGGAAATCAACGCGCCGCCATGCGCAGGCCGCCCCGGGCTCGTCCGGCCCGCCTTTTCCCTGAACCCCCGACGTTCCCAAGGGGAAATGTTGCCAATAGTCATCAGTAAATCTCCTACCGGTCGGTAGACATACATGGCAGGTATTTATTGCTTTGAAATACAGGTTGCGGTGGTTCAAACAAATGTTCGTGCTTAATCCTGCCTATAGTGGCAGGGAGCCCACGGGCAAGAGGGCTGACCGGTGCTTGCGGACTTGCCAAATCCGCGGGGAAGACTGGGGACTGATGACTGAGACGAAACCTGCCGTGCGAGCCCGGCAGAAGGAAGATTTCCGGGCCCGGGTGATCGAAACCGCGCGGCGCCTGTTCCTGGAGAAGGGGGTCAGCCGCACATCGATGGCCGATCTCGGGCGGACGCTCGGCGTGTCCAAGCCGACGGTCTACGAGGCCTTTCGCAGCAAGGACCTGCTGATGGACGCCGTTTTCAATTCGGTGGCCGGCGATGTCGACCTGGCCTGGCTGGAACGGGCCGTCGAGGTGCCGCGTCCTTTCCCCGTCTTCCTCGACGAGGTGGCCGACGGGCACAAGCGCGTGCTTGCGACGCCGCGCAGCGTGGATGCCTTCAGCCTCCTGATCCGCGAGGGGGGGCAACTTGCGGGACTGACCGACGCTTTCGTCACGAAATATGCGATCCCGGCGTCAGAGGCATCGCGCCGGGTGGTCTCGGCCGCGATCAAGGCTGGTGAATGTGCCCCGCTCGACGTGGCCGTCGTGCAGAAGATGCTGGATGCGCCGCTGCTGCATGTACTTGTCGACCGGACCCTGTTCGGACAGAAGGGCCTGAGCCCGGCGCTGGCCAATTCCTATATCGACCATTCGTTCAACGCGCTGAAGACGCTGTTGTGCCAGCGGGGCGGCTTGGCCTGACCGGTCAGGCCTGCGTGGCGACAACGATGGGCTTGCGGTTGCGGATCGTGAGGGCGATCCGGCCATGCTTCAGTTCCAGGGCTGCGTTGCCGAAGATGTCGCGCCGCCACCCGGAGAGCGCAGGCACGTCTGCATTGTCATCGGCCGCGATCAGGTCGAGGTCGGATGACGAGGCGATCAGTTTCTGGGCCACGCCGTGCTGGTCGCAGAGGATCTTGAGCAGGACGCGCAGCATGTCGCCGAGGATCGGCGGGACGGAAACCGGCGTGCCGCGTTCGATTTCAGGCACGGCTGACGCGGGCAGGGCGAGGCCAGCCTTCACGGCGTCGATAAGGGTCGCTGCGGCGCGCGAGCCGGCAAAGCCGCGTGGGACACCGCGCAGGGCCTCAAGGTCGCCCGCTGTCGCGGGGGCCTGGGCTGCGATCTCGAAGAGGGCGTCGTCCTTGAGCACGCGGCTGCGCGGGACGTCGCGTTCCTGTGCAAGGCGCTCGCGCCAGGCGGCGACTTCCATCAGCACGGCGGTGAAGCGTCTATTGCCGCTGCGCAGCTTGAGCCTGCGCCATGAGTCCTCGGGCTTCAGGTCATATGTTTCCGGTGCCCGCAGGACGCCGAGTTCCTCCTCGAGCCACTCAGAGCGACCGCTCTTCTCGAGTTGGCGGGTCAGGGATTCGTAGACCCTGCACAGGTGGATCACGTCGGAGAGCGCATAGTCGATCTGGCGGTCGGTGAGGGGGCGGCGGGCCCAGTCGGTGAAGCGCGATGACTTGTCGACCTGGACGTGCACCAGTTCACGGACCAGTGTCTCGTAGGCGGCGGCATCGCCGAAGCCGCAGACCATGGCTGCGACCTGCGTGTCGAAGAGCGGGGCGGGGATGACGCCGGCCATGTGGTAGAAGATTTCGATGTCCTGGCGGGCGGCGTGGAAGACCTTGACGCAGTCAGGACGCTTCAGGATCTCGAGGAAGGGTTTGAGGTCGAGGCCCGGGGCGAGGGGGTCGATGGCCACAGCGTAGCCCGGAATGGCGGCCTGGACGAGGCACAGCCGGGGCCAGTAGGTCGTGTCGCGCATGAACTCGGTGTCGATGGCGACATAGGGGGCGCCTGCAAAGCGTTCGCAGGCGGCGGCGAGGTCTTCATTCGACGTGACCAGTCTTCCCATTTCCAATGCTTTAGCCCATGTTGCCCGGTCTTGACAGGTAGTGGCCACGCGGCCACAAGGGGCGCCCTTAGACAGGCAATTTCCAAGAAACTCAAGGATCTTCCATGCATCGCTACCGTAGCCATACCTGCGGCGAATTGCGCGCCAGCCATGTTGGCAGCCGGGTCCGGATCTCCGGCTGGGTCCATCGCCGGCGCGACCATGGCGGCCTGATCTTCATCGACCTGAGGGACAATTACGGGCTGACACAATGCGTGGTCGAGCCTGACAGCCCGGCGTTCAAGGCCGTCGATGGCCTGCGTTCGGAGTTTGTCGTGACCTTTACCGGCCGCGTCGTGGCGCGTCCGGGCGACACGGTTAACAAGGACCTTGCCACGGGCGAAGTCGAGATCCGCATCGACGAGGTCGCGGTTCAGGGTGAAGCCGGCGACCTGCCGCTGCCGGTCTTCGGCGAGCAGGACTATCCGGAGGACGTGCGCCTGAAGTACCGGTTCCTTGACCTGCGCCGTGACCGGATCCACCGCAACATCCTGTTGCGATCGAACGTGATCTCGAGCCTGCGCCGGCGGATGATCGATCAGGGCTTCACCGAGTTCCAGACCCCGATCCTCACGGCCTCCTCGCCCGAGGGTGCGCGCGACTTCCTGGTGCCGTCGCGGCTGCACCCTGGCAAGTTCTATGCGCTGCCGCAGGCACCGCAGCAGTTCAAGCAGCTGATCATGGTGGCGGGTTTCGACCGCTATTTCCAGATCGCGCCCTGCTTCCGTGACGAGGACGCGCGCGCCGATCGTTCGCCCGGCGAATTCTATCAGCTCGACCTCGAGATGAGCTTCGTCACCCAGGAAGACGTATTCGCGGCCGTCGAACCCGTGCTGCATGGCGTGTTCCAGGAGTTCGCGAACGGGCGGACGATCAACCCCGGCCCCTTCCCGCGCATTCCCTATGCCGAGTCCATGCTGAAGTACGGCTCCGACAAGCCGGACCTGCGCAATCCCATCATCATTGCCGACGTCAGTGCCGAGTTCGCCGATGCGTCGGTCGAGTTCAAGGCGTTCAAGACCGTTGTCGCGCAGGGCGGTGTGGTGCGTGCCATTCCGGCGCCGGGCGCAGCTTCTCAACCGCGTTCATTCTTCGACAAGCTGAATGACTGGGCGCGCAGCGAGATGAAGGCGCCAGGGCTCGGCTACATCACCTTCGAGGAGGAGGGTGGAAAGCTTGCCGGCAAGGGCCCGATCGCCAAGTTCATTCCTGAACCGGTGCTCTTGCGTCTGGCCTCAAAGGCCGGCGTGAAGGCGGGCGATGCGCTGTTCTTCTCGGCCGGCAAGGCTGACGCGGCGGCAAAGCTTGCGGGTGCGGCACGCATCCGCATCGGCAACGAGCTGGGGCTCAAGGCGTCACCCTATTATGACTTCCACTTCTGCTGGATCGTCGACTTCCCGATGTACGAATGGAACGAGGACGACAAGAAGATCGACTTCAGCCACAACCCGTTCTCGATGCCGAACTTCGACCATGATGCGTTCCTGAAGCTCGACCCCAAGGACGACAAGACGATCCTGGGGATCACCGCGTTCCAGTACGACATCGTGTGCAACGGCATCGAGCTGTCGTCGGGTGCCATCCGCAACCACAGGCCCGATATCATGATCAAGGCCTTCGACATCGCGGGCTATCCGGCGGACGTGGTCGAGCGCAAGTTCGGCGGCATGCTGAATGCGTTCCGTTTCGGCGCCCCGCCGCACGGCGGCACGGCGCCTGGCGTCGATCGCATCGTGATGCTGATCGCGGGCGAGGAAAACCTGCGCGAAGTCACGATGTTCCCGATGAACCAGAGGGCGGAAGACCTGATGATGGGCGCGCCATCGGACGTGACGCTCAAGCAGTTGCGCGAACTGAACATCCGCGTTGTTCTGCCGGAAGCTTCTAAGGGCTGAGGCCTGGCGCCTGCCTTGCTTCAGGAGGGCTTGGCCGGCACCTCGGCGAGGCCTTCCCACTTGCCTGAAAGAACGGCGAGCATGACGCCAGCGGTTTCGTTGATGGCTTCTGCAAGGCCTGCGCGGATGGTGCCCTCGCGGATGCGATCGGTCCAGAGCGACGGATCCTGGCTCAGTTGCTGGAACCAATAGGCCAGCGCCCGCTTGGCATTGGCCTGGTTTGCGCTGGAGAAGTCGACCACAAGCGGATCCCGCTGGTTGCGGGCGACCGTGCGCTCGGAGGGCCAGGTCACGAGCAGCGGCCCGCTCTTGTCCTGAAGGCCGGTCTTGGCCGCGATGTCCCGTGCGAATTTGTGGTCGTACCAGGCGATGAGGTTCTGGCAGTCGTGGCTCTCGAAGGCGAGGCCAATGGACACCGGGTCGATGTCGGAAATGAGGGGCCAGTAGGTGGCAAGCACTTCTTGTGGTGCCACGTCCTCAGGGGCCACGAAATCAAGCGATGCGAGGACAAGCTCGCAGAACTGGCGCTGCTGCAGGCGCCCGGCGTCGTCGATGGCCCTGCGCGGAATGATGACCATGCCAAAGGCATTGCGCGTGTCGATCTTCATCTGGCCGCGCTGGAAATAGCTGATGGCCTTCATGTCTGCCGACGTGATGGTGCGGCTGAGCATCATGTTGAGCCCGGCTGTCGGCATCGGGGGCGGCGCCGGGTCGGGTGCCGGGAGCACCGTGCATGTCTCCACTTTGCCGCCGGGACCAAAGGTGCATGTCCAGCGGCCTTTCTGGCTCTGCATCGTCGGGGTGGCTGCAGGAGCCTGCGACGCCTCGGGGGCCGAACGCATCTGCGCCATGGCGGCAGGCGGGTGCATGAAAGCTCCGAGCAGCGCCATCACGCACAGGAACAGGCGAAGGGCGCGGCCGATGGCCGTGTCGGGACGCTGCATCAAGTTCTTCCCCTGCGTGGCGCGTGGAATGAATCAGTGGGGAAGATCATGAAAGCTGCCGGCCTTTCAGGCAACCTTGTCACTTCG
>JAGWXR010000135.1 GCA_018969785.1 Alphaproteobacteria bacterium
CAGCACGAGCGCCTCGCCGGGCTTGAGGTCGAGGGCGACGTTGCGGAAGACGACCCGCTCGCCGCGCAAGGCTGCCAGGGCTTCGCCGACAAGCTTCATCCGTCAGGTGTCCGTCTCTTGCGTCGACAGGCCCTGGAGGCTTGCCGACGGGGCGATGACGGGTCGCTATCACACCTGCGCGGAAGGGGCAATCAAGGCGCTGCTCTGGTCACTGCGGCATGCCGGGCACGCGCGGGTTCGGGATGCTGGGCGGCTGGCGCGGCAGTGTCGGCAAGTTCGATGACGGCGGGCGCTGCGAGGGGATGCTCGGCGGCTGGCGGGGGACTTCGAGGGGGAACGTGCCGGGCATGCGTTCGAAATAGACGGTGGGCAGCGGCCTGCTCTCGGGGGGGCAAAGTTCGAACGGAGGAATGGAGGGATGAATGCTGCCTTGCCGCGCTGATACCTGCAACATCAACCGGTCACCGTCGGCCGGGTGTATCTCAGCCAGATAGGCGCAACCGGTGCTCCTCGGGGAGCGCCCGACAACTGTGTAATGCATCATCAGGATATACGGCGGCGAAGAAGGGAACCACGGATATCCGCCAATGGACCATGCTCCAAAGCCGAGTTTGCAGGTACTGATGGGTGGCACAAGTCGCAGCGCGTATGTTGCTGCAGAGCAGCGACCCCAAATGGATGCCGTGCGCTCGTCGCGTGCGTTGGGCAGCGAGATGTCAATCCGCGTGACCTGGGTTGCGGGCTCGGGTGCGATGGTCACAGCGCGCCACTTGCCGGCCAGCGGATCGCGATCGGCGAAGGCTGGTGTGGCCGACGCGAGGATGAGACAGGCGGCGAGCCAGTTGCGCATGGTGGCGGAACTCCGTCTTTGCGGCTCGTAACCTAGCGCGCCGCGCGGCTTGCCGGAAGTGGCGGTCGTCACGCTGACACGGGTGTGGCGCAGGACCTGTCAGATGTCCGCGAAGCCGCCGCTGCGGCCTTTGCCGGCGGCGAAGCGGCCGGCGCCGGCGAGCATCTGGCCGTCGGCCATGGTGGCGAGGCCCAAGGCGAATTCGTTCTGCATGGCGCCAGCATAGTCGAGATCGGACTGGCGGTAGGCGGAAAGGCGGTCGTTGCGCATGCAGGCCTGCGGAAAGCGGGCAAGGTCGGCGGCCAGTGCCTCGGCGGCGGCGCGGGCCTCGCCGTTGGGGACCACGCGGTTGACGAGGCCCATGGCCAGCGCCTCGCGTGCGCTGACAGCCCGGCCCGTCAGGAGAAGGTCCATGGCGTGTCCCATGCCGATGAGGCGCGGCAGGCGCACGGTGCCGCCGTCGATCAGCGGCACGCCCCAGCGGCGGCAGAAGACGCCGAGCACGGCGTCCTCGGCGGCGACCCGCATGTCGCACCAGAGGGCGAGTTCGAGGCCGCCGGCGACGGCCGGGCCCTCGATGGCGGCGATCACGGGCTTGGAGAGGAGGAGGCGCGAGGGACCCATGGGGGCGTCGGCGTCATGGGCGATGTCCAAGCCTGACAAAGGGTCTTTGATCCGGTTGCCCCTGCCCTCAGCCACGGCCTTCAGGTCGGCACCGGCGCAGAAGGCCCCGGCCTCGCCGTGGAAGACGGCGACATCGAGGTCGCGGTTGCGGTCGAAGGCGAGAAAGGCGTCGGCGAGGGCTTCGGCCGCCTTGCGGTCAACGGCGTTACGCCTTTCGGGGCGCGACAAAATCACTGTGGCGATGCGACCGCTGATCTCGGTGCGAACGGGGGGCGTCGTCATGGCGCGGACCTCGGGTGCTTCGAGGGGATGATGGCGAGAATAGTCCGGTAGCAATGGAAACCGAAAGTTATTAATTTCCGGGGCAACTGCCTTCCAGCAGAACCTCCCTCACCACCTGCCATCCAGGAGCTCACCGACCGTGACCGCCCACGACAGTTTCAAGTGCAAGAAGACGCTCAAAGTCGGCGCGAAGACCTATGTCTATTACAGCCTGAAGGCCGCCGAGAAGAACGGGCTTGAGGGCATCTCGCGCCTTCCCTATTCGATGAAGGTGCTGCTGGAGAACCTGCTGCGCCACGAAGACGGGCGCACGGTCACCAAGGACGACATCCAGGCCGTGGCCACCTGGCTCAAGACCCGCAAGTCGGATCGCGAGATCGCGTTCCGTCCGGCGCGCGTGCTGATGCAGGACTTCACGGGCGTGCCGGCGGTCGTCGACCTGGCCGCGATGCGCGACGCGATGAAGACGCTGGGCGGCAACCCGGAGAAGATCAATCCGCTGACGCCGGTCGACCTTGTCATCGACCACTCGGTGATGGTCGACCATTTCGGCACGAAGGACTCGTTCAAGAAGAACGTCGCGCGCGAGTTCGAGCGCAATGGCGAGCGCTATGCGTTCCTGCGCTGGGGCCAGTCGGCCTTCAACAATTTCCGTGTCGTGCCGCCGGGCACGGGCATCTGCCACCAGGTCAACCTCGAGTACCTGTCGCAGACCGTGTGGACCGCAAAGGTCAAGGACGGCAAGAAGACGGTCGAGGTCGCCTATCCCGACACGCTGGTTGGCACGGACAGCCACACGGTGATGGTCAACGGGCTTGCGGTGCTGGGCTGGGGCGTGGGCGGCATCGAGGCCGAAGCCGCGATGCTGGGCCAGCCCCAGTCGATGCTGATCCCCGAGGTCGTCGGCATGAAGCTGACGGGCCGGCTGAATGAAGGTGTCACCGCAACCGATCTCGTGCTGACGGTCACGCAGATGCTGCGCAAGAAGGGCGTCGTCAACAAGTTCGTCGAATTCTACGGACCCGGGCTTGACGAGCTGCCGCTCGAGGACCGCGCGACGATTGCCAACATGGCGCCGGAATATGGCGCGACCTGCGGCTTCTTCCCGATCGACGAGGAAGCGGTTCGCTACCTCAGGTCGACGGCCCGCTCGAAGGCGCGCGTTGACCTGGTCACGGCCTATGCGCAAGCGCAGGGCATGTGGCGCACGGCCAAGAGCGAGGATCCGGTGTTCACGGACACGCTTGAGCTTGACCTTGGCAGCGTGGAGCCCAGCCTTGCAGGCCCTGCCCGTCCGCAGGACCGCGTCGGGCTGTCGACCGCGGCGCAGGGGTTTGCCTCGGCCCTGTCGGGCGCGACCTTCGGCAAGGCCGGGAAGGAAGGCGATACCGCGACGCTCGCCGGCACGGACACGAAGATCGGCCATGGCGCGGTCGTGATCGCGGCCATCACCTCGTGCACCAACACCTCGAACCCGTTCGTGATGGTGGGCGCCGGCCTTGTGGCGCGCAACGCCATCAAGCGCGGGCTCAAGGTAAAGCCATGGGTGAAGACATCGCTTGCGCCGGGCAGCCAGGTCGTGGGCGAGTATCTCGCGCAGTCAGGCCTGCAGAAGGACCTCGACAAGCTCGGGTTCAATGTCGTGGGCTATGGCTGCACGACGTGCATCGGCAATTCGGGGCCACTGCCGGACAATGTCTCGGAGGCGATCACGAAGGGTGACCTTGTGGCGGCCGCCGTGCTGTCGGGCAACCGCAACTTCGAGGGCCGCGTCAATCCGCAGACGCGGGCGAACTACCTGGCCTCGCCGCCGCTGGTTGTTGCGTATGCGCTGGCCGGTTCGATGACGGTGGACCTCACGAAGGATCCGATCGGTCACGACAAGAAGGGCAAGCCCGTCTACCTGAAGGACATCTGGCCCACCGCGAAGGAAGTTGCCGACACGGTGCGCAAGTCGGTCACGACCAAGATCTTCAAGGAGCGCTATGCCGACGTGTTCGACGGTGGCTCGGTGTGGAAGAAGATCAAGGTCAAGAAGTCGCTGACCTATCCGTGGGACACGGATTCGACCTACGTGCAGCAGCCGCCCTATTTCGACGGCGTGACGCAGAAGCCGGCCGCGCTCAGCGACATCAAGGGTGCGCGCATCCTGGGCCTGTTCGGCGATTCGATCACCACCGACCACATCAGCCCGGCCGGCGACATCAAGGCGTCGAGCCCGGCGGGCACGTTCCTGCAGGAGCGGCAGGTGTCGAAGACCGACTTCAACAGCTATGGCGCGCGGCGCGGCAACCACGAGGTCATGATGCGCGGCACGTTTGCCAATATCCGCATCAAGAACCAGATGCTGCCCGGCGTGGAAGGCGGCGTGACCAAGCACCAGCCGAGCGGCGCGCAGATGCCGATCTACGACGCGGCGATGCGCTACCAGAAGGAAGGCGTGCCGCTGATCATCTTCGCCGGCAAGGAATATGGCACGGGCTCGTCGCGTGACTGGGCAGCCAAGGGCACGAAGCTCTTGGGCGTGCGTGCGGTCATCGTGGAAACGTTCGAGCGCATCCACCGGTCGAACCTGGTTGGCATGGGCGTCCTGCCGCTGCAGTTCACCGAGGGGCGCACATGGAAGAGCCTCGGGCTGACGGGCAACGAGGTGATCGACATCCCCGGGCTCGAGGGCGCGCTGAAGCCGCGACAAACCCTGCACCTGCATGTCAGCTTTGCCGACGGGCGCAAGGAGAAGGTGCCGGTGCTCTGCCGGATCGATACGCTCGACGAGATCGAGTACTTCAAGAACGGCGGCATCCTGCACTACGTGCTGCGCGGGCTTGTGCAGGCGGCGTAGTGACCTGATTGCCTGGGTGGCCGGATCGCACTGGCGTGCGTCCGGCCATGATGGGCCATTGAGTGCACTGTCACCGAAACTCAGCGCAGGTTGAGGAGTGCTTCCAGCGGGGTAGACAGCAGGGTGCCCTTGAAGCGGGCGACCTTGAAGGCGCGCCCCTTGGCCATGGCGTTAAGTTCGGCGACCTCGGCCGGGATGTTGGGCTTCAGCGCGGCATCCTTGCCCGCAGCGGCGGGGCCCGAGGCCGGGATCTCGACGGCGTCGAAGGCGATCCAGAAGTCCTTGTCGCGCTCGGCGATCATGACGTTCAGCGCCATGCCGTCGAAGGTCTGGAACGAGGCACGTGCGGCCTTCGAGAAATCGATCTCGCCCTGGGGAACCACGTCGGTGAAGCCAATGCCGATGAGCGCGTTGCCGACGCCGTTGGGCTCTTCGGGGGAGCGCAGCGAGCGGCCGGACGGCAGGCGCTCGACCAGCGCGAAGTTCGCGGTCTCGGGCGTGGGGCGCGCGACCGTGTAGGACGGACCCTGGAAGGGCTTCATCGAGACCGAGCGGATACGGTCGCGGGAGAAGTCGATGAAGGACTTGTCGAGCCAGCGGGCGACGTCGGTGACGGCCTCGAAGGTGCCGCGGGCGACCCAGGTCTGTGCCTCGTCAGGACGGCGCACGTAGATTGCATTGCGCTCGCCGGCCGAGGCGCCCTCGACGGGCAGGCCCGCCACGAGGGTTGCGAGGGTCTCGCCCTTCTCGTCCTTGAGGGTCATGCGCGTGCCGGTGCCGCCGTCCTTTGGAAGCTTGAGGCCCAGCCTGTCCTGCCAGTCGGCGCGCGCGGTGCGCTGCTCGACGAGCTTGAGGCTGGCGATGCCCAGTACGGCGCGGCGAATCTCGTTGAA
>JAGWXR010000136.1 GCA_018969785.1 Alphaproteobacteria bacterium
ATCGGCCTGTTCAGGGCAAAGGCAAAAAACGTCATCCGGCTCTCGCAGGACCTGATCGACCATCACGGCGGCGAGGTTCCCACGACGCGCGAGGAACTCGAGAAGCTCCCGGGCGTGGGCCGCAAGACGGCCAACGTCGTGCTCAACATGGCGTTTGGCCAGCCGACCATGGCTGTCGATACGCACGTATTCCGCGTCTCCCAGAGGCTCGGCCTCGCCAAGGGCAAGACCCCGCTCGCCATCGAAGAGCAATTGGTGAAAGTCGTGCCGCCAAAATTCATGCAGCACGCCCATCACTGGCTCATCCTGCACGGCCGCTACACCTGCCTCGCCCGTGGTCCGAGATGCGCCGAATGTCCGCTCGAGGATCTCTGCACCTTCACGGGCAAGGCGAAACCCGCAACCGCAAGCCCCCGATCCGGCAAGCCCGCAAAGAGGAAAGCGAAATGAACAGATTGGCAGGCCTGCTTGTGTTGGCCTTTGCGACAGCAGTCGTGGCGGCGTTCCTGTTCGCGTGGCAGTCGTTGACCCATGCGCCGCAGGCTGGCGATGGCTCATTCGCGACAGACCGGGCCTATGCAACGCTGCAGAACCTGCTCGCCGAGCAGGTGCCCCATCCGACTGGTTCGCCGGCAAACCATCGCGTACGCGACCGGATCCTCGCGCAACTCAGGGACGCCGGATACGAACCGGAAGTCCAGGCGGCGTTCCAGTGCGCACCTCCGGAAAAGGCCGTCGGGTGCACGCAGGTCGAAAACATCATCGCCGTCCTCAAGGGCACGGGCGAGGGCAGGGCCATCCTCGCCACTGCGCACTATGACAGCGTCCCGGCAGGACCCGGCGTCGGGGATGACGGTGTCGGCGTCGTCGTGATGCTGGAACTTGCCCGAACGCTGAAAGCGATGCCACCGGCCCGAAACGACGTGATCTTCCTCATCACCGACGGCGAGGAAACCGGGCTCAGGGGGGCCGTTGCCTTCGCAAGGAACCATTCGCTGATGAAGCAGGTCGGCATCGTGGTCAACGTCGAGGCAAGGGGAAACACAGGCCCCGCCATCATGTTCGAGACCGGCAGCGGCAACAGCAGGCTCATCTCGCTCTTCGCCGATGCCGTCGGATCGCAGGTGTCGAACTCGCTCGCCTACGAGATATACAGGCTCCTGCCAAACGACACGGACTTCACGATCTACAAGAGCGCAGGCCTGAACGGCTTCAATTTCGCGATGATCGGTGCTGCAGCGCGCTACCATACGCCCAAGGACAATCTCGCGCTCCTCGACCGCAACACGTTGCGCCATCATGGCGAGCAGGTCACAGCCCTCGTCAGGGCGCTGCAGGGCCGGGATCTTGAAACCCTCCGCTCGCAGGAAGACGCCAGCTATTTCGACTTGTTCGGCAACGGCCTCGTTCATTGGCCCGCATCGCTGAATGTCCCCCTGGCTCTGGCGGCTTTGGTCTTGCTGGCGGGCCTTGCGGTGACAGGGCGAACAACCCTGCCGATGGCAGGCGCGATCTGGTCGATGGCCTCGCTCCTCGTCCTGCCCTTCGTGATGTTCGCCATCGGCTGGATCCTCTCATACCCGCTTGGGATCTGGCCCGAGGTTCACGTGCTCGATCACCAGGCACCGTGGCCCGCACGCGTCGCACTGCTCGGAGCAACCTTTGCAGTCGCCACGGTCACGGCCCGCCTGTTGGCACCGCGCGCAGAGCCGCAGGCGGTGAGCCTCGTCTACTGGCTCTTCCTCGCGTTGCTCGCTGTCGCCAGCGCCGCCGCGCTGCCAGGTGCCGCCTATGCCTTCCTCTGGCCCGTGGTCATCTTCGCGCTCGTGGCAGGCCTCGGTCAGTTCGTCGCTCCCGCTTCCGCCATGCGCTGGGCCGCGTTCGCGGGCTTCGTGGCCATCGCCATGTTCTGGACCGGCCACATGCTTGCCCTCGACGCCGTGGTCGGCTTCCCCCTCAGCCAGTTCAAGCTCTTGGCGTTGTTCCCGTTGGCGCTGGCGATGGTTCCGCTCTTGCTTATGGCGGCCCCTCTGCGCACCACGGCCCTTGCCGTCCCCGTCGTGCTGACGCTCGCCACGGCCGCCCTGGCGGCAGCCATGCCCGGCTACACGCCCGACAATCCGCGCCCCCTCAATATCGTCTACCATCAGGACGCGGACACAGGTGACGCGCGCTGGCTTGTCCAGGAAACACCGGTCGATCGCGCCTTCATGCAGCGCGCGGGCTTTGGGCCGGCGCCGGAAAGCATCGACCTCGCGGGCCTCGTCCCGACCCAGGCATTCACCCGCAAGGCCAAAACCGCGCGCCTCGAGGCACCGCGTCTCGAACTCGCCTCACGCCAGCAGAGCGGCAACAAGGTCAGCCTCTCGGGCAGGATCAGGTCGGTGCGTGCAGGCTTTGTCTTCGGCCTCATCATTCCCCCGGGGTCTGGCATCACCGCCGTCACCCTCGAAGGCCAGCCGCTCGTATCTTCCGATCGCCTGAAAGCCGGCCGGCCCCTCTGGGCACGCATCTTCGGCACGGCCGACAAGCCGTTGTCGATCACGATCGAGCATGAAGCCAACGCCAGGGGTCGCATCGCCCTGTTCGAGCGCTCGGCCCTGCCGGACACCCCGGAAGCCTCGGAACTCCTCGCCTTGAGGCCGGACAACGCAAGCCCGGTGCATTCGGGCGACGGCGCCTTTGTCTTCCGCACACTCGATCTGAAGACCCTCACGCCGGCGGGGCAGGCGGCTCCTCAGCCTTGATCTCGTGGCGCATGAAAAGCGGCATCTGCGCCATGAAGAAGAGCAGGTTCAGCGGAATGAACCCCCAGACCTTGAACCAGAGCCACGTCTCGAACGAATAGCTCTGCGCGACATGGATGTTGAGCCAGCCCAGCGCGCAGAAGAACAGCACAAGGCGCACGGTGAAGATATGCCAGCCCCGCTCGGTCAGCTGGATCGCCATGTCCATGATGTCCCGGATGATCAGCCGCCCTGTCGCCAGTCCACCCGCAAGGATGAAGGCAACAGCGAAGTAATAGATCGTCGGCTTCATCTTGATGAACAGGTCATCGTTCAGCCAGATCGTGAGCCCCCCGAAGATCAGGACCACCACCGCGCTGAACACGATGAGCGGTGAGACCTTGCGCGTCAGCACATAGGTAACGATACCCGAGATCACCGTCGCCACCATGAAAACGGCCGTTGCCGGCATGATGCCCAGGGCATAGTAGCAGGCAAAGAAGATGACGAGCGGCCCGAGTTCCAGGAGGAATTTGAGAAGCGGGTTCATGCGGACATTTCCTGTAAGCGGGCGTGCGATCAGCCTTGCGACGGGTTGGACGAGGCGCCGACCAGCGCGCGAGAGAACTGTTCGGCATCGAAGGCCTGAAGGTCATCGGCCGTCTCGCCGACACCGATATAGTGGATCGGCAGGTCGAACTTTTCGGCGATCGACACAAGGATCCCGCCCCGCGCCGTGCCGTCCAGCTTCGTCATGATGACGCCGCTGATCTTGGCGGTTTCGCGGAACACCTCGGCCTGCGCAACCGCGTTCTGCCCCGTCGTTGCATCAAGCACCAGGATCGCGTTGTGCGGCGCGGCCGGGTCGATCTTCTTGATCACGCGCACCATCTTCTCGAGTTCGGCCATCAGGCCCGCCTTGTTCTGCAGGCGGCCCGCCGTGTCGATCAGCAGCACGTCATAGCCCTCGTTGCGCGCCCGCTCGAAGGCCTCATAGGCAAGCCCGGCAGCATCCGCGCCCGTTTCCTTGGCAATCACCGGGCAGCCCGTCCGCTCGCCCCAGACCTTGAGCTGCTCGACGGCCGCGGCACGGAACGTATCGCCCGCCGCCAGCATGACTTTGAGCCCTTCGCCCCTGTACTTCTGTGCCAGCTTGCCGATCGTCGTGGTCTTCCCCGAACCGTTGACGCCCGCCATCAGCACGACATGCGGCCTGAGCTCCGGCCGGATCAGAAGCGGCTTCGACACGCGCCGCAGGATCTTCACGATCTCGTCGGCGAGCGCCGTGCGGATCTCTTCCTCGGTCACGTCGGCGTTGAACCGCGTGCGCTTGAGTTCGGCAACGACATCCGCGGCAACCTTGGCGCCCATGTCGGCGCCGATCAGCAGCTCCTCGAGCTCGTCGAGCGCCGCCTGGTCCAGCCGCCGTCGTGTGAAGACGCGCGTGATGCCTTGCGTAAAGGCCTGGGTGCTGCGCGTCAGTCCGGCCTTGAGGCGCGCGAAGAAGCCGGGCTTCTTTCCATCCGTTCCAGACATCACGCAGCCTCCGCATAGGCGAAGTGCCGGTCGGCGCCCGTCACGCGTGCCCGCACGATCGCACCTGCCGGCTGCGCGGTCGAAAGCTTGACCGGTGCATAGGTGGGACTGCGCCCGATGAGATCCTGCTCGACCAGAAGCTCGATCTCGCGCCCGGGAAGCGTTGCAAGATGCGACGACAGCGTCTCGGCCCCCAGCGCCCTGAGCGCGCCTGCGCGTGCCTTGATGCGCGCGCCATCGACTTGCGGCATCCGGGCCGCCGGCGTGCGCGCCCGCGCCGAGAAGGGAAACACGTGCAGGTAGGTCAGACCGCAGTCGCGCACATGCTGCAGCGTCGAGGCAAACATTTCGTCGCTCTCGGTGGGGAAGCCGGCAATCAGGTCAGCACCAAAGACGATTTCCGGACGACGCGCGCGCAGGTCTGCGCAGAACGCCACCGCCTGAGCGGTCGTGTGGCGTCGCTTCATGCGCTTGAGGATCATGTCATGTCCTGCCTGCAGCGACAGGTGCAGGTGCGGCATCAGCCGGGGCGCGTGCGCGGCAAGCTCGACAAGCTGCGCATCGCACTCGGCAACATCCAGCGACGACAGGCGCAGCCGTGGCAGGTCCGGCACAAGCCTCAGGATCTGCTCGACAATCCGCCCGAGCTTAGGCGTGCCCGGCAAATCGCCGCCATACGAGGTGATGTCGACGCCCGTCAGCACGATCTCGCGCACGCCTTGCTGCACAAGCCGCTTGATGTCATCGACAACCGCCCCCGCCGGCACGCTGCGCGAGGGCCCGCGGCCATAGGGAATGATGCAGAACGTGCATCGATGGTCGCAGCCGTTCTGTACCTGCACGAACGCGCGCGCGCGGCCGTCAAACCCGGCCACGAGGTGCGACGCGGTCTCGCGCACCGACATGATGTCGTTGACGAGCACGCGCGCCTGCGGCACGTCGATAGCATAGGATTTCGCTTCGAGCTTGTCCGCATTGCCAAGCACCCTGTCGACCTCGGGCATGTCGGCAAAGGCCTCCGGGTCCGTCTGCACGGCGCAGCCCGTCACGACGATCTGGGCATCCGGGTTCTCGCGCCGGGCGCGCCGGATGGACTGTCGCGCCTGCCTCACGGCCTCACCGGTGACCGCGCACGTATTCACGATGATCGCGTTCTTGAGGCCGGCTTCGGTGGCCTTCGCCCGCATCACTTCCGATTCATAGGTATTCAGCCGGCAGCC
>JAGWXR010000137.1 GCA_018969785.1 Alphaproteobacteria bacterium
GTGACTACCCGCTCCACCTGGGCGTCACCGAGGCCGGCGGCCTGATGACCGGCACCGTGAAGTCGGCGATCGGCATCGGCTCGCTGCTCTGGGCAGGAATTGGGGACACGATCCGCGTCTCGCTGTCGGCCGACCCCGTCGAGGAGATCCGCGTCGGCTTCGACATCCTGAAGTCCCTGAACCTGCGCCACCGCGGCGTGAACGTGATCTCGTGCCCCTCCTGTGCCAGGCAGGGCTTCGACGTCATCAAGACCGTCGCGATCATCGAAGATCGCCTCAAGCACATCACGACCCCGATGTCGCTTTCCATCATCGGCTGCGTCGTAAACGGCCCCGGAGAGGCCGCCCAGACCGACCTCGGCTTCACCGGCGGCGGGGCAGGGTCGGGCATGGTCTATGTTGCCGGCAAGCCTGACCACAAGATGGACAACGACCGGCTCGTTGACCACATCGTCGAGCTGGTGGAAAAGCGGGCCGCGGAGATCGAAAAATCCAGAAGTTAATTTCGGTGACAGTGCACTTATCTCCTGCCTGAACATCTATGTCGCACTCAGATCTCAGAGGAGATAAGTGCACTGTCACCGAAATTAATACCTCGGTCCGCGTTTCTGTGGTTTGAGTGTCCGGTTGCTGGCGGCTTCAAGCTCCTTGATGAACGAGGCCGAGCCCAGCGGGCGCCCGATGCTTTCCGCGCGCCGCAGCAAGTCGGAAAGCTCGCGCTCCTCGCCCATGCGAATGAGTTCGACCATGTCGGGAAACCGTGTCAGGACGGCGGCGCTGTTGGTCAGTCCATCCGCCCGCCCCAATAGCGCGTGGACGCTCGACCAAGTCCAGTCCTCGGCGCGCGGGCAGAGATGCGCGCGAACCGGGTTCAGCGCGACATAGCGAACAGCCGCACGCAGGTGGGTCTCATCCATGGCCACGCAGCCGAAGCGGCCTTGCCAGAAATGTCCCGAAAGCCCGGCGCGCTTGTGCACGTGCCCCGCATAGTAGCGATGAACCGGCGCCAGCGCCCGCCGCAAGCCGTCGGGATCTTGCGGGACCAGGATCAGGTGGACATGGTTCGGCATCAGGACAAAGGCCAGCACGTCAACAGTCGCCGCAGCCACATGTTCCGTCAGAAGTTCAAGATAGAGCCTGTAATCCTTGTCGGTGAAGAATGTGCGGGCACGACCATTCCCGCGCTGTGTCACGTGATGGGGAACGCCGGGAAAGATGGCTCTGGCAAGACGAGGCATGACGGGGATCCCGTTGGCTTGAACGCCGCGATAATCCAGCCGAGCCCTGTGTTGCGCACATGTCCGGATTGTGACAGAAATGCACCGAATTGTAACAACACCCCCATTTCGGTGACAGTGCACTTGGTTTGAAGGCGAACTAAGTGCACTGTCACCGAAACAAGAAGAAGCAAATGACCGCCACCATCAGCGATCCCCTCAAGCTCCCCTGCGGTGCCGTGATCAGGAACCGCATCGCGAAATCCGCAATGACCGAAGGCCTCGGCGACAACCGTGGCCGCCCCACCGAAGGCCACGTGAACCTCTACAAGGCCTGGGCCGACGGCGGCGCGGGCCTGCTCATCACGGGCAACGTGATCGTCGACATCGACCATCTCGAGCGCCCGGGCAACGTCGTCATCGACCGCAAGCCGGATGAGGAAACAGGCCGCCGCCTCAAGGCCTGGGCCACAGCCGGCACCCGCAATGGCACCCAGCTGTGGATGCAAATCAGCCACGCCGGCCGGCAGACACAGGCCATCGTCAACCCGCACCCCAAGGCCCCCTCGGCCGTGACGCTGGGTCTGCCCGGCAAGCAGTTCGGCGAGCCTGTGCCCCTGACCGAGCCCGAGATCGAGGACCTCATCAACCGCTTCGTCATCGCCTCGAAGGCGGCCGAAGATGCCGGTTTCAACGGAGTGCAGATACATGCCGCGCACGGCTATCTCGCCTCGCAGTTCCTGAACCCGCGCGCCAACCTGCGTACGGACAAGTGGGGCGGCAGCCTCGAAAACCGCGCGCGCTTCCTGATGGAGATCGTCCGCAAGGTGCGGGCCGCCGTGAAGCCCGGCTTTGCCGTCGGCGTGAAACTGAATTCGGCCGACTTCCAGAAGGGCGGCTTTGCTTTCGAGGACAGCCTCACGGTTGCGAAATGGCTCGAAGAGGCGGGCGTCGACATGATCGAGGTCTCGGGCGGATCCTACGAGCAGCCCAGGATGATGAACCTCGAGGGCATGGAAGCCGTCGATCCGCAGAAACTGCCCGCATCCACGGCCGCCCGCGAGGCCTACTTCGTCGACTTCGCCAAGGCCATGCGCCAGGCACTGAAGATTCCCGTGCTGCTGACGGGCGGCATCCGCCTGCTCAAGGCCGCCAACCACGCCATCGAAACCAGCGCCGCCGACATGGTCGGCCTCGGCCGCCCCATGTGCGTCGATACCGATGCGCCCGCGAAATGGCTGAGGGGCGAGGAAGAGCTGACGCGCTGGGAAGCAAGGCTCAAGCTGTTGCCACCCTGGCTGTCCTTCCTGCGCGCCATCCCGCTGGTGCGCACCATGGATAGCTTCGGCGTCATGTTCTGGTACTACGCCCAGCTCGATCGCATCGGCAAGGGCAAGCCGGTCGACCCCAACCTGTCGGTCTTTGCGGCAATGCGCGAGGTTGACGCCATGACCCGGCAGTTGGCAGCGCAGATCAAGGCGGCAAAGTCAGCTTGAGACAAGGGCTTCGCGCGAAGGCGCGAGAGCGCGAACAGCGCGAAACAAGTTCCACCTTTCGGCGCGCAACGCCATTCAGATCGATTGCGCCTTCGGCGCGAAAAGGGTTTACGGCTCTTTTCGCGTCCCTCGCGCTCTCGCGCCTTCGCGTGAAATAACAACCCACCACCCGCCCGCCGCGACATCAGCTACGGAAACCCGCTCTGGCTTTGAGCTCCCCCCATTGCTATCTCTTGCCCCCTGTTTTGC
The DNA here is from genome assembly GCA_018969785.1 of Alphaproteobacteria bacterium. Lineage (GTDB taxonomy): Bacteria > Pseudomonadota > Alphaproteobacteria > Micropepsales > Micropepsaceae > SZUA-430. The sequence continues at coordinate 2,963 of JAGWXR010000137.1, forward strand.
TCCGTTTTCCGGCACCAGACCCGTCCATGATCGCCTCTGCCCAGATTGACCGCATTCTCGACCGCTACGCCGAGATCGAGGCGCGCATGGCCTCCGACGCCGGCGCGTCCTTTGCCAGGCTGGCCAAGGAGTATGCGGAGCTCGGCCCCATCGTGGCCAAGGCGCGCGAGGTGCTGTCCATGCGCGCCGACATCCAGAACCTCACGGCCATGTCCACCGACATGTCGGCTGACGCCGAGCTGCGGTCCATGGCCGGCGACGAGTTGGTCGACCTCAGGCGTCGCCTGCCGGAAGTCGAGCGCGAGCTATCGATCCTCATGCTGCCGAAGGACGCCGCCGACAGTGGCAGCGCACTGCTTGAAATCCGCGCCGGCACCGGTGGCGACGAGGCGGCCCTCTTCGCGGGCGACCTCCTGCGCATGTACCAGCGCTACGCCCAGCTCCAGGGATGGCAGTTCGAGGTGATGAGCGAAAGCGAATCCGACCTCGGCGGCTACAAGGAAGTCATCGTCAGCGTGAATGGCGCCGGCGTTTTCGCCAAGCTGAAATACGAATCCGGCGTGCATCGCGTCCAGCGCGTCCCCGCAACCGAAGCCCAGGGCCGCATTCACACCTCGGCCGCCACCGTGGCCGTCATGCCCGAGGCCGGCGACGTCGACATCGACATCAACGAGAGCGACCTGCGCATCGACGTCTACCGCGCCAGCGGCGCCGGTGGCCAGCACGTCAACAAGACGGAAAGCGCCGTGCGCATCACGCACATCCCCACCGGTGTCGTCGTCGCCATGCAGGAAGAAAAGTCCCAGCACAAGAACAAGGCCAAGGCGATGAAGATCCTGAAGGCCCGCATCCTCGACGCCGAGCGCGAGCGCCAGGAGAAAGAGCGCGCTGCCGACCGCAAGGAGCAGGTCGGATCCGGTGACCGCTCCGAGCGCATCCGCACCTACAATTTCCCGCAAGGCCGCTGCACCGATCACCGCATCAACCTGACGCTCTACGAACTCGACCAGGTCATGCAGGGCCTCTCGCTTGGCAAGATCATCGACGCACTGGTCTCCGATGACCAGGCGAAGAAGCTGGCCATGCTCGATGAGAGCGCCGCCGCCTGAGCATCCGGCCTCAGAAGGACTGGTTCAGCCTCAGGGCCGCGCCGCCGCTCTTCGGTGCCTCGGCTTTGCGCGTCGTGCCGCCCCTCAGGATCTTCTGCAGGAACAGCGTCCGATCACGGTCAGGATAACTCGCAGCGCCTTTGTCCGAACGTTCTTCGAAGCGCGCCAGCACCGCTGTCCCCTCAAGCTGGAAGCCACCACCCACCGTTGGGGCCAGCACCGGCGCCAGCTTGTAGGTGACCACGTTCGTCTGCCGGTAAACCTCCGCGTAGCCGCTTGCCGCACGCAGGTGCACGCTGTACCGGTGCGCGGTCAGCGTATCGGCAAACGGGTCGAGACCCGCCGCCTCGACCGAAAGACCGCGATTGACAGCACCAACCGAGATGATCGCATCCGCAAGCCCAAGCGCGACCGTTTCCTGGATAAGGCAGTTGCCGAGGCCGATCTGGGCGCGCATGCGTTGGTTGGTCTTCTGATCCAAGCCCCGCGACCAGCCACCGGGTTCTTCAGAGATGAAGTACATTTCATTGCTGCTGGAAAGCTTGACGTAAGGGCATCGGTCCCGGCGCTCCATCCGGAACGACAGCACCTTGCGCGTCGGGTCGATGTCCGGGGTCACGCCTCCGTCAAGGGTCATGACACGCGCGGCATGGCCGTCGAGCAGCAACAGCATGCACAGCCCGCTGCAGCGCGTCTCGCCCCGCTCGAACCAGCCCTCGAGGTCCTGCCGGATCGCGATCGTCCCGGCCTTGAGCGGCGGCGAAAACGTGTCGCGATCGTCGGCGACCAGCTCAGACATCCTGCGGCTGAGATCGGCGTTGATGAAGTGGGCTGGCACCGACAGCAGCAACAGCGTGGCGCCGGCACCAATGACATAGCCCATGGCGCCGACCTTGAGCCAACGGTGGGCGAGGGCGCCCCCGAGCGAGACGATGAACACCAAAGGCGCCAGTGCGAGGGCAATGGCCAGCGGGATCCCGATGACCGTGATCGCGACAAGTATGACGATCGACGGCGCAAGCAGTGTAAGGGCCGCGGCCAACCCGGTAACCAGGAGCCAGCTGGAGGTCAGCTCGCTTGCGACGTTGACAATGCGCATAGGCCACAGAGCCCTTGATGAAACACCGGATCCCATCACGGACCCCATGAACCTGACGCTTAAGCCAGCCCCGGACCCCGCGCGCGGTTGGCACCATGGTGAACAGGCTGCTAACAGGAGGGCATGGAACGCGAGCCCGGTCATGAAATCCTGCGTGCCGCCGCTGCCCGCCTGGCAGCCGCCGGGGTGGACGAACCTGCCCGCGAGGCGCGCCTGCTGGCACGGGCGGCCCGCGACGCGACCGAATTCGAGAGTTTCATCACCCGCCGCGCCACG
>JAGWXR010000138.1 GCA_018969785.1 Alphaproteobacteria bacterium
GACTCCAGCCGCTCCTGGATGGCATCGCGCTGCTCGCCCGCCTTGCTGCGCCGCTCGCGCTCGACGAAAACGGTGCGCACGAGCCGCGACAGCGTCCCGAAATAGGGCCAGCGCCCGACCTCCGCCTTGGCGACAAAACAGACCGGCGTCACCGCCGCCAGCACCGGCATGTCCAGATAGGACGTGTGGTTGCACGCCAGCAGCACGCCCTTCTCCCGGCAGGGACGCCCGAACGTCTCGACCCGGATCCCGATAAGCGCACAAAGCCCGCGCGCAAACGCGACCGGCAGCGTATCGGCAAGGGACGACTTGAACCGCAGCGCCAGCCACTGCGCAGGCACGAAAGCCGCCGTCAGCACGATGAAGCCGATGGCGATCCCGAACCCGCGGAGTGTTTGCATGAAAAGCATCTGTCGCCGGCTACTTCCGCGGCTTCTGCTTCGGATCGCCCGACGCGGAACTCAAGGGCACGCCGTAGAGTTCAAGCCTGTGATCCACCAGCCGGTACCCCAGCTTTTCTGCCACCAGCCGCTGCAGCTCCTCGATCTGGTCATCATGGAACTCGATGACACGGCCTGTCTGCACGTCGATCAGGTGGTCATGGTGTTCATCCGGCACTTCCTCGTACCGCGCGCGCCCGTCACGAAAGTCATGCCGCTCGAGGATCCCGGATTCCTCCAGCAGCCGCACCGTCCGGTAGACGGTGGCGATGCTGATATGCGGATCGATCGCCGCAGCGCGCCGATGCAGTTCTTCGGCATCCGGATGATCTTCGGCCTCCGCCAGGACGCGCGCGATCACGCGCCGCTGTCCGGTCATGCGCAAACCCTTTTCGATGCAGAGCTTCTCGATCCGATCCATGACTCACCGGTTGGTTTTTGACACTCTACTGCATAGTACGGCGGCGCAAAACCGTCTACACGCCAAGCTGCCGTCGCATGACAAGGGCATCCCGGGCCCCCTGCGCCGCCGCATCGTCCCGGTAATAGGCCTTTCGCCGCCCGACCGCGACAAAGCCCGATTGCGCATAGAGCGCGCGCGCGCCCTCATTGTCTTCCGACACCTCAAGGAACAGGCTCTGGGCACCCCGCGCCTGCAACTGCCGACACGCCTCGGCAAGGAGCAACCGCCCCACCCCGGCGCGCCGCAACGCAGGATCGACGCAGATCGTCAGGATCTCGGCCTCCTCGGCAATGACCTGCGTCAGGATGAAGCCTGCAATGTCCCCGCCGTTTACCATCGCCTTGAGCCCCATCACCTGCGGCCGATCGAGCAGCGTGGCAAACGATGCCGCCCCCCAGGTATCCGAAAAGGAAGCCGCATGCAGGACGGCCAGCGACGGGCCATCGCTGGCACGCGCCGCACGGATCTGAAGCCCGGTTGTCATGCCGGCACCCGCGCGTCCGGAGCGCGCAGATAGGCAGGCCGAACCGGATGGAGCGCCGGGTCAAGCCCGGACCCGTGGCGCCCCAACTGCACGGCATCGATCCCGTCCGGTTCCTGCGCCGGCAACATCGCAAGCGGTACATTGACAAGATGCCGGCCGCTGCCAACGAGCAGCATTGGCCGCGCACAGGCCGTTACCAGCAGGCGCTCGGCATCGGCGACAGGAAGCAGCATGGGCTCTACAGCGTGGCTGCCGTCCGGATCTCGCACGATCAGATAGGCCTCGCCACGCCGCGCATCGACGATCACCCCAGCTCGCACGCCCGGGTGGTCGGCGTTCGCCTGTACCGCAAGGCACACGAGGCTCGAAACCCCGACCAGGACGGCACCTGTGGCGATGTGCAGTCCCTTGGCGAAGGCAATGCCGACCCGCACGCCCGTGAACGCACCTGGCCCTGTCGATACCACCACGCGTCCAAGGTCGCTGAACGAGGCATCGCACGCCGAAAAGATCTCGCCGACAAGCGGTGGCAGCACCTCGGCCTGCTGCCCGGCAGCATCACCGACCCGGCGATGCCCCATCACGCGCCCGTCGGGCGCCAGCAAGGCCGCCGACACCGGGCCGAAGCTCGTATCGATCGCAAGGACCAGCCCACGGCTCATGCAAGCTGGCAGGCTTCTTCGAATGACAGGCGCGGCGAGCGCGGAAACACGCCAGCCGGATCACCATAGCCGATGCAGCAGATGAAGTTCGACTTGACGCGCGTGCCCGCGAAGAACGCCTTGTCGACACCCTCGTTGTCGAAGCCCGACAGTGGCCCGCAATCAAGTCCAAGCGCGCGGGCCGCCATGATCAGGTAGGCCCCCTGCAGCGAGCTGTTGCGAAACGCCGTCGCCTCGGCCAGCCGGTCATTTCCGGCAAACCAGCTGCGCGCATCGACATGCGGAAAGAGAACGGGCAGCTTTTCGTAGAACGCAAGGTCATACCCGATGATGGCAGTCACCGGCGCCGTCATGACCTTCGAGACATTGTTGGGCAGCAGGAACGGCTTCAGCTTCTCGCGCCCCGCCGCCGATGTGACGAACACGAAGCGGGCGGGCGAACTGTTGGCGCTCGTCGGCGCCATGCGCGTCAGGTCATAGAGCGCGCGGACAAGTGTTTCGGAGACCGGTTTGTCCAGCCACTTGTTCTGCGTGCGGGCAGAGCGGAACAGTTGCTCGAGCGCATCATCGGACAAGGCGTGGTGCATGAATGTACCTCATGACGGGGGAGATGGCGGGGGATAGGCAGGCAACGGTCAGGCCGAGACGGCCTCGACCGCATTGACCTCGGGAATGTAGTGGCGAAGCATGTTCTCGATGCCGTTCTTCAGCGTCGCCGTCGACGACGGGCACCCGGCACAGGAACCGCGCATGTTCAGGAACACCGTGCCTGAACTGCCTTCAAAACCGCGGAAGACGATGTCGCCACCATCCCGGGCAACGGCCGGTCGCACGCGCGTCTCGAGCAGTTCCTTGATCTGCACGACGATTTCCTCGTCCTTCGGATCATACGACTCCGCAAGCCCTGCCCCACCCTCTTGCGTGTCGAGGACCTCAAGCCCCTTCGTGAAATGCTCCATGATCGCACCGAGCACCTGCGGCTTCAGGGCCGACCAGTCGCCACCAGCCTTTGTGACCGTCACGAAGTCGGAGCCCAGCATGACCCCGGCAACGCCGTCGATCGCAAAGAGCCGCGCCGCCAGCGGCGAGCGTTGCGCCGCCTCTGCCGTCGGGAAATCAGCCGCCCCCTCCTTGAGCACGGCACGACCCGGCAGGAACTTCATGGTGGCAGGATTGGGCGTGGATTCGGTCTGGATGAACACGGCGGGCAGGACCTCGCATGGCAATGGCGTGCCGGAGAGATAGTTCGACTTCGCCTCGGGAACAACAGCCCAGGGTGAAAATGGCGGATCGCCGCGCCCCGGCGGATCGTCTCAGGCCAGTTCGTCGATGTCGCTGTCGCTCAGGCTGCCCGGCACGATGGTAACCGGTATGGGATAAGCCATCTGCGCCTGCTGCGCCACCAGGGATACGAGCGGCCCGGGCCCCTCCCGGCCGGTGCTCGACGCCAGCACCAGCACCATGATGTCCGGGTCGTCCTTCAACAGGCCGAGCACGGCCTCGCGTGACTTGCCCTCCCTGACGATCAGTTCCGGGTGCAGCCCCGACAGCTCGTTGACGGTCTTGGCTGCCTCGTAGAGCAGCCGCTCGGCCTCGCTGAGCGCCTCTTCGCGCATGGCATCCTCGACCGAACGCCAATGCTGGAAGTCGCCCGGTGCGATGACATTCAGGAGGCTGACAAGCCCGCCCGTGTGCTGCGCGCGGCGCGCCGCAAAGCGCAGCGCCTTCCTGTGCTCGGGCGACTGGTCGACGATCACAAGGAACTTCCGCCGTCGCTGTCGGGAAGGCGCCTCAGGCGGCAATTTCTCGGTCATGTGCGGCCACCGTTGTCCTGCGCACGGCAGTCTAGCATCAACGCCCGATGCCAACAACGCGCCGGACTTCCTCCATGATCGGTCCGGAAATCGCGCGCGCCTTGTTCGCGCCCTCGCGCAGCTGGCGATCCAGCTCCGCCTGGTCGCCGAGCAGCCGTCGCATCTCGTCGGCGATCGGCGAGAGCTTGGCAACGACCAGGTCGGCCAGCGCGTTCTTCAGCATCGAGAACTGCGCCCCACGAAACTCGTCGATCACGGCCTGCCTCGATTTCTCCTGGAATGCCGCATAGATCGCGATCAGGTTGGCAGCCTCCGGACGACCCTCAAGCTCGGCCTCCGACTCCGGCAGCGGATGCGGGTCCGTCTTCGCCTTGCGGAACTTCAGCGCAATGGTGTCGGCGTCATCCGTGAGGTTGATGCGCGAATAGTCGGACGGATCCGACTTCGACATCTTGGCCTTGCCGTCGCGCAGGCTCATCACGCGCGTGGCCGGCCCCGTGATGATGGGCTCGGGCAGCGGGAAGAAACCGGGAGCCGCGAAGTCGTTGTTGAATTTCTGGGCAATGTCGCGCGCAAGCTCCACATGCTGCTTCTGGTCGTCCCCGACCGGCACATGTGTCGCCCGGTAGCCCAGGATGTCCGCCGCCATGAGCACCGGATAGGTATAGAGCCCCACGCTCATCTTCTCGCTGTTCTTGCCGGCCTTGTCCTTGAACTGCGTCATGCGGTTCAGCCAGCCCACGCGGGCAACGCAGTTGAAGATCCAGGCAAGCTCGGCATGGTCGCTGTTGCCCGACTGCACGAAGATGACCGAACGCTGCGGATCGACACCGCTGGCGATATAGGCGGCAGCAACCTCCCGCGACGCCTTGGCCAGTTGCTGCGGGTCGAACTCCATCGTCATCGCGTGGAGGTCGACGACACAATAGACGCAGCGATACGACGACTGCAGCTTGAGCCAGTTGCGCATGGCACCGAGATAGTTCCCCAGGTGCAGGTTCCCCGTCGGTTGCATGCCCGAGAAAACCAGGGGCGTATGGTCCGCGCTCATCGTCATGAAATCCGGATATTGTGAAAGATGACGCCGCCTTATGGCCAATCCGCCGCCCGCGGGCAAGGGAGGCAGTTGAAGGCTTCAGCCGCCCGTGCCCCCGCGGCTGCGCCGCGGGACACGAATTCCGCCGTCGCCAAGCGCCTCGAGCACCTTGTCGCGGATGTCCTGGATCCGCTGGGGGTGGGTAACCTTGAGGCCATAGACATCCTTCACGTAGAAGACGTCGACCGCCCGCTCGCCATAGGTCGTCACCTGCGCCGAATGGATCGACAGCCGGGCAACGAAAAGCGCGCGTGTCAGGTCGTGAAGCAGGCCCGGCCGGTCGCGTCCGTTGACCTCGATGACAGTGTGCGAGTCTGATGCCGCATTGTCGATCAGCACCTGAGGCTCGACGCGGAAGGCTTCCTCGCGCTTGCGCACGCGCTTGGC
>JAGWXR010000139.1 GCA_018969785.1 Alphaproteobacteria bacterium
GGTCAACGAAGCCCTCGGCCGCATCGGGCTTGTCTATTTCGCCCCGCTCGCGCCGATGGACGTCGCCCGCTTCATCCACATGGCGCATCACCGCTACGCCAATGATCCCGCGCGCGATCCCGATGCCTACAGCCACAAGCTCGACTGGCTCTTTCCGCTGCGCTGGGCAAATTTCGACTGGTTCTACACCAAGTGGTTCTTCACCAAGGGTGGCGAGTTCGCCCGTCGCAAATACGTGCCGCTCGCCCTCTACGTGGCCACGATCCTTACTGGCGCCGGCGCCATCGTCTATGCAGGCTATGGCTGGGAGCTCCTGATGCTCTGGATCGTGCCCACCCGCATTTCCTCGTTCCTGTTCGTCTTCGTCTTCAGCTTCCTGACCCACCAGCCCTTCGAGACGCTGGCACAGCAGAACGAATACAAGGCCACCGCGCTGCGCCTTGGCGCCGACTGGTTCTGGTCACCCGTCATGGCCAACCACAACTATCACCTGCTGCATCACCTCTACCCGACCGCTCCTTTCTACGTGTACCAGCGCATCTGGAAGCTGAAAGGCGACGCCATCCTGCGCGAACACCCCCTCATGCCCCCCACCTGGGGCCTGAACCCGAGCACCAGGGACACGGTGAAAGGGTAGTCTCTCCCGATCCTCCGATCCCCATTTATCGTTGTCATCCCGGACGCTAGCGAAGCCCGGCCGCGGCCACGCGGCCGTTGGCGCAGCTTGCGATCCGGGACCCCGCTGGTCCGCGCAAGAGGAACGGCAGCGGGGTCCCGGCGCTCGGCCTCCGGCCTCGACCGGGATGACGAGGAAAGAATGTGAAAGCCAGGCGCCCCCGCTGGGAGCGCGGGCATCCCGCCCGCACAATTCCGCCCCTCCACCCCCTGCGTCAATTTGTTCACTTTTTGTTTTCGGCGATTTCGGCGATGTTCGGCGCTGTCAATCCATAGCGTCGGAATCTGCCCACGGATGAGGCCCCAGCGGTTTCTCCCGCAAATCCGCCGTTTTCGTTGCCACACAGGCACCATCCTTGAAGACCTCCCATGACCAAGTTCAACGCACCACCCAAGGGCGGCGGCGCCGGCACGGCGCTGTCGCAGAAATTCGCACAAGGCCTCCTCAAGAGTTTCGAGGCCACCGGCCAGAAGGCCATCGACGACCTCGCCGAACAGAACCCCGTCCAGTACCTGCGCTTCGTCTCGGCCATCGCGCCGGACGGGCAGGGCACCGGCCCCCTCACGGACATCACCGATGACGAACTCGCAGCCTTCCTCGATTACCTCCGAACGGCTGTCGGCGCTGAGCCGCCTGCTCCAGGCCGAGGCGACAGCCCGCAAGGCCAGGAACCGCCTGAAGCACTACACGCCCTACGCGCGCCAGAAGCTGTTCCATGACTTCGGCGCGACCTGCACCCAGCGTTTGCTGCGCGCGGGCAACCAGCAGGGCAAGACCTATTCCGGCGCGATGGAGATGGCCATCCACCTCACCGGCCGCTATCCCGCCTGGTGGCAGGGCCGCCGCTTTACCCACCCCATCGATGCCTGGGCCGCCTGCGACACGGGCGAGACCACGCGCGACAACCCGCAGTCCGCCCTCATGGGCCCGCTCGGTGCCTGGGGCACGGGCGCCATCCCCGCCGACGCGCTCGTCGAGGCAAAGCGGGGACAGGGTGTCGCCGACCTGCTCGATACCGTGCTGGTCAGCCACGCCTCGGGCGGGGTCTCCAAGCTCGGCTTCAAGCGCTACGACCAGGGACGCCAGGCCTGGCAGGGCCCGTCGAAGCACGTGATCTGGTGTGACGAGGAACCGCCCGAGCAGGTCTACAACGAGGCGCTCGCCCGCCTGATCGCCACCGGCGGCATGGTCTACACGACCTTCACGCCGCTGCTTGGCATGAGCAGCATCGTCACGCGCCTCATGCGCAACCACGATGGCACGACCTGCGCCGACGTGAACATGACGATCGAGGACGCGCTTCACATCAGGCCGCAGGACCGCGCGGCCATCGCCGAAGGCTTCCCCGCGCACGAGCGCGACGCGCGCCTCTCGGGCATCCCGGGCCTCGGCAGCGGACGCGTGTTCCCGCTGGCACCCGCCGACATACGCTGCCGCCCCTTCGAGGTGCCCGATACATGGCCCGTCCTGGGCGGCATGGATTTCGGCTACGACCATCCCTTCGCCGCCGTGCGCATCGCGCATGACGAGGAGGCCGACTGCATCTATGTCACCCACGCCTTCCGCGCCCGCAACGAGACACCGGCCCTGCACGCAGCCGCCCTGCGCCGCTGGGGCCGCGAGCTCACCTGGGCCTGGCCGCACGATGGCCTTGCCACCGAAAAGGGCTCGGGCCGGCAACTGATGACGCTCTACGAGGAGGAAGGCCTCAACATGCTGCCCGTCCACGCGACGCACCCGAAAGGCGGCTACCTGGTCGAGCCCGGCATCATCGAGCTGGTCGAACGCATGCGCACCGGTCGCTTCAGGGTGTTCGAGCACCTCGACGACTGGTTCCGTGAATTCGAAACCTATCACCGCCTGAACGGCAAGATCGTCAAGCGCGACGACGACCTCATGTCGGCAACGCGCATCGCCGTGATGATGCTGCGCCACGCCGCCGCCCCGCTGGAGGCGACCCCGCCGCAGCGCCCCGTCCCGCGCCGTCGCGATGAGGCCGACCTCACCTGGTACTGAACCCAAAGGACAAAGGACCCATGAAAGGAACACCCACGCCATGTGCGCCCCCATCGCCCTGACGGGCCTGCAGCTTGCCGGCTCGCTTGCGGGGGCTGCCGCAAGCGCCCGCGAAATGAAGCGTGAGGCCAGCGAGGCTGAACGCGCCGCCCGCGCCGACGCCGCAACGCTGACTGCCCGCGCCGCCAACGCCCGTGCCGAGGCGCTTGACCGCACGGCAGCCCTGCGCGTCCGCGCCTTCACCGCGGGCGTCGACCCGAAATCGAATTCCGTGGTGGAAAGCCTCGCCGCCGCCCACGCCCGCAATCTCGAGGGCGCCGACACGCTCGGCCAGTCGGCCGCACAGGCCCTGTACGAAGGGCAGTTGCGCACGCGCGCCTTGCGCGCGGGACGCCAGGCGGCGCTGGCGCGCTCGCTGCTGGGCCTCGCCACCACGCTCGCCGAGCGGGGCAGTGGCGGGAATCGGCTGCGGATCTGAACTCTCGCGGCGCCTAATTAAGGACGTTACGTGCACAAATACATCACGAAAAGTCAAGCGTTACCGCCGGCCGAGCTTTGTGGAAAAACAAGTAAATGAGCCAAAAAATGGCTCTCTGGCGTTGGTTAACCGCAGCGTTTGGCAGTGGGGTGTGGCGCGTAGGTTACTCTTTGGCTCGCCGTTGAGGGCTATCATCGGAACATGTTTAACGTGCCGGAAGCAGAGCCACATTCGTGGCATCGCCGCCGGCTTCACCTGCAAATTGGGGTTCGCTCTATGAACATGAAGACTTGTCTCCTTGGTGCCGCGGCAGCGGTGGTCCTCACGGGCGCGGCAAATGCCGGCTACGACCGTGATGGCTGGTATGTAGGCCTCGAAGGGGCCTTCGTGAGCGTGGAAGACACCGCGGTGACCCCCACGGCGTCTGCAGGCCGCCGCGCGGTCGACCTCGACAACGGCTGGGGCGTGCTGGGCACCGCCGGCTACGCGCTGACCGACAGCAACTGGCGCATCGAGGGCGAATTCGGCTACCGCTTCAACGACGGACCCGCCGTCGTGACGTCTTGCGCTGGGCTTATCGCCCCCGTCTGTACGTCGAACACGCCAGAACTCACCGAGTGGTCCTACATGGTCAACGCGGTCTATGACTTCAAGTTCAGCTCCGAGCGCTTCGGCTTCAGCGTCGGCGCCGGCATCGGCATGGACAACCCGCGCCTCGAGTTCGTCGGCACCAGCCTGAAGGACTCGAACTGGCAGTTCGCCGCGCAGGGCATCATCGGTACGACCTACCGCCTGACCCAGAATTGGGACCTCACGGCGAACTATCGCTACATGTACATCGAGGACGCTGAGCTCTTCCGCACGAACGACGTCGAACTGCGCAAGCATAATTTCAGCATCGGCCTGCGCTACGGCTACAACGAGCCGCCGGCCCCGGTTGTCGAGCCGCCGCCGCCGCCCCCGCCGCCGCCGCCAGCACCCAAGCAGTTCATCGTCTTCTTCGGTTTCAACAAGTGCAACATCACCGCTGAGGCCGACTCGGTCCTCGCCGAGGCTGCTGCCGCGGCGAAGACGACGGGCGCTGCGGCGATCCGCGTTGTCGGCCACACCGACACCTCGGGCTCCAACGCCTACAACCAGAAGCTCTCCGAGTGCCGCGCCGATGCGGTCAAGACGAACCTGGTCGGCAAGGGCATTGCCGAAGGCTCGATCTCGACCTCGGGCAAGGGTGAAGCCGAACTCATGGTCCAGACCGGCGACGGCGTGAAGGAACCCCAGAACCGCCGCGCGACGGTTGACCTGAACTAGTCTTCAGGACCAGCCAGGAAACTCAGGGGCGGGAGAGAAATCTCCCGCCCTTTTTCGTGCGCGCCGAAAGCAGGTCGCGCAGGGCCTTGCGGAAGACGCGATCGCGCTTGAGGTGCCACTCCCGGCTCATGGCAACCCGGCGATCGTGGAACCCCTCTGCGTAGAGGAGTTGCCAGCGCCGGCCGCGCGTGAACTTCGCCCCGAGCGAAGCATTGTGCCGGGCCAGTCGCGCCGCGAGGTCGACGGTCCAGCCGACATAGGTGATCGCGCCGCGCACGCCGCGCGTGCCGATCACATAGACAAAGCACGACGGCCGCCGGGGCTTTCGCCCGGGCGGCCGCAGTGGCGTCGGCCTTGTCGTTTTTCTAGTTGCCGAAGACGCGGACGGTCGCCGTGCCGAGGCGCCACGAATTTTCTTCGTACTTGAGGACGATGGCACGGATGTTCCTGTTGTTGCCGTTGAGGTCGATGTTGCGCGTGCAGTCACCCGGCCGGATTTCCCAGCGCGTGCTGATGTCCTGGTGGCCGCCATTCTCGTAATGCACGTCGACGTCGATGATACGCACCGGCGCCCGGTAGGCGCAAATCTTGATCCGGTCGAACTTGCGGTTGCCCGGCAGCGTGATCGTGTCGACATCGACCCGATCGCGCACGTTGAGCGTGCCGAGAAGGTCCCAGCCAAACGCCAGGGCCGGTGTGGAAAGGGCAAGGCTCGAGGCCAGCGTCGCAGCAGCAGCAGTCAGGAAGATCGTCTTCATGGTGTCGTTTCCTCTTGTTTGGTTCCGGCCCGCTTCAGGTCCGGATGCGGGCGGAAGATGACGCC
>JAGWXR010000140.1 GCA_018969785.1 Alphaproteobacteria bacterium
CTACTTGCGGCGAAGAAGGAAGAATGCGCCCACCGCAACAACCAGGAGAACGGCGACGATGACGCCGATGCCCGTGCCGCCCGTTCCTTCGGCTGCGGGTGCCGGTTCGGCTTCAGCGGTCGCAGGGGCTGGCTCGGCGGGGGCTGCCTCGGCAGGAGGAGCTTCGGCCGGCGTGGCCCCGGCGGGCGGCTCGGCGCCGACCGGTTCGGGCATGGCGGGGTCCTGGGGGGCCGGCGTCTCCTGCGGCATGGGCGGCTCGATGGGCTTTTCGGGCTCGGGAGGGGCCATGTTTGCCATCTGGAACGCGCCGCTGGCGTGTCCATCGGATGCCATTGCCGTGAGCGGACTGGCGAGCAGGATCACTCCTGCTACGAGAAGCGCGCGTGGGGCCTTGCTGATCATGTCAGGGTTCCTCTGCAAACGGGGCGAATGCCCCGGGATGGCAGGCTCCCCGGCGATGGTGTTGTTGTCAAGCGAAAGGCCGCAGCGGGCGGTTCAGGCCGGCGCCATGGTGCGGGCGGGCGGGCCCATGCGCCAGACGCGGAAGCGAACGAACTGCCAGAGGGCGCGGCCGATGAACTTGAGCACGTTCGATTCCGGATGTACGCCGATGGCCTTGCCGGTCATCGCCACCGCCCGCTCGATGTGCAGCGGCTTGTAGAGGCGGAACATTGCCGACTGGTAGGCCTGGTTGCAGGCGTTGCGGTCGTAGGGAATGTCCTTCTCGCGGTCAGCCGGCACGTTCGCGCAGTAGTAAGCCATCGCCAACTCGTCGTCCTCGGTCTCGGACACGCGGGTCGCGGCGATCCAGAGGCGCTTCCAGAAGCCGGGCTGCTGTTCGGGCTGCACGCCCATGAGATCGTAGAAGAGCCGGTAGTGCGCGAACTCGTCGGCGGCGATGAGGCCTGCGACCTGCTTGAGGACGGGCTCGTCCGATGCATCGCGCAGCGCGACATAGGCCGATGAGGTTCCACACTCGACCACGCAGCGCGCGATGAGTTCACCCACGCGGCTGCCGCGGACCGACCCGTCGGCGTTGATGAAGTGCGCAGGCCGATAGGCCTTGCGGAACCGCGCAAAGGCCTCGTCGAACCTGAAGGTGGGATCGGCCATCTCGGCCCAGCGGCCGAGCGCTGCACCATGCTGGACTTCCTCGGTGCCCCAGCGGGAGAGAGACTTCATCATCTCCGGCTCGTTGGCGAAGACCTTGCGCAGGTACTCGACATAGTCGGTCGCGTTGTACTCCACGAGGGAGGCTGCCTTGACGAGGCGCACGAGGGCGGGATCCAGTTTCGAGCGATCGAAACGGCTCCAGTCGATGGAGTCGAGGGTCCAGTGCTCACGCATGTCCGTTTTCCCAAGCTGACCGGCTTCCCACCAGCCGCATTCGCTTACCGCATCCATATAGCAAAGCGGGCGCCCCTCTTCCATGGGGAGCGCCCGTCCAAACGTCACAACCCGGTCGGGGCATTAACCCCGGAAACGGCTCAGTGCAGGGCTGCCTGCAATTCCCGCAGGCGATCAAGGGTTTCCTGTGCCCGCTCGCGCCTTGCTTCATCCCGGGCGTCAGCCACGTCCTCTTCGGCGTTACGGATGCGTGCCTCGAGCGCCGCGCGGTCAAGCTCGGCGAGCGGCATAGCTTCCTCGGCGAGAATCGTCAGGCCCCGGGCGGTCACTTCCGCAAATCCGCCGCGGACGAAGAACTTCTCGCCAGCCTTGCCCTGGGACTGGATCGTCAGGACGCCGGGGCGCAAGGCCGTCATCAGCGGTGCGTGGTTGGCCAGCACGCCGAAGTCGCCTTCCGAGCCCGGCACATCGACCTGGTCGACCTCGGCCGAGATCAACAGGCGTTCCGGGGAAACCAGATCGAAGTGCAGCTTGCTCATGGATTATCAGGCCGCCTCTGCCGCGAGGCGCTCGGCCTTCTTCACGGCGTCCTCGATGGTGCCGACCATGAGGAAGGCCTGCTCCGGCAGGTGATCGTAGTCGCCACGGCACAGGCCATCGAAGCCCTTTACGGTGTCGGCGATGTCGACGAAGACGCCTGGCGTGTTCGTGAAGACTTCGGCGACGTGGAAGGGCTGCGACAGGAAGCGCTCGATCTTACGGGCGCGGGCGACGAGGAGCTTGTCCTCTTCGGAAAGCTCGTCCATGCCGAGGATGGCGATGATGTCCTGGAGCGACTTGTAGCGCTGCAGGATGCGCTGCACTTCGCGGGCAACGCGGTAGTGGTCTTCGCCGACGACGCGCGGATCAAGGATGCGCGAGGTCGAGTCGAGCGGGTCGACGGCCGGGTAGATGCCCTTCTCGGAGATCGCGCGGTTCAACACGGTCGTGGCGTCAAGGTGGGCAAACGAGGCGGCCGGTGCCGGGTCGGTCAAGTCGTCGGCCGGTACGTAGATGGCCTGAACCGATGTGATCGAGCCCTTGGTCGTGGTCGTGATGCGCTCCTGCAGGGCGCCCATGTCGGTGGCGAGCGTCGGCTGGTAGCCCACGGCGGAGGGAATGCGGCCCAAGAGAGCCGACACTTCAGAGCCGGCCTGCGTGAAGCGGAAAATGTTGTCGACGAAGAAGAGCACGTCCTGTCCCTGGTCGCGGAAGTATTCGGCAACCGTCAGGCCGGTCAGGGCGACGCGGGCGCGGGCGCCCGGCGGTTCGTTCATCTGGCCGAAGATCAGCGCGCACTTGGAGCCGTCGGTCGAACCCTTCTTGGGGTCCTTGTTCACGTTCGACTCGATCATCTCGTGATAGAGATCGTTGCCTTCACGCGTACGCTCACCAACGCCGGCGAAGACCGAGAAGCCACCGTGTTTCTTGGCGACGTTGTTGATCAGTTCCTGAATGAGAACGGTCTTGCCGACGCCGGCGCCGCCGAAGAGGCCGATCTTGCCGCCGCGCGAATAGGGCGCGAGGAGGTCGACGACCTTGATGCCCGTGACAAGCATCGAGGCTTCGGTTGCCTGCTCGGTGAACTTCGGTGCTTCGGCGTGGATCGGGCGAAGCTCGACACCCTTGACGGGGCCGGCTTCGTCAATCGGCTCGCCGATGACGTTCATGATGCGGCCGAGCGTTGCCGGGCCTACCGGAATGGAGATGGCGCGACCGGTGTCGACCACGTCCTGCCCGCGCACCAGACCTTCAGTCGAGTCCATGGCGATCGTGCGGACCGTGGATTCGCCAAGGTGCTGGGCCACCTCGAGGACGAGCCGCTGGCCCGAATTCGTCGTTTCCAGCGCGTTCAGAATTTCCGGAAGCTTGCCATCAAACTGGACGTCGACGACGGCGCCGATGACCTGCGTGACCCTGCCCTTGACCTTGACCGATGCGTTCATTGCGATGCCTCTTAGAGCGCCTCTGCGCCCGAAATGATTTCGATGAGTTCCTTGGTAATCTGAGCCTGACGCGAGCGGTTGTACTTCAGCGTCAGTTCGCCGATGACTTCACCGGCATTGCGTGTTGCCGAGTCCATGGCGGCCATCCGGGCGCCCTGCTCGGAGGCCTGGTTCTCCAGCAAGGCGCGGAAGACCTGTACCGAGACATTGCGCGGCAGGATATCGTTCAGGATCTGCGTTTCGTCCGGCTCGTAGTCGTAGGACGCGCCCTTCAGGTCGGCGGGCTTCGAGCCCTCCGGCATCTCGGCAGGGATCAGGCGCAGAGCGGTCGGCACCTGGCTGATGACAGAGCGGAAGCGCGCATAGAAGAGCGTCGCCACGTCGATCTCGCCGGCCTCGAACATGTCGAGCACCTGGCGGGCGATCGGCTGGGCCTCGGCGAAACCGATGCGGCGGACGCCGGTAAACTCGATCGTGCCGATGATCAGGCTGGCGTAAAGGCGCTTGAGCTGGTCGCGGCCCTTTCGGCCGACGCACAGGATCCTGACCTTCTTGCCCTCGCGCGTCAGCCGTTCAATGTGCTGGCGCGCGAGCTTCACGATGTTGGTGTTGAAGCCACCGCACAGACCGCGGTCGGCCGTCATGACGACGAGGAGATGCGTATCATCGCGACCGGTACCTGCGAGCAGCTTGGGCGCACCCGGCTGGCCAGCAACGCCGGCAGCAAGGTTTGCAAGAACGCCCTGCATCTTCTCGGCGTAGGGTCGCGCGGCTTCCGCCGCATCCTGTGCGCGCTTCAGCTTGGAGGCGGCAACGAGCTGCATCGCGCGCGTGATCTTGCGCGTGGATTTCACGCTCGCGATGCGGTTGCGAAGGTCCTTTAAGCTTGGCATCGGGGCTTACGCAAAGCTCTTGGAGACGGTTTCGAGCACGGCCTTCAGCTTGCCTTCGAGGTCGGGCGTGAGCGCCTTCTCCTTGCGAATGCCCTCGAGGATTTCCTTGTGGCTGGCGCGGATCGTCTGGAGCAGGGCCTGCTCAAACGGCCCGACCTTGCTGACGGGCAGCTTGTCGAGATAGCCGCGCGTGCCGGCGTAGATCGAGACCACCTGCTCTTCCACCGGGAAGGGTGCGAACTGGGGCTGCTTGAGGAGTTCGGTCAGGCGCTGGCCGCGGTTCAGCAGGCGCTGGGTCACGGCGTCGAGGTCGGAGCCGAACTGCGCGAAGGCCGCCATTTCGCGGTACTGCGCGAGGTCGGACTTCATCGTGCCGGAGACCTGCTTCATGGCCTTGATCTGGGCCGAGGAGCCGACGCGCGAGACCGAGATGCCGACGTTCACCGCCGGGCGGATGCCCTGGTAGAAGAGTTCGGTCTCGAGGAAGATCTGGCCGTCGGTGATCGAGATCACGTTGGTCGGGATGTAGGCCGACACGTCGTTGGCCTGGGTTTCGATCACGGGCAGCGCGGTGAGCGAGCCCGACTTGTTGGCATCGTTCAGCTTGGCCGCGCGCTCGAGCAGGCGGGAGTGGAGGTAGAACACGTCGCCCGGATAGGCTTCGCGTCCCGGCGGACGACGCAGCAGCAGAGACATCTGGCGGTAGGCCACGGCCTGCTTGGACAAGTCGTCATAGATGATCACGGCGTGCATGCCGTTGTCGCGGAAGTATTCGCCGATCGTGCAGCCGGAGAAGGGCGCGAGGAACTGGAGCGGCGCCGGATCGGAGGCGGTCGCGGCCACGACGGTCGTGTACTCCATCGCGCCGAACTGCTCGAGCGTCTTGACGATCTGGGCGACCGTCGAGCGCTTCTGGCCGATGGCGACGTAGATGCAATAGAGCTTCTGCTTTTCATCGCCCGAGGCGTTGACGGACTTCTGGTTGATGATCGTGTCGAGCGCGATCGCGGTCTTGCCGGTCTGGCGGTCGCCGATGATGAGCTCGCGCTGGCCGCGGCCGATCGGGATCAG
>JAGWXR010000141.1 GCA_018969785.1 Alphaproteobacteria bacterium
CGATCCCGGCAAAGGCGACCACGGGCTTGCCGGCGAGCCGCGCGGCTTCGCCGTCCTGCGGCACAAGCTCCGCGCGAAGTGTGGGCTTGGTGTCCGGCACGACGGCATTGCCGCGCCCCATGAGCACCAGCGCCGTGGCACGCTGCAATCCGTCCTCGACCGGCTCGCGCAGCGGCCCGGCCGGGATGACGCAGCCGTTCCCGAAGCCCTTCTGCGCATCGACGACGACAAAGCTCAGGTCCTTGGCCAGCGAGGGGTTCTGGAACCCGTCATCCATCACGATCACCTGCGCCCCGCGCGAGACCGCAAGGCGCACGCCTGCAGGCCGGTCCGGCGAGACGACGGTCATCGCCTGCCGCGCGAGCAGGAGCGGTTCGTCACCCACCTCGCCCGACGTATCCTGTCCCGCATCCACGATCATCGCGCCGGGGACATTCGCCCCGTAGCCGCGCGAAAGGAACGCAACCTTCAGCCCGCGCGCTGCAAGCCGCTGACCGAGGGCGAGCGCCAGCGGTGTCTTGCCGGTGCCCCCAGCCGTGAGGTTGCCCACGCAGATCACGGGCACCGGCGCACGGAAAGGCGCCGCAAGCGCATGGCGCATCCGGCCGACCAGCGCATAGATCCAGCCCAGCGGACGCAGCACGAACGCCACCGTATCCTTCGAATCCGCGTACCAGAACTCAGGCGTCGGCAGTCGCATCAAGGCTCCTCAGATAGGGGGCAAGCAGCTCCATGGTCCGTACCAGCGGCTGTTTCGTGCCCGCTGCCCGTCCGGCGGCCTGCCCGCGCCGCGAGAGTTCTAGTTCGTTGGACAGAAGTTCTCCAGTCTTCTGCGTCAGCAGGTCATTCGAGGCCAGCACCTCCGCCCCCCCGGCCTCGACCAGAATGCGGTAAATGTCGCGGAAATTCCCGATATGCGGACCGCTCAGCACAGCAACCCCGAGCCGCGCCGGCTCCAGCGGGTTCTGCCCCCCATGGGGCACGAAGCTGCCGCCAATGACGGCCAGCGGCGCCAGCCGGTAGAAGATGCCAAGCTCGCCCAGCGTGTCGGCGATGTAGAGTTCGGTGTCCGGCGCCGGCACCTCGCCCGCAGCCCGCCGCGCGATCCGGAACAGGGGGGCCAGCGCCTGCGCCACCTGCGGCCCGCGCTGCGGATGGCGCGGCACGATGATCGTCAGCAGCCCCGGCAGCCGCGCGGCCAGGTCGCGATGGGTGAAAGCCGCAAGCTGCTCCTCGCCCTCGTGGCTCGACGCCAGCAGCCACACCGGCCGCCCGCCGATGATCGAACGCAGGCCACCCAGCACATTCGCATCGAAGGGCAGCGGATCGCCGACAAGCTTGAGGTTGCCCGGCGTCTCGACATGCCGCGCTCCGAGCAGCGAAAGCTTCTCCGCGACGTCCGCATCCTGCGCCAGGCACAGCGAGAAGCTCCCGATCATCTCGCGCGCCATCGCCCGCGCCCGCTGCCAGCCGCGGAACGACTTGTCCGACATGCGCGCATTGATCAGGACCAGCGGGATCCCCCGGTGGCGCGCCTCGTGCAGCATGTTCGGCCACAGTTCCGATTCGACCCACAGCGCCAGCGACGGCTTCCAGTAATCGAGGAACGCGCTGACCGCACCGGGCGTGTCGAGCGGCACGAACTGGTGGAAGGCATTGCCAGGCAGGCGCTCGCCCATCAGCCGGCTCGACGTCACGGTTCCCGTGGTCACCAGCACCGTTGCGTCCGGGCGAGCCTGTCCGATCTCGCGGATCACCGGCAGCACCGAGAGGGACTCGCCCACGCTTGCCGCATGGATCCACACGATAGGTCCCCGGGGCCGCACCCGTCCCGGGCGCCCCAGACGCTCCGGCAGCCGGTCGCCATCCTCCTTGCCGCGCTTCAGCCGCCTGTTGAGAAGGCTGCCGGCCAGCGGTTCGGCCAGTCCCGTTGCCGTGCGATAGGCTGAAAGCAGGCGCGAAGGCTTGCCCGGCGCGCTCAAGCGGCCGCCCCGGCGGGCGCCGGCGCGACGGCCTCGACCCCCATGGCCGCATCGGCCGCATCGGTCACAGCCGTCAGGCCCGCCTCGATCTGCAGCCGTGCCGCCTCGATCACATCGGGGCCCGCATCGCGGGCCACCGTGATCGGGTCGCCCCAGATGATGACACCGCGCGTGAAGGGCAGGGGGATGACAAACCGGTCCCAGCTGTTCAGCACGACCCGGTGGCGGCAGGAAAAGCTGCACGGCAGGATGGCTGTCCCCGAAACCCGCGCCACCGTGACGATGCCCTCGCTCGCGCGCATGCGCGGCCCGCGCGGCCCGTCCGGCGTGATGCCGACATAGTCCTGCCCCTTCAGCGCCTTCAGCATCCCGCGCAGTGCCGCAGCCCCGCCCTTGTCCTTGTTCGAGCCGGGCTTGGCCGCCGATCCCCGCACCGTGCCGATCCCGAAATACCCGATCGCCCGCGCGATGATCTCGCCGTCGCGATGCATCGAGATCAGCATGTGCATCGGCGACGAACGCGGCCACATCGCCGGCAGCACCAGCATGCGCCCGTGCCAGAAGGCCAGGATGAAGGGCGTCTTCTCCTGCCAGAGCTTCTCGGCCAGGCCGCTGTTGCGGATCTCCCAGCGCCCCGTCGCCCACACGAAGCGGATATAGAGCGCGATGAGCCGGCAGGCCACGTTCCT
Organism: Alphaproteobacteria bacterium; assembly: GCA_018969785.1. Lineage (GTDB taxonomy): Bacteria > Pseudomonadota > Alphaproteobacteria > Micropepsales > Micropepsaceae > SZUA-430. The sequence goes on from JAGWXR010000141.1 coordinate 2,672, forward strand.
GAGGCCATCCGATTTCCTGAAGCGTCGCCACCAGTCCCGCAGCATCATCTATTCCGCCACCTGCGGACGCGCCTCGGCGAACTGCGTCCGGTAAAGCCGCGCATAGGTCCCGCTGCACGCCAGAAGGTCGCCATGCGTCCCCTGTTCGCTGACCCGGCCCGCCTCCAGCACCAGGATCCGGTCGGCATCCGCGATGGTCGACAGACGGTGTGCGATGACAAGCGTCGTGCGGTCCTTCATCAGGCGGCCAAGGGCGGCCTGGACTTCCTTCTCGCTCTCGCTGTCGAGCGAGGACGTCGCCTCGTCGAGCAGCAGGATCGGCGCATCCTTCAGGATCGCGCGTGCAATCGCGATGCGCTGGCGCTGTCCGCCCGACAGCCGCACACCCGCCTCGCCGACCCTCGTCGCATAGCCCTCCGGCAGGGCCATGATGAAGTCATGCGCTGCCGCCGCGCGCGCCGCCGCCTCGACCTCGGCCACCGTGGCCCCCGGCCGCCCGCAGAGGATATTGTCGGCAATGGACTCATCGAACAGGAACGGCTCCTGCGTGACCAGCGAGATCGAATCCCTGAGCGAGGCGATGGACACGCGCCTGATGTCCTGCCCGTCGATCTCGATCGACCCGCCCGTCACGTCATAAAAGCGCAGGATCAGGTTCAGGATCGTGCTCTTGCCGGCACCCGAGGGGCCCACCAGCGCGACCGTCCTGCCCGCCGGGATCTCGAACGAGGCCCCGTCCAGCGCCTGCGCCCCTTCACCCGAGTAATCGAAGTTCACATTGCGGAAGACGATCTGCGCACGGCGGGGCGCCGGCGCCAGCGTCAGCACGGCATTGCCCTCGTCGCGGATCGTGCTCGGCGTGTCGAGCAGCGCAAATGTCCGCGCCGCCGCCGCCGAACCTTCGCTGAGCGCCGTATAGAGGTTCGAGAGCGACCGGATCGACTGGTACGACAGCATCATCGCCGCCATGAACGAGGCAAAGCTCGCAATGTCCATGCCCCGATAGGCGGCATAGGCGATGACCGCCGCAATGCCGATGCCGGCCAGCACTTCGGCCGACGGCGTCGCCGCCGCGCGCGCATTCGCGCCCTTCATCAGGAACTTCATGCGCTCGGTGACGATATGGTCGGCCCGCCCGACCGCATGATCCTCCATCCGGTAGGCCTTGATCACGCGCTTGCCGTCGAGCGTCTCCGACAGCAGCGTCGCCAGGTCCCCCGTCGAGGCCATGCTGCGCGCCGCCGCCTTGTTGGTCTTCGAGCCCAGGTTCAGCGTGAACACCGCCGTCAGCGGCAGCACGCTGCACAGGATGAGCGCCAGCGGCCAGTCCTGGATGAACATCACGACGCACAGACCCACGATGGTCAGCACGTCGCGCACAAGGCCCTGCATGGAACGGGTCACGCTCTCGCGCACCAGCAGCGCGTCGTTGAGGAAGCGCGAGGCGAACTGCCCCGAGTGCATGTTGTTGAGTTGCGCCAGGTCGAGCCGCGTGACCTTGCGGAACAGGGCCTTCTGCAGGTCGTTGACGACGTTCTGCCCGACCCGCGCCAGCGACACGTTGCTGACATACGAGATCCCCGCCTTCAGCGTCATGATGCCAAGCAGCACCGACGGCACGAGCAGCAGCGCCCCCTCCTGCCGGTCGGGAGTGAAAAGGCTCTTCACCACCTCTTCAAGGTACCACGCCATGCCGGCCGTCAGGCTGGCCTCGAGCGCCATGAGCCCGAGCAGCAGCAGGGCGATGCGCGCATAGGGGCGCACGAATTCGGCAGCAAGCCGCAGGAGCGGTCTTGTGTCCAGAGATGGCTTGCGCGGCGGGGCTTCCGGTGCGTTGGTCATGTGGCCCGGGTTATACTACGACCCATTGCGTGTGAAACGGCGAACAGACTAGCACGTGCAGCCGTCATTAACCACAACCAGTTGGCGTGCAGGGTTACTTGCCCACCGCATGCTGGGGCGCCGTGGACAGGATCGGGGAACATCACCCTGCCGATGGCGCTTGCGCGAACTGCGTCCGGTAGAGCCGCGCATAGGTTCCGCTGCGTGCCAGCAGCTCCCCATGCGTCCCCTGTTCGCTGACGCGGCCCCCCTCCAGCACCAGGATCCGGTCGGCATCGGCGATGGTCGACAGGCGATGGGCAATGACCAGCGTCGTTCGGTCCTTCATGAGGCGGCTGAGGGCGGCCTGCACCTCCTTCTCGCTCTCGCTGTCGAGCGCCGACGTCGCCTCGTCGAGAAGCAGGATCGGCGCGTCCTTCAGGATCGCGCGTGCAATGGCGATGCGCTGGCGCTGTCCGCCCGACAGGCGCACGCCTGCTTCGCCAACCCTGGTTGCATAGCCTTCCGGCAAGGCCATGATGAAGTCATGCGCCGCTGCCGCGCGTGCAGCGGCCTCGACCTCGGCCATCGTGGCCCCCGGTCGCCCGCAGAGGATGTTGTCGGCGATGGATTCATCGAACAGGAAGGGCTCCTGCGTGACCAGCGAGATCGCATCGCGCAGCGAGGCGATGGAAACGCGCCTGATGTCCTGCCCGTCGATTTCGATCGACCCGCCCGTCACGTCATAGAAGCGCAGGATCAGGTTCAGGATCGTGCTCTTGCC
>JAGWXR010000142.1 GCA_018969785.1 Alphaproteobacteria bacterium
CTGACCTTCTCGCCAAGGAACGCCTCGGCGGTCTCCTTCATCTTCTGCAGCGTGTACGCCGAGACCTGCGACGGCGAGAGCTTCTCGTTGTCGCGCCCCGCGACCCACGCATCGCCATTGTCGGCCTTGATGATCTTGTAGGGGACCATGCCGATGTCCTTCTGGGTCATCGGGTCGTCGAACTTGCGGCCGATGAGCCGCTTGATCGCGAAGAAGGTGTGCTCGGGATTCGTGACCGCCTGGCGCTTCGCCGACTGGCCGACGAGCCGCTCGCCATCCTTGGTGAAGGCGACGATCGAGGGCGTCGTGCGCGCGCCTTCCGAGTTTTCGATCACCTTCGGCTGTCCGCCATCCATGATGGCGACGCACGAATTGGTGGTTCCAAGGTCGATGCCAATGACTTTCGACATAGTTCAGATCCTCATTGTTCGGCAAACGGTCCGGGCCTTGGGGTATGAGAAAGCACCCGCGCCGTTCCCAGGGAGTTCAGGGTCGTGTTCAGGACTAGGTGAGCCTCGATTTCTCGCGGCTTTCAGGGCCACATATAGGGGCGCGGTCCGCACCCCGCAAGACATGCCCCCTCGGCCAATACGCGAAATTTTGACAGGGCCGGGGGCCAAAACGGCACAGCGAGCCGCCAAATCAGGCGGCCTCGCAACCCCGGCCACACATTCGCCACGACACCGCGCCATACAGGCGAGCGGGGCTTGCAGCCTGGAGGAGGGGCAACAGGCAATGGTCTTGAGGAGCATCATCGAGAAGCTCGAGCTCGCGGCGGTGGCGCTGTTCGCGATGGTTGAGCCCGCTGCCGCAGAGGCAAAGCCTGTGTCCATCGAAGGCAATGGCTGGGTCGTCGTGCTGATCATCCTGTTCTTTGTCGCCGTCATCTACCTGCTCGTGATCGGCCCCCTCAAGATCGAGGAGCGCGATGCAAGGCTCCGGCGGTCAGGCGATGGGGGCGAGCACGGCTGGTTCGGTACCTCGGGCCACCACCATCACGATGACGATGATGGTGACAGCGGCGGCAACAACGGGTCGAACAACTAGCCGGGCTTGCCTCAGGCCGACGTGTCGATGGTTCCGCCTGTCGGCGCAGAAGGCGTCCCGCGCGTGGCGTCCTCCGGCATCTGCGCCGCGATCGCAACCTTGGCCGCACGCAGGAGCCGCTCGCCGATCATGTAGCCGTTCTCGGCCACCGCGATGACCGAGCCCGCGGCCTGTCCCGGCACGGGCAGTTCGGCGATTGCCTCGTGCTGGTTCGGATTGAACTTCTGCCCGACCGCCTCGATGCGACGGATGGAGAAGCGCTCGAACGCGGAAAGAAGCTGCCGCTGCGTTGCCTCGATCCCCTCGAGCACCGACAGCACCTCCGGTGCAAGCCCGGCCCGCCTCTCCGGCTTCATGACCTCGAGCGCCCGCTCGAAATTGTCGGCGACCGACAGGAGCTCGCGCGCAAACCGGCTGAACGCATATTGCGTCGCGTCCTGCTTTTCGCGCTCGGCCCGCTTGCGCAGGTTTTCCGTGTCGGCGACGGCACGCAGGTAGCGGTCCTTGAAATCCGCAAGCTCCGCCTGGAGTGCTGCAATCTGCGCCGCCTCGCGCGCAATCTCCGAACTGGCAGTCTCGCCTGGCGTCGTGCCGTTGGCCGTCTCCGGCGCAACATCGCCCGTCGCAGCGTTCTCGTTCTGGGTGTTGCTGGTCATGTCTGGCGTTCCACTGGTTCGGTTCAGGACGGCTGGCTCAGGATGCGGCTGATCACGCGGGCGGTATAATCGACCATGGGCACGATGCGCGCATAGTTGATGCGCGTCGGGCCGATCACGCCGATGACACCCACGACGGTCTGCGTGCGGTCGGCATAGGGCGCAGCAATAACCGAAGATCCCGACAGCGAATAGAGCTTGCTTTCCGAGCCGATGAAAATGCGCACCCCGTCGCCCTTTTTCGCAAGCTCGAGCATCTGGATAAGGTCGCTCTTGCGCTCGATGTCATCGAAAAGATGCCGCACGCGCTCAAGTTCGCCGGTCGCCCGCACGTCGTCGAGCAGCTTCGACTGCCCCCGCACGATCAGCGACGGGCTCGCAAGCGCACCCGGCCGTCCCGCCCATTCCGCAAGGCCCGTCGCCACGAGCCGCGCCGCAAGCTCGTCAAGCTCCGCGCGCTGCGCGGCGATCTCCGAGAAGATTTCCGACCGGACCTCCTCGAGCGTGCGCCCGCGCATCCGCGCGCTGAGGTAGTTGCCTGCCTCGATATAGGACGAAGGCAGCACACCGCTCGGCGTTTCGATCACGCGGTTCTCGACCGAGCCGTCCTCACCCACCATGATGACAAGGGCGCGCTGCGGCGCCAGCGGCAGGAATTCCACATGCTTGAGTGCAGGGTCACGCTTCGGCGTGACGACAAGCCCCGCACACTGGCTGAGCCCCGAAAGCATGCTCGAGGCCTGCGTCAGCACGTCATTGATCGAACGGCCACCTGCGGCGAGTTGCGTCTCGATGCCCTTGCGCTCGTCCGGGTTCAGGTTGCCCACTTCGAGCAACCCGTCCACGAAGAACCGCAGGCCCAGCTGCGTGGGGATCCGCCCGGCGCTGCTGTGCGGTGAATCAAGCAGGCCTGCGCGCTCGAGGTCCGACATCACGTTGCGGATCGAGGCCGGCGAGAGCGCGATCGTGCCCCGCTGCGAGAGCGTACGCGATCCGACAGGCTCGCCCGTCTCGAGGTAGGCTTCGACGATGTTGCGGAAAATGTCCCGCGACCGCTCGCTGAGTTCGGCGATCGGGCTGGCGGCCTGCGGGCCGGTTTTCGGCGCGGGAATGTCGTTCATGGGGAAAGGGGACCGCTGTCCGGCTCCAAAACTGCCATTGCCTAAGGGGGTTTCGGGAGGCTAGGTAGCGCCTGAGCCCCCAAACTTCAAGACGAAGGAACCGCCATGCGTGCGTCTGGCCGCCGATTTGACCAACTGCGCGAAGTCACGCTTGAGCCCGGCGTATCCGCGCACGCCGAAGGGTCATGCCTTGTGAAGTTCGGCCGGACCCATGTCCTGTGCACCGCCAGCCTCGAGCAGGGGGTACCCCCCTTCCTGAAGGGCTCGGGCAAGGGTTGGGTCACGGCAGAGTATGGCATGTTGCCGCGCGCAACCGGAGAGCGCATGCGCCGCGAGGCCGCCGCCGGCAAGCAGTCCGGCCGCACGCTCGAGATCCAGCGCCTGATCGGCCGCGCCTTGCGGGCCGTCACCGACATGACCTCCTTTGGCGAGCGCCAGATCGTGCTCGACTGCGACGTCATCCAGGCCGACGGCGGCACGCGCACCGCCGCCATCACGGGCGCCTTCGTGGCGCTGCACAAGTGCTTCCAGCTGATGACGCGCGACAAGTTGATCAGGTCGATCCCGCTCAAGGACCACGTGGCGGCCATCTCCTGCGGCATTCACAATGGCAACTGCGTTCTCGACCTCGACTACGAGGAAGACTCGAGCGCCGGAACGGACGCGAACTTCGTCATGACGGGCAAGGGCCACATCGTTGAGGTCCAGGGCACCGCCGAGGGCGAACCCTTTACCGAGGAAGCCTTCTCGCAATTGATGGGGCTGGCCCGGAACGGGATCCTGACGCTTGTTGACCTGCAGAAACAGGCAATCGCGAAATAGCCATGGTTCGCAAGCTCTCAGGCACACGCCTCGTGGTCGCAAGCCACAACCCGGGCAAGGTCCGCGAGATCGCGGACCTGATCGCGCCCTGGAACCTGCAGGCGGTCTCCGTGGGCGAACTGGGCCTGCCTGAACCGGACGAGACCGAGCCCACCTTCATCGGCAACGCGCTCCTCAAGGCACGCGCGGCAGCCGCCGGCGCGCAGCTTCCGGCCCTCGCCGATGATTCCGGCCTCTGCGTCGAGGCGCTCGACGGCGCGCCTGGCATCTATTCGGCGCGATGGGCGGGCCCCTCGAAGGACTTCTCGCTGGCCATGGAGGAAGTCCATCGCCGCATGCAGGCCTCCGGGCGCAAGACGCGCGCAGCATGGTTCATCTGCGCGCTTGCGATCGCCTGGCCCGATGGCGTCGAAGCCAGCTTCGAGGGACGCATTGACGGCGAACTTGTGTGGCCGCCGCGCGGCACCCGCGGCTTCGGCTACGACCCCATGTTCGTGCCTGAAGGCCACAGCCTGACCTTTGGCGAGATGGAGCCGCAAGCCAAGCACGCGATGTCTCACCGTGCCCGCGCGTTCCGGCAATTCGTCGAGGCCTGCCTTGGTTGAGCGCCCAGGCAGGCCGCTCGGGCTCTATGTCCACTGGCCATTTTGCCTGTCGAAATGCCCCTATTGCGACTTCAACAGCCACGTCCGCGCGCGCATCGATGCCGATGCCTATGCAGCGGCGCTGGTCCGTGAACTGCAAACGGTCGCCGGGCGCCTTGATCACGTGCGCCCTCTCACCTCGATCTTCTTTGGCGGCGGCACGCCCTCGCTCATGCCGGGTGAATGCGTGCGTGCCGTGATTGACGCCGCACGCCAGCGCTTTGGTTTCGAGCCCGGGATCGAGATCACGCTCGAAGCCAACCCGACCAGCGTCGAGGCTGACCGCTTTCGCGCCTACCGCGATGCAGGCGTGAACCGCCTGTCGCTCGGCGTGCAGGCCCTCGATGACGCCGACCTCCGCGCGCTGGGCCGGATGCACTCGGTGCACGAAGCCATGCGGGCCGTCGACCTCGCGCAATCCGTGTTCGACCGCGTGTCCTTCGACCTCATCTACGCCCGGCCCACGCAGTCGCTCGAGGCCTGGGACGCCGAGCTCGGCCGCGCGCTGGCGGAGGGCTGCGCGCATTACGCGCTCTACCAGCTCACCTTCGAGGAGGGCACGCCCTTCCACGCCGCCCGCGCGCGGGGACTGATGAAGGAGCTGGGTTCGGAAACAGCAACAGCCATGTATGAGCTGACCCAGGCGCGCATGCAGGCGGCAGGCCGCCCCGCCTACGAGGTTTCCAATCACGCCCGGCCCGGCGAGGAGTCGCGGCACAACATGCTCTATTGGCGCTATGGCGATTATCTGGGAATCGGCCCGGGCGCACACGGGCGCATCGGCATGAATGGCGGCAGGGTCGCGACCGAAACCCTTCGCTCGCCCGAGGAATGGCTCGCGCACGTCAACCGCGACGGTCACGGCGTGAAGTCATGGGAGCCTGTCGCACCGGCCGACGCTTTCACCGAAGCCGTTCTGATGGGCCTGCGCCTGACCGAAGGCATCGACTTGCGCGCGCTTGAAGC
>JAGWXR010000143.1 GCA_018969785.1 Alphaproteobacteria bacterium
CATCGGCCGTGACGCCGAACGTGCCGTCATTCATGTGGCGTCCCGCGCGTCCGGCAATCTGCGCCAGTTCGTTGGCGCGCAAGGGTCGCCGCACCGCGCCATCGAACTTCTCCGTGGCCGCAAAGGCGACATGGTCGATGTCCATGTTGAGCCCCATGCCGATCGCATCGGTCGCAACCAGGAAGTCGACATCGCCCGACTGGTACAGCGCGACCTGTGCATTGCGCGTGCGCGGCGACAGCGCGCCCATGACAACCGCAGCACCGCCGCGCTGCCGGCGCACCAGCTCTGCAATCGAATAGACCGCATCCGCCGAGAACCCGACAATCGCCGAGCGGCGGGGCAGGCGGGTCAGCTTGCGCGCGCCTGTATAGGCAAGGTCCGAGAACCGCGGGCGCGAGATGAACTGAACGCCGGGCAGCAGCTTCTGCAGCAGCGGGCGCATCGTGTCCGAGCCAAGGAAGATCGTCTCCGAGCGGCCCCGCGCGTTCAGGATCCGGTCCGTGAACACGTGGCCGCGGTCCGGATCCTGCGCGAGCTGGATCTCGTCCACCGCAACGAATTCCGCGCCGACGTCCATCGGCATGGACTCCACTGTCGCCACCCAGTGGGTGGGCGACTTGGGCACGATCTTTTCCTCGCCCGTGACCAGCGCCACGCAGTGGTGGCCCTTCACGGCGGCGACCCGCTCATAGACCTCGCGCGCCAGCAGACGCAGCGGCAGGCCGATGATGCCGCTCTGGTGGGCAACCATGCGCTCGATGGCGTAGTGGGTCTTGCCGGTGTTCGTGGGGCCGAGAACGGCCGTCACGCGGCCATACGGGATCGTCATGTCGGGGAGTGTCCAGGTTCAGTCGGTCCTCTTGCCTTGCGAAGCCCTGCGATGGCAAGCGGCGGTCGGATCTTTCCACCGTCCCCTGTGGAGAAAAACGGGATCATCTGGATCAATTACGGAACGAAGCGGGCCCGAATCGCCCACGAGGGGAAATTCGGCCTTCGTTCACGCACGATACGTGGTACGACGCAGGGCCCCGACCGCAATTCACGAGGCCTGTCAGGGGATTGCAGGCGTCCTGTCCCCGAAAGCGGCGCTGCAACTCATCCGTGCACGGATCATGCAGGAAATATGAAGCTTCCGTGATGCCGAAAATCAGTGCCCTGAACAATTCATCAATGGTCAACAAAGGAAAATGCCAGGATCGGCAGGTTGTGGACAATTCCGGGAGAGGTGCCGGACAGAAGTGGAACATTTGACGTCCAAAGAGTCCACCCGCGCGAAGTTCCCGTTCGTTCACGCCCAAGATGTTGGGCGTGACCAACCCGTCAACCCCAAGGAGATTCGCATTCCCGGATTTGACCCAAGGCCTGTTTGGTCGAATACTGAAGGCCCCGTTTTTGGCCATGAAGGCCGCAAAAAGGCACACAACCCATGACTGTATTTCCGCAGGCGTCCCTGGCTGACTGGCAGAAGCTCGCCGCCGCCGAACTGAAGGGCAAGCCGGCGGACAGCCTGACCTGGGAGACCCCTGAGGGCATCCCCGTCAAGCCGCTCTACACCGCCGCCGACCTCGAGCAGATTGCAGCCCATGACACCCTGCCGGGCCTCGCCCCGTTCACGCGCGGCGTCCGGGCGACCATGTATGCTGGCAGGCCCTGGACCATCCGCCAGTACGCGGGTTTCTCCACGGCCGAGGAGTCGAACGCCTTCTATCGCCAGAACCTGGCCGCCGGCCAGATGGGCCTTTCAGTCGCCTTCGACCTGGCCACCCACCGCGGCTACGACAGCGACCACCCGCGCGTGCTCGGCGACGTGGGCAAGGCGGGCGTCGCGATCGACAGCGTCGAGGACATGAAGATCCTCTTCGACGGCATTCCCCTCGACCGCATGTCGGTGTCGATGACAATGAACGGCGCCGTGATCCCGATCATGGCCAATTACATCGTTGCAGCGGAGGAGCAGGGCGTGAAGCCTGCCCTCCTGTCGGGCACCATCCAGAACGACATCCTCAAGGAGTTCATGGTCCGCAACACCTACATCTATCCGCCCGAACCCTCCATGCGGATCATCGCGGACATCATCGCCTACACCGCCGAGAAGATGCCGAAGTTCAACTCGATCTCGATCTCCGGCTACCACATGCACGAGGCCGGCGCGACCGCGGTCCAGGAACTCGCCTTCACGCTTGCCGACGGCATTGCCTATGTGAGGGCGGCGCAGGCCAAGGGCCTCGACATCGACGAGTTCGCCCCGCGGCTGTCGTTCTTCTTTGCCATCGGCATGAACTTCTTCATGGAGATCGCAAAGCTGCGCGCCGCCCGCCAGATGTGGGCCCGCATCATGAAGGGCCTGGGCGCGAAGAAGGCGGAATCGCTGATGCTGCGCACGCACTGCCAGACCTCCGGCGTCTCGCTGACCGAGCAGGATCCCTTCAACAACATCGTGCGCACCGCCTACGAGGCCATGGCCGCCGTCCTCGGTGGCACGCAGTCCCTGCACACGAATTCCTTCGACGAGGCCATCGCCCTGCCGACCGAAACCTCGGCCCGCATCGCGCGCAACACGCAGCTCATCCTCCAGGCCGAAGCGAAGGTCACGCATGTAGTCGATCCGCTCGGTGGCTCGTACTACGTCGAGGCGCTGACACATGCCCTGGATGTCCATGCACAGAAGCTGATCGACGAAGTCGAGGCTATGGGCGGCATGACGAAGGCCGTAGCCTCCGGCTGGCCCAAGCTCAGGATCGAGGAAGCCGCCGCGCGGCGCCAGGCCGCCGTGGACCGCACAGAGGAAGTGATCGTGGGCGTGAACAGGTACCGCCTCGCAAACGAGCCTGAGGTCGAAGTCCGCGACATCGACAATGACCGCGTGCGCGCCCAGCAGGTCGCGCGCCTGCAGAAGATCAAGGGCACGCGGGACCAGGCCCGCGTCGACCAGGCGCTGAAGGCGCTGACCGAAGGCGCGCGCGGATCGGCCAATCTCCTGGCCCTCGCGGTCGAGGCCGCCCGCGCCCGCGCAACGGTCGGCGAGATCTCGGATGCCATGGAAGCCGTCTTCGGCCGCCACCGTGCCGAGACGCGCTCGATCAGCGGCGTCTATGGAGCAGCCTACGAAGGCGATGCCGGCTTCGCGGCCATCCGCGCCGAGATCGAGGCCTTCGCCCGCGACGAAGGCCGCAGGCCCCGCATGCTGGTCGTCAAGATGGGCCAGGACGGCCACGACCGCGGCGCCAAGGTGATTGCAACCGCCTTTGCCGACCTCGGCTTTGATGTCGACGTAGGCCCCCTGTTCCAGACACCCGCCGAAGTTGCCCGCGATGCCATCGACAACGACGTGCACGTGATCGGCGTCTCGAGCCAGGCCGCTGGCCACAAGACGCTGGTGCCCGCGCTCAGCGCCGAGTTGAAGAAGCAGGGCGCCGCCGATATCCTCATCGTGGTGGGTGGCGTGATCCCGGCGCAGGATTATGATGCGCTCAGGGCCGCCGGTGCAGCCGCCATCTTCGGCCCGGGCACCAACATACCCGTGGCCGCGTCCGAGGTCTTGAAGCTCATCCGCGCGCAATCGAAGCGCGTGGCCTGAAGCAACAACGACCGCATTTCTCCCGGCCAGGCGCGCGCCCCGCGCGCAGCCTGGCCCCGTGCGCTGCCCCGTCGACGGAAGGAAGTCCCCCAATGGAATTGCTCCTCTATCTCAACATCGCCCTCTCGCTCCTCGTCGTCGTGGCGTTCGTGTTCCTCTGGGTCAGGCTTGCACGCACGGGCGCCGACAGCGTTGCGCGCGACCTCCTGCCCAGCTTCGAGCGGCTCGCAACGCTGGCCGAACGCACCGAGGCCGCCGTGCGCGACGGCGAGCAGCGCGCCCGCCGCGACACCGATGAGAGCGGCCGCGAGCTGCGCCGCGAGGTGAACCAGGGCATCCTCGACTTCACCCGCTCGATACAGGTCTCGCTGTCCGAGAACCGGGCAGGGGTCGACAAGAAGTTCGAGGAGTTTTCCCGTACCTCCGGCGAGTTCTCGACCAGCCTGCGCGAAGAGGTGCGCAATACCATGGGCGTGCTGGCCGACATGCTAAAGGCCGACGTCAAGGCCCTGTCGGACTCCACGACCCAGACGCAGGACACGCTCCGCCGTGCTGTCACCGAAAGCCTGGAGCGCATGCGCACCGAGAACGAGGCAAAGCTCGAAGCCATGCGCGCCACCGTCGAGGAGAAGCTTCAGGGCACGTTGGAAAAGCGCCTCGGCGAGAGCTTCTCGGTGGTCTCCGACCGGCTCGAGCAGGTTCACAAGGGCCTCGGCGAGATGCAGGCGCTGGCCACGGGCGTGGGCGACCTGAAGCGGCTGATGTCCAACGTCAAGGACCGCGGCGGCTGGGCCGAGATGCAACTCGGCGCGCTGCTTGATGCCGTCCTCGTGCGTGAGCAATACGTCGTCAATGCCCGCATGGACCCGCGTTCGGCCGAAGTCGTCGAGTTTGCCGTCCGCATGCCCGGCCAGGCCGGGGGCGCCGAGATCTTCCTGCCGATCGACGCCAAGTTCCCCAAGGAGGACTACGAGCGCCTCGTGGCGGCCTGGGATTCTGGCGACGCCGCGAGGGTCCGCGAGGCGGTTGATGCGCTCGCGTCTGTCTTCGAGACCGAGGCCAAGCGTATCTCCTCCAAGTATATCAGGCCGCCGCACACGACCGACTTCGCCGTGATGTATGTCCCGACCGAGGGCCTCTTCGCCGAGGCGCAGCGCATGCCGGGTCTCGCCGACAGGCTGCAGGGCAAGTACCGCGTCACCATCGCCGGTCCGTCCACGCTCAATGCGCTGCTCAACAGCCTGCAGATGGGCTTCCGTACGCTGGCCATCCAGAAGCGCTCGAGCGAGGTCTGGCGCGTGCTCGGCGAAGCCAAGGCCGAGTTCAAGAAATATGCCGACGTCTGGGAAAAGGTGTCAGGCCAGTTGCGGACGGCACAGAACTCCATCGAGGAAATCAGCGTGCGCGCCCGTGCCGTCGAGAAGCGCCTGAAGGATGTGGAGATCGCCGACAACGCCGCCGTGGTCGAGGCCGATCCGGCTCTTGCCCTCGCCCCGTCACGGGAACCGGGCGATGACCTCAGGCCCCTTCTGTCCTGACAGGGCGCCGCCAAGGCCGCAGTCGATGGGTTTCAGGGGCGAAGATATCGCTGCCGTATCGCGACGACTGATGGCCGCCAGTGTTGCTGCAAGCTT
>JAGWXR010000144.1 GCA_018969785.1 Alphaproteobacteria bacterium
CCGACCGGAACCACAAGCGTATCAAGGTCCGGGAAATCCTCGAGCATCTCAAGCCCGATCGTCCCCTGGCCCGCGATGATGCGGTCATCGTCATAGGGGTGCACGAACACGAGGCCCTTCTCGGCCGCGATGTCATGCGCAACCTTGTCGCAATCAGCCAGCGTCATGCCCTTCTGGATGACATGCGCCCCGTGCGCCATCGTGTATTTCACCTTCACGAAAGGTGTCGTCTCCGGCATCACGATCGTGGAGGGGATCCCCAGCCGCGTCGCATGATAGGCAACGCCCTGAGCATGGTTCCCGGCTGACATCGCGATCACGCCACGCTTGCGCTCGTCGGGCGTGAGGCTCATCAGCTTGTTGAGCGCACCACGTTCCTTGAAGGACGACGTGAATTGCAGGTTTTCGAACTTGAGGAACACCTCCGCGCCCGTCAGCTGCGAGAGGGTCTGCGACCTCAGGCAGGGCGTGCGCTGCACCTGCCCCTTGATGACGCTGGCTGCCTGCCTGATGTCTTCAAGTGTGACGGCCATCGCCGTTCCCGCTCCCGGGGATTGAAGTGAGGACAGAACCGCCAGGATGACTGGACCGACCGGACAGGCCACGCGCCAAACGGGATCGCATTGGTAGCAGCGGAGGGATTTGAACCCCCGACCAAGGGATTATGATTCCCCTGCTCTACCACTGAGCTACGCTGCCGCTCCAAAGCGAGGGCGGGATGTAAGGCGGCAGCCTTGGCTCTGTCAAGGCAACAGGCCCGCTCAGGCAGCCACCGCCGCCTCGCCGCGGACAATCCAGCCGCCGCCCAGCATGCGGGCCTCATCCCGGGAATCATAGAGGACGCAGGCCTGCCCGGGCGCAACGCCTTCCTCCGGGTCGAGAAGCGTCACGCCCACCCGCCCGTCGACCTGCCGGATCTCGGCTCGCACCGGCTGGCGCGTGGAACGCACGCGCGCGAGCACCGGCCGCGCCTCCTCGCCCGGCGACTGCGCATCGAGCCAGTTCAGGTCCCGCAGCCAGATCTGTCGCGTTGCAAGCGCCCCGCGCGGCCCCACGACCACCTGCCGGCGCGCCGCGTCGATGCGCACGACGAACAAAGGCTCGCCGTGGGAAACACCAAGCCCCTTGCGCTGGCCAACGGTAAAATTGATGACACCCTCGTGCCGCCCGAGCACGCGACCGGAAAGGTCGACGATGTCGCCGGGCTCGATCGCACCGGGCCTCAGCTTCTGGACGATGTCGCTGTAGCGGCCATCAGGAACAAAGCAGATGTCCTGGCTGTCCGGCTTGTCGGCGAGCCCAAGCCCAAGCGCGGACGCCATCGCCCGGGTCTCGCTCTTGGGAAAGCCCCCCAGCGGAAAGCGCACGAAATCAAGCTGCGCACGCGTCGTCGCAAACAGGAAATAGCTCTGGTCGCGCGTTGCGTCGACGGCGCGATGCAGTTCCGGCCCCGCAGTCCCGGCAATCCGCCTGATGTAATGTCCGGTGACCAGTGCCGACGCCCCGAGATCCTTCGCAGCGCCCAGCAGGTCATGGAACTTGACGGTCTGGTTGCACTGGATGCAGGGCACCGGCGTCTCGCCCCGCACATAGCTCGACGCGAAATCCTCGATCACCGAGGTGCGGAAGCGTTGCGTGTAGTCGAGCACGTAGTGCGGGATGCCGATCTGCGCCGCTGCATGGCGCGCATCCTGGATATCCTGCCCGGCACAGCACGCCCCCTTGCGGCGCGCCGGCGCATCCGACGCATAGAGTTGCAGCGTGATGCCCACGACATCGAAGCCCGCCTGCCGCACCAGCGCCGCAGCAACCGCACTGTCGACCCCACCCGACATGGCCGCAACGACCCGTGTCCGGCCAGGGTCTCCCGGCAGGTCCATCAGGGCCCGGATCGTGTCAGTCGGTATCATGGCCGGGCCTATATCCCGCGAGGGCGGCCCGTTGCAAGCTTAACGGCGCTCAGAGGTACTTGAGCAGGTTGGTCTCGCTGAGCTGCGCGATCATCCGCCCGGAAGCCTCGGCCGCCACCTGGTCCCGGTTCAGCCGCGCCACCGCCTCGGCCAGGTCCGTATCCTCGATGTCACCGATGAACTTGGCGAAATAGGCCGACATCGCCTCGTGCCGGTCGGCAGCACGATCAAGCTGCTCGTAACGCGTGCCATTCAGCGCCGCCACTTCCGCAACGCCGCCCTGGATGGCCGGGATCTGGACATTGGCATTGGTCAGGAAGGTCACCTGCGTCGGCGTCAGCGTGGAATTCAGGGGCCCGTTTGCACCGATATCGAAATTCGCGATGTCCTTGAACATCTGCAGCAGGTCTGTCGCAACATCGCTCGCCGCAATGCCGACGGTAATCGACTCGCTCTGGTCGATGCTGACGCTCATCACCTGGTCGGTATTCCGGAAGACGCTGGCAACATTCGGCGCCGCGGCAAGGGCCGACAGGTCAGTGGCAGATACCGGCGACACATCCGTGCGCGTTCCACCATAGATATAGTTGCCGTTCATGCGATAGTTCAGCACTCCCACGGCCTCGGCATAGAGGCTGCGAACCTCTTCCATCAGCGGGCCCGCGCGCCCCGCGGCGATCGCGTTCCCCACTGACGTGCGAAGGCGCGTCGTGATGTCGGTCAGTTGCTCGAGATGCAGGTTCTGCACGTCAAGCCGCGTGCGGACTTCCTTGGTGGCCGCGAGGAAGGAATCGACGCCCGCCGCCCGCTGCTTGGCGGCAACCAGGACAGAGGCCTTGTCCTTTACGTCGGCAAGGGTGTCACCCACCTTGCCGCTCGAGATCTGCATCTGCAGCTTCACGGACCGCGACTGGATGCGGCCATACTCCGTGATCATTCCCTGGGAGACTGAAAGTGTGCCGACACGGTCAAGCATGGCGGGGCTCCTCTATCAAACGGCTTCGAGCAGGGTCTGGAACATCTCGCGCGCCACGCCCATCATGCGCGCCGAGGCATTGTAGGCTTGCTGGAACATCATCATGTTCGCGAGCTCCTCGTCGAGGTTCACGCCCTCGGCCGAGTCGCGCCGCGAGGCGACCTCTTCCTGGATGCTCACGCGGTTGAGACGCTCTTCCTCCGCAGAGGATGCGAGGTCGGCCTGCAGCCCCGAGATCTGCGAGATGTAGCTGTTCAGGGTCTGCGTGCCCGATGACAGCCCGCCAGCAGTCCCGAAAGAATGCAGCGCATCCGCAGCGGCGGCAAGGCCGAGCGCGCCCCTGTTGTCACCGGCGCCCAGCACCACGCTGCCGGCCACGCTGGCACCCGTCAGCTCAAGCCTTGCGAGGGCCATCTTCGACGTGTTCTGCGCGATGTCGCTGCGCACCGCGAGCGACATCGCCTGGTTCTGCCGCATGGCAGTACCAAGGCCGAAGAAGGTCGACATGCTGACGCCCGTAGCACCGCGGCTTGTCGTGTCGTTGGCAAGCTCAAGCCGTGCACCGGTATAGGCGCCAGCCGGCGTCATCTGCATCGTCCCGTTGCTGTCCAGCGAGAACGTCGCATAGCCGTTGGCTGCCGTGTTGAGCGAGGAAATCAGGTTGCCCACCGTCGAGCCGGAAACCGTATAGCTGAAGCTGGTCAGGATGGCGCCGTTGGCGCCGCGCAGCACGAACTCGGCCTGCCCGCCCGCGGTCAGCCCATGGGCATTCGCGGACTGCATCCCCGTGGCAAAGCTTGACGGGCTGTCGGCAGTGATCAGGTTGTTGAGCCCGAAGGCCTGCGCAAGGCCGCGCCCGCCACGCAGCGCCGGTGATGATGGATCCTGGAGCGTGGCCACGCCGTTGCTGGCATTGGTGGCCGTGATCGACAGGGATCCGTTCACGAAGCTGGCCGTCGCCGAGCCTGCAAGCCCGGTGTTGATGGCGGTGACAAGGTCCCCGACCGTGGCAAGCGTCGACGTATCGATGTTCACCTGCTGCACAAGCTGGCCCTGCGCATCGACCACGGCAAACCTGGCAAAGCCCGAAGCGTTGAGCGCGTCCGTGGACAGGAGGCCCGTATTGATCCCGCTCAGGCTGCGCGGAGCAGGCACGGAGGAGCTGTTATTGTGGATCGCATTGAGCTGTTCGGCCAGTCCGGCACCGATCTGCCCGAGCTGCTCGGCGAGGTCAGTCAGCCGGCGGTCCCGCATGTCGACCAGCCCCCGCAGCTCGCCGCCGGCAATCCGTCCTTCCATGACAAGCGCCGGCCCCGAATTGCCACCCTGCGGATTCAGGCGCTGCAGCGTGATTGAGGGAAAGACCGTCGACGTGGAAACCGATGCAGGCCCGTCATAGCGGAACTCCGAACTCAGGTCCGAGACAAGACCGGTGCCATCCGTCAGGGACACGAACATGCGGCCGTCGGGCTGTTCGAAGGTCTTGATGTCCAGGTACTTGGAAAGTTCCGTGATGGCCCTCTCGCGCTGGTCACCAAGGCCAGTGCTCATGTCGCCGGCAGCAACCGCCGTCTTCATCCGCGAATTCACGTCATGGATCTGGGCGATGAGGCGGTTGACGACGCGAATGTCGGTTCCGATCTGGGCATTGGCGTCCTGCCGCAGGGACTGCACGCTGTTGGCAATGCCCGACAGCGCCGTCAGCGCCGAGGTGACCGCCGAAAGCGCCGAGTTGCGCTTGGCCGGAGACGCCGGATCCGTGCTCAGCTGCTGCAATGCCGTCATCGCCGAGGAAACACGCGCCCCGACCGAGTTCCCGTCATTGATCGAGCCGATCAGCCCCTGCACCCGCGTGAAGTAGGACGACATCACCTGCAACTGCCCGACCTGCCCCGTGGCATCGAGCGTCTCACGCGCCAGGAAATCATCGGCCACGCGCCGGATCTGTTCCACGCTGACACCCGACAGCCGGTCGGCGGTCAGGCGGGGCCCGAAATC
>JAGWXR010000145.1 GCA_018969785.1 Alphaproteobacteria bacterium
CGCTGCGCCTTCCAGCTGGCCGCATCAAGGTGCCCCGACGCATCGATCGGCGCCACGAATGCATATCCATGTGAAGGGTCGCCATTCGGCGCTTCCTTCGAGCGTGCAAGTTCAAGCTTCACGCGGTGAAGGCTCATCGATCTGCTCCTCGTGCTCAGTGGGCCATGAAGACAGGCATGGTGGCTTCCGACAGCACGTGCCGCGTCACGCCACCCAGCACAAGTTCGCGCCATCGGCTGTGCCCGTAGCCGCCAAGCACGATGACGCCCGCGCCAGCGCGCCGGGCAACATCAAGCAGCACCGCGCCCGTCGGCTGCCCGCCGGGATTGACGCCATGTTCCGTCGCCGTCAGTCCATGCAGGCGCAGATAGTCGCGCAAACGGTCCATCTCGGCCGTCTCGATGCTGCCGCCGGAAATGCTGACGATCTCGATGCCCGAGGCCGCTTTCAGAAGCGGGATGGCAGCCGCCACCGCACGCGCAGCCGTCGCACTCCCATCCCATGCAATCAGGGCCTTGGTGCCATGCACCGGCACAGGCGGCTTCGGCACAAGCAGCACGGGGCTGCGCCCATGCATCAGGGTCGTCTCGATCGCCTGGCGCAGCGCCGCGTGGCCGTCGGCACCCGGCAGAGGGAAGATGACGAGGTCGGCAAGCCGCGCCTCTTCGGAAACAACGACATCCATCGGCCCGTCACGCAGGCTGAACGATGCCGACAGCCCCGTCGTGCCCACGGTCTGCGCGCCATGCTTCTTGGCAAGGGCGTCAAGCGAACTGCGGGCCGCCGCAGCCGACCGCGCAGCCGCTGCACGCGCGGCGTCCATGATCTCCTGCAGCACGCTGGCTGAAATCCCCTCGCCCAGGTAGGGCAGCACCTCGGCAGCGTCGGGCCTGACATAGATGCCCGTGACATGAGCCTGGGCGGGCGTGGCAATCTCGAACGCCGCGGCCAGGACCTGATTGTCGCGCTCCGTCCCGTTCAGGGGCACAAGCAGTTTCCGGTAAGCCATTGTCTTCATGCCTCTCGCTGGTTCATGTTGTCCTTCTACGACCCCATACTCAAGGGCGCCTTGACTTGGATCAAGCGCTTGCGTTCAAGACCGGCAGCCCATCCCGAAGCACGCCTGCCACAGGAAAAACCATGAACAAGAGCCAGAAACAGCCCCATGCCCGCGCCTGGCAGCGCATGCTGTCGGGACGCAGGCTTGACCTTCTGGACCCCTCGCCCTTCGACATCGAGATCGAGGACATAGCCCATGGCCTCGCCCGGGTCGCGCGCTGGAATGGCCAGACCCGGGGCGACCATGCCTTCTCGGTCGCCGAACACTGCCTTCTGGTCGAGGACTGCTTCGCGCAGATCAAGCCCGGCGTCCCGGGCCGCTGGCGCCTTGCCGCCCTGCTCCATGACGCCCCCGAATATGTGATCGGCGATCTCATCAGCCCCTTCAAGGCAGCCGTCGGCATCGACTACAAGGCGCTGGAGAACAGGCTGCAGGCGGCCATCCACCTGCGCTTCGGCCTGCCGGCGCAACTGCCTTCAGACATCACGTCGCTGATCAAGCGCGCGGACCGGACAGCTGCCTTCTTCGAGGCAACCCAGCTCGCGGGCTTCGCGCCCGAGGAAGCTGTCGACCTCTTCGGGGCGCCGCGCGGTCTGAAGCCGGTCAAGCTCACGCCGCTCGCCGCCAGGGATGCGCAAGCCGCCTATGTTCGGCGTTTCCAAGACCTCATGTCGGCCAACGAACGCAGCTAGGAGCATCAGGTGCCCGTCATCCATGTCTGCCCGAAGAGCAAGGTCGCAATCCTCAGCGACCAGGTCAGGCCATCCCACCTCGTCACGCTCCTCGATCCCGAGGACGAGATGCCCACGCCCGAGGGCGTTCCGGGACACCGGCATTTGAAACTCGGGATGCACGACACGGTCAGGCCGGCCCCCGGACAGACACCGCCGGACGAACTTCACGTTCGCGAACTTCTTCGCTTCGCAAAGGACTGGAACCGCAGCCAGCCGATGCTCGTGCATTGCTGGGCCGGCATCAGCCGCTCGACAGCCTCTGCCTTCGCCATCGCCTGCATGGTGGCACCGCCGGGAAACGAGCTGCGCATTGCAAGGCTCCTGCGCGAACGTGCCCCGCACGCCCATCCCAACGCCCGCATCGTTGCGATCGCCGATGCTCTTCTCGGGCGCGACGGCCGCATGGTGGATGCCGTTGACGCGATGGGTCCGGGCAAGGTCGTGTTCGAAGGCGTCCCCTTCCTGCTGCCGGTGCAGGACACATAGGCTGATGGCGACCCCGAAGGCCAACGACCAGGCAAACACGGTCGTCATCGGGCTGAATGCCTGCGTGATGACGGTCATGAACGATACGCCCTGCGTGCTCGTTGTACCCCAGTCCCCCGCGCAGAAGGCCGAGACGATCGAAGGCCTGCCCTTCGGCCCGTTCGATCCGCAGCATCACCGCACGCTCGAGATCGGCCTGCGCAGCCTCGTCGAGGAGCAGACCCACATCACCCTGGGCTATGTCGAGCAGCTCTACACCTTCGGCGATCGCGGCCGCCACGAATTGCTGCGCGGCGAGAAGGCGCGCGTCGTATCGGTCGGTTACCTCGCCCTCACCCGCCTGGTCGCAGGCGCAGAACGCTCGGGGCGCTGGCACGGGATCTACGATTTCTTCCCCTGGGAAGACTGGCGCAAGGAAAAGCCAGCGCTGATCGACACGATGATCAGGCCCTATCTTGAATCGTGGAGCAGCCTCGAGGATTCCGAGACCCGCTGGGAACGCGCGCGTCTCTGCTTTGGCCTCGACGGCGGCCACTGGGACGAGGAGAAGGTGCTTGAGCGTTATGAACTGATGTACGAGGCAGGCCTCGTGCTCGAGGCCCGGCGCGACGGCCGCACCCTGCCCTCATCCGCGCCGGCAGCCTCGATACAGTCACGCTTCGGCAAATCGATGCAGCTCGATCATCGGCGCATCCTCGCCACAGGCATGGGACGCATCCGGGGCAAGCTCAAGTACAGGCCGATCGTCTTCGAACTCATGGACACGGCCTTCACGCTGCTCGACCTGCAGCGCACGGTCGAGGCGGTCTCGGGGATCCGGCTGCACAAGCAGAACTTCCGCCGCCTGATCGAAACCGGCGGGTTCGTCGAGCGCACCGGAAAGCGCACGGCAAAGGCCGGTGGACGCCCGGCCGAGGAATTCCGCTTCCGCCGCGAGGTCCTGCGCGAGCGCCCCGCGCCCGGCGTGCGCGTCCCGCTGCTGCGCACCGCCCGCCCCTGAGCCATCCGCACGAGGTTCAGTCGCCAACACACCGCGACGCATCGGTAACGCCGATCGTGGCCAGCACCGGCGCATGGTCCGAGCCCGCCCGCGGCAGCACTTCGCGCTTAAGGAAGGAAAGCCCTTCGCCCGCCGCAAGGTGATCGATCGGAATGCGCATCTGGCGCGGCAGCGTGACCGGCCATGTTCCGCCCGCACCAGGCAGCAACTGCAGGCGCGCCGGTGAGATGATGGCCTGCATCGTCCGGCCCCACGGCGCCGCGTTGAAATCACCCACGACAAGCCGCACGCCGGGACCTTCCGACACGATGCGCGCCACGTCCCGCGCCTGGCTGAGCTGCGCCTGAGGTGCATTGAACGGAAACGGACGTGCTAGATGGACCGCATGAACCGTGATCGGACAACCCGCAAGCGTTGCCCTCAGCGTCATGATCGGCGAACGGAACACATCATTGGTGCGTTGCACGCCCCGGGCTGCCAGCGGCACGCGCGACAGCACAACGATATCGCAAGGCTCCGTGTCCGGGCAGGCAAGCCGGTGGGGATAGAGAGCCGACAGCCCGGAAAGCTGTTCACGCAGCGGCGGAACAGCCTCAAGCAGCACCACAAGGTCCGCATCCGAACGGCGCACCGTCTCGATCACGCGCGCAACATCGCCATTGCGATACCAGACATTGAACTGCAGCACCTTGAATGTGGGCACCGGAGTCCCCGCGGTTGCACGCGGCTGCGTCGTCCACGGCGAGACGCTGAGCGAGGCCGTGATCGCAAGCGCCAGCGCCCCCGCCCCTGTCCACGCGCGCAGGAGCAACCCTGCCAGCACCGACAAAGCACACGCGGCGATGACTGACGGCAGCACGAAATGCGATGCCATGTCGAAGGACCAGTGCAGCGAGCGGCCCCAGAACCCCACCAGCGGCACGGCGCAGAGCGCAAGCGCCGCCAGCAGGACGAAGCTGACGGCAGAGTTGATGAATTTCAGCATGGCGGGTTCCCGGGCGGCGGCCGCAGGAAAGCATGCCGTTAGGTCGCAGGAAAGTCCGCGCCCCGATCCCGCGGTAGCCGCAGGCCGGCTTGACATTAATTATGCTCAGAGTTAGCATTATTCAGGTCGGCGGCATTGCACCGCCCTTTTTTGATACCATATATATGCTCATAGTGAGCATATTTGGAGGCTGAAATGCCCGAGGCCCGGACCGCAGACCTTGCCTACACCCCGGAGGTCGCCGAGGCGACCAGGGCCCTCTACGCCAGGGTGGCCAATGTTGTCCCCGAACTCGAATGGCCGGCCTTTGCGCCGCTGATCCTCGAAATCAACCGCCTGAAGAAGGAACGCGGCGCCGTCATCCTCGCCCACAACTACCAGACGCCCGAGATCTTCCACTGTGTCGCCGATTTCGTGGGCGACTCCCTGCAGCTCGCGCGCGAGGCGGCCCGCACCGATGCCCGCATCATCGTCCAGGCCGGCGTCCACTTCATGGCCGAGACCTCCAAGATCCTTTCGCCGGACAAGATGGTGCTCATCCCGGACATGGCGGCAGGCTGCTCGCTTGCCGCATCGATCACCGGCGCGGACGTCCGCC
>JAGWXR010000146.1 GCA_018969785.1 Alphaproteobacteria bacterium
GATCCCGTCTTCGACGCGAGCAGCTCAATGTCACCGACCGAGGCTGCCTTGAAGGCAATGCCGGCAAATCCGGGGTCACCCTTGTGCGTGACATGCAGGAACGGATCCCCGCCCTCGCCGCGCATATAGAGCGTATTGTCGTCACGCGCCGCACGGGCCATGCCGAAGTCTGAGAGGAAGGCCTCCATCTTGTCGAGGTCAGGCGCGCTGAAGCGCACAAAGGCAATGTCGTCGGCTTTGATCATGTCTCGGTCTCCTTCCGTCTGGAATTCATGGCAATGCTGGCAAGGCGCTGCGCCTCGCGCCGACCCACGCCCAGGCCGGCAAGCACGATCTCGATGACCTGTGTCGCAAATCCGTGCGGATCATCGATGGGACGTCCCGGTTGCGACAGGCGGATGAGGGCTGACATGATGGCACCAATCGTGGCGACGACGGCTGCGCCGACGGACGGCACCTGGAACACGCCGGAGTCCACACCGCGCGCCATGTCCCGGCGGATACCGGCATTGATCGGCATATCGGGATCGGCCGCCGAAGGGATAAGCCGGATCATAGCGCGCGCACGCACGGGCTGGTGGATCGCGAAGGACAGCACGGTCGACAGGCCATTGACCATGCGCAGTCCGGCATCGCTCACCCCCGCATTGAGCGAGGTGATCCGCGCCTCGAGCTCCATCCGCATCTGTCCGGCGATGGCATTGGCCAGGTCATCCTTGTCCTGGAAGTGTGTGTAGAAGGTCCCCTTTGCGACATCTGCAGCCTCCGTGATCTCGTCGATCGAAAGCGCGTCGAGCCCGCGCTGGGCGACAAGGCGCTCGGCTGCCGCGACGAGCTCGCCACGCGTGCGCGCACGCTTGCGCGAGGCACGGGGCATGGAGGGTGCAGGGGCATTTCCCATAAATGACCAATTAGTCAAAAATGACCAACCGGTCAATATTTATCGCCACCATCTATGACGCGCGAAAAAATGCATCTCCCGCGGTCATCGCCGTTGACTCCGAACCGGCGCCATGGAATAAAGAACAAAATAGGAACTTCAGCCAGAAGAAGCCGAAAACCGGCAGAAAACGGAGACTGACCCGTGCCACGACCCATGGCGGCGGAGGGACAACCGTCCCTCAAGCAGGCCGCATCCCTCAAGCAGACCATAGCCGCAATCGAGGCCGCCTGCCTCCCCGGAAAGACGCGCAGCGCCCGCGTCCATGTGGAAACCGGCATCCCCGCAATGGACGAGGCCCTGGGCGGCGGACTTTCACGCGGCACCGTCCATGAAATCCTGCCACGCACGGTCCAGGACCTCGGCGCCGCCGCCGGCTTCGCCTTTGGCCTCGCAACCCGCGCCCAGGAGAAAAACGCGCACGTCCTCTACATCCAGCACGACTTCACGAGCGCCGAAACAGGCCGCCCTTATCTGCCGGGCCTGAAGCTTTCAGGCTTTGACACATCGGCACTCATCTACCTCCACGTACCCCGCGCCGAAGACGTGCTCTGGGCCATGAACGAGGCACTCAAGTGCCGCGGCTTTTCCGCCGTCATTGCAGAATTTCCGGCACACACGCGCGTCCTCGACCTCACCTGCACGCGACGCCTCGTGCTCGCCGCGCAGGAAGGCCTAGGCTTCGGCCTCATCCTGCGCCATGCAGCCGCAATCGAGCCCAACGCCGCAACAACACGCTGGCTGGTGTCATCAAAACCCTCCCGCACCAACCCGCTTGGAGGCATCGGCTCTCCCCACATGCACCTGGACCTCGTGAAGAACCGCTTTGGCTCATCCGGCCAATGGAACGTTGAATGGCATGCCCATGACCGCAAGTTCGAAACCCTCCCCCCTGCCGCGTCGCTATCTGGCAATCTGGTTCAGCCACCTGTCCACCGACAGGGTCGAGCGCAGCCGCGCGCGGCGGTCGCCTGAACCACGCATCATCGTACGCGACATCCGCGGCGCCCTGCGCGTCTGCGCCATGAACGCCGAAGCCGTACGCCTGGGCTTGCGCCACATGATGCCGCTGGCCGATGCGCGCGCCATGTACCCGGCGCTGGCGGTCGAGACCGCGGACGATATCGCAGACGCACGCCTGCTTGAGGCCATTGGCGACTGGCTGTCACGCTATACGCCCCTGGTTGGCCTGACACCTCCCGACGGCGTGATGCTCGATATCACCGGCTGCGCGCACCTCTTCGGGGGCGAGGACGCCATGCGACGCGACGCCGTGCGGCGCCTGCACGACCAGGGCCTGGCCGCACGCACGGCGATTGCAGGAACGCCGGGCGCCGCCTGGGCACTGGCCCGTTATGGCGAACGGCGCAACATCCCGGATGACGAGCTCAAGGAAACCCTGCGCCCCCTGCCACTGGTCGCCCTCCAGCTGTCACCCGACACCGTCGATGCGATGGCGCGTGTCGGCCTGGCAAGGATCGGCGACATCCTGGAGAAGCCACGCGCCCCCCTGGCAGCCCGGTTCGGCGCAAGCCTGCTGCAGCGCCTCGACTTCGCGCTTGGCAGGGCGGATGAACCCATCACGCCACGCCTGCCCGTACCGCCCTATATCGCCGAGCGCAACCTCAGCGAGCCCGCCACCCACGAAGCCTTCATCCTCGAGATCATCAGCCACCTCGCAGGCGACCTCGCCCGCCGGATGGAAGAACGGGGCGAAGGCGCACGCGCTCTCCAGGTCACGCTCTTTCGTGTCGACGGCGCCGTGCGTCGCCTGTCGGTCGCCACAAGTCGCCCCCAGCGCGACCCGGCCGCCCTGCACCGCCTGTTCCGCGAGCGCTTTTCCACGCTTGCCGAGGAACTCGACCCTGGCTGCGGGTTCGACGTCATCCGCCTCTCGGTCACCGCAGCCGAGAAAGCCGGTATCCCGCAGTCCAACCTGGTCGACGGGGCAAACGGCAGCGACGACCTGGCCGACCTCATCGACCGCCTCGGCGTCCGCTTCGGCCCCCGCCGCGTGCGCCAGCTGGCCTTCGCCGAAAGCCACATCCCGGAATACGCCGTGACCGAGCGCGCACCCGGATCATGGCACGAGGCTGCAAGGCCATCAGGCAATCCGCAGCAGCAAGCCGCGCAGGACGCATGCGGCCCCACCCGCCCGCTGCGCCTGTTCGAGCGACCCGAACCCATCGACGCGATCGCCGAAGTCCCCGATGGCCCGCCGGTGCGCTTCCGCTGGCGCCGCGTCCCCTACGAGGTGGCACACGCCGAAGGCCCCGAACGCATCGCCATGGAATGGTGGCGCGACGAAACAGGCCGCAGCCTCACGCGCGACTATTTCCGCGTCGAGGACCGCGAAGGACGCCGCTTCTGGCTCTACCGCGAAGGCCTCTTCGGCAGCGAGACAAGCCGCCCGCAATGGTACGTACACGGACTTTTTGCGTGACCGCGCCCATCCCTTGTGCCGAGCTTGCCGTCACGACGAACTACAGCTTCCTGCACGGCGCCTCCCATCCCCACGAACTGGTGCGCGAGGCCCACGCCCTGGGCCTGTCAGCCATCGGCATCGCTGACAGGAACTCGGTCGCCGGCGTCGTGCGCGCCCATGTCGAGGCCACCGAATGCGGCCTGCGCCTGCTCGTGGGCGCACGCCTCGTCTTCAGCGACGACACGCCGGACATCCTCGCCTATCCCCGTGACAGGGCCGCGTGGGGGCGCCTCTGCCGCCTCCTGACGCTCGGCAACCGCCGCGCTGAAAAGGGCGACTGCATCCTCCGCCTCGACGACCTCGTCGAACACGTCGAAGGCCTGCAGCTCATCCTCATGCCGCCACGCCCCGCGCTGGAGCAGGCCGAAGCAACCCTCAACCGCCTGCCGCGCGACCAGCTCTGGCTCGGTGCCACGATCCACCACCGCGGCGACGACCAGCGCCACCTGCGCCGTCTCGAGGCCTTCGCGCAGAAGAACGGCGTCCCCATGGTCGCCGTGGGAGACGCCCTCTACCACACGCCGGCACGCAGGCCCCTCCAGGACGTGCTTGCCTGCATCCGCGAGCACACGACCCTCGACCGTGCCGGCTTCCACCTCGAGGCCAACGCCGAACGACATCTCAAGCCGCCCGCCGAGATGGCCCGCCTCTTCCGCCGCCACCCCCAGGCCATTGCCGAGACAATCCGGTTTGCCGAAACCTGCCGCTTCTCGCTCAACGACCTGCGCTACGAATACCCCGAGGAAACCTGCGAAGGCTTCGCCTCACCACAGGAAGCGCTCGTGGCATTCACCGAGCAGGGCGCGGCACAACGCTATCCGGGCGGCGTGCCACCACGGGTTCGCCAGGCCCTCGAACACGAATACAGGCTCATCGCCGAACTCGACTACGCACCCTATTTCCTGACCGTCCACGACATCGTGCGCTTTGCACGCAGCAGGGGGATCCTCTGCCAGGGCCGCGGCTCGGCTGCGAACTCGGCCGTCTGCTACTGCCTCCACATCACGGAAGTCGACCCGAACCAGATCGATCTCCTGTTCGAGCGCTTCGTCTCGGCCGAGCGCCGCGAGCCCCCAGACATCGACGTCGACTTCGAGCACGAGCGCCGCGAGGAAGTCATCCAGTACATCTACGCCCGCTACGGACGCCACCGCGCGGGCCTCGCCGCCACGGTCATCTGCTACCGCGGCCGCAGCGCCATCCGCGACGTGGGCAAGGTCTTCGGCCTGTCGGAAGACACCATCAGCGCCCTCGCAGGCACGCTCTGGAACTGGTCCTCCTCGGCCCCCGTGGAAGACGAAGTCCGGCGCCTCGGCCTCGACCCGGCC
>JAGWXR010000147.1 GCA_018969785.1 Alphaproteobacteria bacterium
CGGGCGCGCAGAACGGGCAGGTCCCTGTCATGGCTGGCATGGCTCTCCCTGCCGGCGCTGGCCACGCCCACCGTGGCAACGCGCGGGTGACTATACCGGCGAACCATCGCCGTTCACCATGGGAACCACCGGCGCCTTGCCGCGAACGCCTACCGGCAGGTAACATCACGGGCGGTCGAAACACGAGACAGCCATGCCACATCACCCGGCCACGTCACGCCTCACCCGCTGCGTCGCGGCGGGCATAGTTGCACTCACCCTTGCACTGGCCGCGAGCCTCGACGTGCGCACCGCGCGCGCCGACGAGAGCGACGGCACGATCACGCTGCGCGTTTGCAACAACTCCAGCCGGGGTGTCGTCGTGGCGGTGGCCTACCAGCCCGTCACCGACAACAGCATATTTCTCAGCGAGGGCTGGGTCCCCGTGGCCAGTGACACCTGCGAGACCGTAGCCAACACGAAAAATGCGTTCAGCTATTTCCATGCCGAGGCCGACGACGGAAGCGGCGACACGTGGGGTTCCGGCACGGGCATCTGCGTGATTGTGCCGGGGCCCTATTCCCTGACGGTCAAGAACGACGGCTCGGAATGCGATGAGGATGAGGAACTGCGCGACTTCACGAAGCTGGGGTCCAGCCGCGAGCCCGGCACCCTGACCTGGAACATCACGGACTGAAGACAGGCGCCCCGCGACATCCCGCCCCTTGCCGGGCGCACCGATGTTCGCTATTTGTTCGCAATGGCCGGCAATCCGCCGCCCCCACAATCGCGCCGCGCAGGAGGAAAACCACTCACCCACAGGCCGCTTTCGCAAAACAGCCGACGAAAGTGTATCTCGAAGGCCTGATTTTCGGCTGAAATCCGCCAGTAACACATGAAACAAAGTTGCACGTGTTACAGGGCGGGGCCCGGTCGGACCAGTTGCAGAACCGCGCAGGACGGGGCAAGAAGGCCCGCACGCGGGGCAGGCTCTTCGACAAAGGCACGGGTCCCAGGGAAACGGGGCACGTCATCCGCATGGTTCGTTCGCTGTACGAGAGATTCCGCCTCTGGTGGCGCGCCCGGCGCGTCAAGCGGCGTGCGGCCTCGCTCGACCGGGGCGAGATCGAGATCCCGCTCCTGCCCTTCATCGTGCCGCGCCGGCTCTCGGTCGACGTGGGCGCCAACAAGGGCGCGCTGACCTATATCCTGGCCGAGCTGTCGGAACGTGTCGTCGCCTACGAGGCCAACCCGAACCTCGCCGCGCGCCTCGCCCAGGCCTGCGGCCCCACCGTGGACCTGCGCCACAAGGCGGTGAGCAACCGCAACGGCACCCTCACCTTCTTCGTGCCCACGGCCGGCGGCGAGGAGCAGCCCAATATCGGCTCGCTCAAGGCCAACGAGGCCTATGCCACGCGCGAGTACAAGGTCGAGGCCGTGCGCCTCGATGACGAGAACCTCGCCGGCGTGGGCTTCATCAAGGTCGACGTCGAGGGCACCGAGCTCGACGTGCTCGAAGGCGCGCGCAGCATCATCACGCGCGACCGCCCGGTCCTCATGGTCGAGATCAACGACAAGAACACCCCCGAGGCCACCGCCATCGAAAGCCTCATGAAGGCCCACGGCTATGCGATCGTCGACTTCTCGAACAAGACCATCGAGGTCGTCGACACGGTCCGCCAGGTCGCCAACCGCAACGTGATCTTCCTGCCGAGGCGCCAGTAACAAGTCGTCAGGTGAAAAAGGGATGGTGGGCGCGACAAGGATCGAACTTGTGACCCCTACGATGTCAACGTAGTGCTCTCCCGCTGAGCTACGCGCCCTAATCCATGCCAGGGGACCGTGAGACGCCCCCCTGCCGAGAAGGCGATCCGTATAGCGGCGCCCGCCCGCGATTACAAGCGCCTTCAGGCCGCTGTCATGAACCGCTCGACCTCGCTGACAAGGTCGCGCAGGTGGAACGGCTTGGAGAGGACCTTGGCCTCCTTGGGCGCGTTCGACTTGGGGTTCAGCGCCACCGCCGCAAAGCCCGTGATGAACATGATCTTCATGCCGGGAGCCACTTCTGCCGCCTTCCGGGCCAGCTCGATCCCGTCCATGACCGGCATCACGATGTCGGTCAGCAGAAGGTCGAAATTGTTGCCCGTGGTCAGGCAGTCGAAGGCCTCGTCGCCCTGTGAAAAGGACTGGACCTCATGGCCCGCCTTCTCAAGCGCGGAGGACAGGAAGCGGCGCATCGACTCGTCATCTTCAGCCAGTAGGATTTTCGCCATCGTGATCCTTGCCCCCGTTAACCAGTTACCCTGCAGTCAGCCTGCCGTCCGGGTCGCAACATCCGTGCCGCAGGACCCTGTCTCCCTTTGGGCCGCCCCCGCGCGAACCCTGAATCCCGGAAAGACGCCACAGTCTAAGGCCGAAACCCCGTTTTCGCAAAGCAGCCCGACGGTTTTCCCTCGTTTTTCAGGGGACGCACCTGCAGCGAAGGGCTTGAAACCGCGCAGAGTCAATGGTCCACTCGGTCCCCGTAACCAAGGTTAAATCGCGTTGAGAATCGGAAGCGACCGCCGGACGCCCGCCATCGACCCGCCCTTCGAGGTGCTCGCACCCGCCGGGCAGACGATGCCGTTCGTATTCGCCTCGCCCCATTCCGGCCGCGTCTACCCCAAGGCCTTCCTGCAGGCGACACGGCTCGACGGCACCGCCATCCGCCGCTCCGAGGACAGCTTCGTCGACGAGATCTTCGCCGCCGCCCCGGGCCACGGCGCGCCCCTGCTCAAAGCCCATTTCCCGCGCGCCTTCGTCGACCCGAACCGCGAGGCCTATGAGCTGGACCCGGCCATGTTCGACCAGCCCTTGCCCCCCCACATGAACACGCGCAGCCCCCGCGTGCTCGCGGGGCTCGGCACCATCGCCCGCGTCGTTCGTGACGGCGCCGAGATCTATCGCCACCGCCTCAGCCTGCAGGAGGCGATGGCCCGCATCGACACCTACTACAAGCCCTACCATGCGACGCTGAAGGGCCTCATCGACACGACGCGCGCCCGCTTCGGCCACGCCGTCCTGATCGACTGCCACTCGATGCCGTCGGTCGGCGGCCCGCTGGACCAGGATATCGGCTCGGCCCGCCCCGACATCATCCTCGGCGACCGCTTCGGCACCGCCTGCGCCCGCCGCCTGACCGACACGGTCGAGCGCGTGCTCGCCATGCAGGGCTTCGCGGTCGTGCGCAACAACCCTTACGCCGGTGGCTACACCACCGAGCATTACGGCCGCCCGATGACCGGCGTCCACGCACTGCAGATCGAGATCAACCGCGCCCTCTACATGGACGAGGACCGCATGGAGCGCACCGCCGGCCTGCGCCAGGTCTCCGCCGCCTTCACGACGCTCATACGCGCGTTGGCCGAGATCGACTGGCGCTTCCTGAACCCGGCCATCCCCTCAGGCGAAGCCGCTCAATAGCGCCGCCGACCCAACAGGCGTTGCACGCCAAATCCCCCAAAAAGAAAGAGGCCGCGAGGCTTTCGCCTGGCGGCCCAAGTTAAGGGAGGAAACGCCCGAGAAGGGCTACGAAGCAAGGACTGGCCTTACTGCGTTGCACAATAATGGCCATTCAAAGCGATAAATCAAGTGTTAAATGTTCAGTCTCTAACCCGCAATTCCATGTAGAACATTGAAATTACTTGATTTTACCAAGCCGCACCGCCCTGAACCTCGATCACATTCCGTTTACGTCAAGCTTGCTGCGGCGCAGCAACACCGGCCACCAAACCCCGGCCGTCCCCATGCCGGCATCGCAGG
This sequence comes from Alphaproteobacteria bacterium, assembly GCA_018969785.1. GTDB lineage: Bacteria > Pseudomonadota > Alphaproteobacteria > Micropepsales > Micropepsaceae > SZUA-430. The sequence goes on from JAGWXR010000147.1 coordinate 3,781, forward strand.
CACCCAACGCAGGTGATGCGCCCCGCGCCCCGCGCCGCTACAAGGAGCCAACGCCGATTCCGACGGCCCGGCGGGGCCGTGAGAGGAGGTTCGATGCGGATCCTGATCTCGACCGACGCATGGGCCCCCCAGGTCAACGGGGTCGTGCGCACGCTCGAGAAGACGGGCGAGGAACTCATCCGCATGGGCCACGAGGTCCGCTTCCTCACGCCCGAGGGCTTCTTCACCGTCCCCATGCCGACCTACCCCGAGATCAGGCTCGCCCTGTTCACGCGCCCGAAGGTCGGCGAGATCATCGACGAGTTCCGCCCGGACCGCATCCACATCTCGACCGAAGGCACGCTCGGCCTCTCGGTGCGCCGGAACTGCCAGTTGCGCCGCATGCCCTTCACGACGTCCTTCCACACGCGCTTCCCCGAATACATCCGCGCCCGCTTCGGCATCCCGGCAGCCCTCCCCTACATGGGCCTGCGCTGGTTCCACGGCCCCGCAAGCGCCGTGATGGTCGCAACCCAGTCGCTCAGGCAGGAACTCGAGGGCCGCGGCTTCCGCAACCTGCGCCTCTGGTCGCGCGGCGTCGACACGACCCGCTTCCACCCGCAGGACAAGTCATGGCTGGGCCTGCCCCGCCCCGTCTTCCTCTATGTGGGCCGCGTCGCGGTGGAAAAGAGCATCGGCGACTTCCTGAGCCTCGACCTGCCCGGCTCGAAGCTGGTCGTGGGCGACGGCCCGCTGCTCGAGGACCTGAAAATCCTCTATCCCGACGTCACCTTCGTAGGCCCTAAATTCGGCGAGGAACTGGCCCGCTACTACGCCGCCGGCGACGTCTTCGTCTTCCCCTCGCGCACCGACACGTTCGGCCTCGTCGTGCTCGAGGCCATGGCCAGCGGCCTGCCGGT
>JAGWXR010000148.1 GCA_018969785.1 Alphaproteobacteria bacterium
CTCGCAACGCACCTCTATCCGAACGCCGGCAGCCTCTGGCCGGTTTCGCAGCCGCCTGTCCTTGCCGTCGCATCAACCGTTCGCATCGGCGAGGGCGCAGTCATCGCACCGGGTGTCTTCATCGGTGAAGGCGTCGAGATCGGCGACGGAGCCGTTCTTGGTCCGGGTGCCGTCATCGGTCGCGGCGTGCAGGTCGGACGCGGCACCAGGATCGGCCCCCATGTTTCGATCAGCCATGCGCTGATCGGTGACAACTGCCTGATCCATCCCGGCACGCGCATCGGCCAGGACGGGTTCGGCTTCGTCAACGGCCCGCAGGGTCATTTCAAGATCCCCCAGCTCGGACGCGTCATCATCCAGGACAATGTCGAGATCGGTGCCAATGTCACGATCGACCGCGGCGCCCTCGCCGACACGGTCATCGGCGAAGGCACGAAAATCGACAATCTCGTCCAGATCGGCCACAACAATCATCTCGGCCGCAACTGCATCGTGGTTTCCCAGGTCGGCATCTCGGGAAGTTGCGACATCGAGGATTTCGCCGTCCTCGGCGGCCAGGTCGGCGTGGCCGACCACGTCAGGATCGGCGCACGCGCCTTTGTTGCCGCACGCGGAGGCGTGACTCGCTCGCTTGAAGGCGGCAAGGTATATGGCGGCTTCCCGGCGAAGCCCGTCGACCAGTGGAGACGCGAAGTCGGTGCGCTGTCGCGTCTGGGAAAGGCAAGCAAGACAAAGACCGAGACAGGAAATGACTGAAAAGCCGCTCGAGACCGCCGACATCCGGCGCCTGATGGAACTCCTGCCGCATCGTCCGCCGATGCTGCTTATCGACCGCATGACCGACATCGTCCCGAACGTCAGCGCGACGGGCGTGAAGGCGATATCGATGAACGAACCATGCTTCGTCGGCCACTTCCCGGGCTATCCCATCTTCCCGGGCGTCCTCATCATCGAGGCCATGGCACAGACCGCGGGCGCCCTCGTCATGCACTCCATCGACGCAAAGGCCGGCGACAAGATCGTCTACTTCATGGGGATCGACAAGGCGCGCTTCCGCCACCCCGTCATGCCCGGTGACTTGCTGCTGTTGCAGGTCAAGATGCAGAAGGCGCGCATGCCCGTATGGCGCTTCGCGGGCGAAGCCTATGTCAACGGCAAGCTGTGCGCCGAGGCCGAGTTCACGGCCATGATCGCCGAACCAAGGGACAAGACGGACAACTGACATGACCAAGATACACCCCAGCGCCGTCGTCGACCCGAAGGCACAGATCCACGAAAGCGTCCAGATCGGACCGTTCTGCGTCGTCGGACCCCAGGTCAGGCTCGACGCGAATGTCCGGCTGGTCAATCATGTCTGCGTCGATGGCGCGACCACGATCGGCGAGGGCACGACCGTGTTTCCCTTTGCCTCGCTCGGCCAGCCACCCCAGAGCCTGGCCTACAAGGGCGAACCGGTCGAGCTGATCATCGGGCGCAACAACCTGATCCGAGAGCACGTGACGATGAACCCGGGCACGGCCAAGGGAGGCGCCGTGACCCGCGTCGGTGACAACTGCATGTTCATGGCTGATAGCCATGTGGCGCATGACTGCATCGTCGGCAGCAACTGCGTCTTCGCCAACAACGCGATGGTCGGCGGACATGTCATCGTCGAGGACTTCGTCTGGCTTGGGGGCGGTGCTGCCGTCCACCAGTTCAGCCGCATCGGCAGGCATGCCTTCGTCGGCGGCATGGCAGGCCTCGAGGGTGACCTGATCCCTTATGGCTCGGTCATGGGCAACCGCGCCTACCTCGCCGGGCTCAACCTCGTCGGGCTTAAGCGTCGGGGCTTCTCGCGCGACCAGATCCATGAACTGCGGAATGCCTACCGCCTGCTGTTCGCCCAGGAAGGCACCTTCCAGGAGCGCCTGTCAGACGTCGCAGAGCTCTTCGCCAGCAACGCCGAAGTCATGGAAATCGTGAACTTCGTCCGCAACAACACCAACCGTCCGCTCTGCATGCCGAACCGCGAGACGCGCAACGAGACGGCGTGAGCTCCCCATCGCCCAGGCTTGCAATCATTGCCGGCGGCGGGGAACTGCCGATGGAGATCGCGCGGGCGGCGATGGCCGCCGGCCGCGATGTCTTTCTCCTCGCCGTTGACGAGTTTGCAGACCCCGCGCCGCCAGGGGTCGACAGCGAGCGCAAGAGCATCGGCAAGCTCGGCTGGTGCATCCGGCGGCTGCGCGAGCGCCAGTGCGCCGAGGTCGTCTTTGCAGGACACTTCAAGCGCCCCCGGGACGGCAACATTCGCATGCGTCCGGACCTCGGTGGGATCTGGTTCCTTGTGTCGAACTTCGGCGTCCTGAGGCGCCACAATGACGGCATCCATCGCGCCATTGCCTCGACCTTCGAGCAGGCGGGCTTCAGGGTCCTCTCGCCCCTTCAGGCAGCACCGAGCCTTGCCGCATCGCCGGGATACCTCACCGTGACGCGGGCGGCACCCGCGCTCGAAGGTGATTTCCGCCACGCACTGGAGGCAGCCCGACAGCACGGAGCCTCCGGACAGGGCCAGGCAATCATCCATGCCAGTGGCAGGACCGTCGCAGCCGAGACAAAGGCGGGCACCGATGCGATGCTGCAGGCAGTCGACCCCGCGGCAGCAAGGGGCGGCGTCCTCGTCAAGAGCATGGCCCCGGGCCAGCTTGTGTCCATGGATCCACCAGCCATCGGGCGCCATACCGTCGAGCTGGCGGCGGCCATTGGGCTTGCAGGCATTCTCGTCGAAGCCGGGCGCAGCGTGATCGTCCAGCCACAGGCCGTGAAGGCTGCGGCCGATGCCGCAGGACTGTTCGTGTATGGAATGAGCGAGCCATGACGCCCAACGACATCGACCGCCCGCCCCGGATCATGCTCGTCGTCGGCGAGCCCTCCGGCGATGCCCTTGGCCAGCAGGTCATTCTCGCCCTGCGCGCCCTGACCGGGGGCAGGGCAGACATCATCGGTGTCGGCGGCGAGCGCATGCGTGCCGCCGGCATGCAAAGCCTCTATTCGATCACCGACACGTCGGTCATGGGGTTGCGGGAAGTCGTGCCAAAGGTCCCCGTGATCCTCAGGCGCATTCGCCAGGTGGCTGCCTTTGCCCGCGAGACGCAACCCGATATCGCCGTCATGATCGACAGCCCGGACTTCACGCACAAGGTCGCAAGGCGCATCCGCAAGATCGCCCCTGACATCAGGATCGTCGACTATGTCGCGCCGCAAGTCTGGGCCTCGCGCCCCGGGCGCGCAAGGAAGATGGCGCAGTACTTCGATCACGTCCTCTGCCTCTTGCCGTTCGAGGTGCCGTTCTTCCAGGGCGCGGGCATGGGCGCATCCTTCGTCGGGCACCCCGCCGTCGAGCGCGCCCCTAAGCCAGGCCAGGGCGAGGCGTTCCGTGCACGATACGCCATCCCGCCGGATCAGCGCATCCTCATGCTGCTGCCCGGCAGCCGCTCGAGTGAACTGCGCTTTCTCTGGCCGGTTTTCCGCGAAGCCATTGAAATGACCGAGCGCGAGGCCGGAAGCTTCCGCATCGTGCTGCCCACCGTGCAGACCGTCAGTCGCAAGGTTCATGATCTTGTCCGCCAATGGGGCCGCGATGTGATCGTCGTCGAGGACCCCAACGAGAAGCTTGGCGCCTTCGACGCGGCCGATGTCGCCTTGGCCGCCTCGGGAACCGTCGCCACGGAACTCGCGCTCAGCGCCACGCCGATGGTGATCGGTTACCGCGTCGGCGCGCTCACGGCAGCCATCGCCCGTCGCATGGTCCGCGTGCGGTATGTCACGCTGGTAAACCTCATTCTCGACCGCGAGGTGGTGCCGGAATTCATCCAGGAGAACTGCACGGCCCAGAACCTGTCGCGCGAGCTCGTGCGCCTGCTGACGAACCATGCTGCACGGGTAAGCCAGGTGACGGCAAGCACCGCGGCACTCAAGCAGATGGGCCTCGGCGACGAGCCTCCGAGCATGCGCGCGGCGCGCGAAATCCTGCGCATAATGAAAGAGCCGCGCCGGAAACCCGACGCGGCCCCGGAAGTCGAAGGCTAGCCGTCAGGCCGTGCGCTTGTTGACGGGCACATAGTCGCGACGGCCGGCGCCGACATAAAGCTGACGCGGGCGGCCGATCTTCTGGCTCGGATCCTCGATCATCTCGGCCCACTGCGCGATCCAGCCGACCGTGCGCGCCAGCGCGAAGAGCGCGGTGAACATGGACGTCGGGAAGCCCAGCGCCCGCAGCGTGATGCCCGAATAGAAGTCGATGTTCGGGTAGAGCTTCTTCTCGACGAAGTACGGGTCGTTCAGCGCGATCCTCTCGAGCTCCATGGCCACCTGCAGCAGCGGATCGTTGCGGATGCCAAGCTCGTCGAGCACCTCGTGGCAGGTCTTCTGCATGACCTTCGCGCGCGGATCATAGTTCTTGTAGACGCGGTGGCCGAAGCCCATCAGGCGGAAGCCCGAATTCTTGTCCTTGGCGCGCGCGACATATTCCGGGATACGCTTCACATCGCCGATTTCCTCGAGCATCCGCAGGGCTGCCTCATTGGCGCCGCCATGCGCAGGTCCCCACAGACAGGCAATGCCGGCCGCGATGCAGGCAAACGGATTGGCGCCCGAAGAGCCCGCAAGGCGGACAGTCGACGTCGACGCGTT
>JAGWXR010000149.1 GCA_018969785.1 Alphaproteobacteria bacterium
ACACGGCCCATGTGGCGCGACAGAAGGTTGCGTGCCGCGCGGCCAGCGCCTCGCGCTGAAACCCGCAGGCTAGTCGGTTTCCCAGGTTCTTCCCACCGACAGCCGGAGCCCGAACACGAGGGCGTCATCGATGTCGTCGTCGATGCCCGGATCGATGACCCACTGGATATCGGGCTGCAGCGTGATCTCTTCCGTCAGCTGCGCATAATAGGTCAGCTCGACGTTGATCTCGCGCTCGGCGGGATTGGCGAGGCCCGAGAGATAACCCGTGCTGCCATCGAGCAGGATCACGCCAAGGCCCAACTGGTCTGCGGGGCGTGCCGGCAGGAGCCCGGTGGCGACGAGGGTGGCTCCGATGAAGCTCTCGACCGCATTCACGTCGCCGTTCGCCACGCCGATGCGCAACGATCCGGCGAGGTCGAAACCGCTGCCTGAAGCCGTTGAGAGCAAGGTTTCCTCAAGGGCCACGTAGGCTCCGGCGTTGCGCCTGCTTTCGCCGGTGACGAGATCGGGCACATCCTCGGAGTATGTCCACGCACCCAGCGACCAGAGGCGACCGTCGCGCGCAATGCCGGTTTCCGCCGCGAGGAACAGGCCGTCACCATCCTCGAAGTCGATCGTGGTGCGCCTGGGGAAATCCGGATTGCCCGGCACGCCGTCGGCGACCACGCCGCGCAGGTAGATATCGCCCTCGAGGCTGTAGTTGACCCGCAGCGCAAGGCTGGTGACCGGCCAGATCGAAGGGCCGTTGACGCCGGACTGCGAATAGTCGGTGCCGATCCCGTGTGCCGGGTTGACGAACAGTGCGCGGACTTCGCCCGCATCGAATTCGCTCGACACATCGTAGAGGCCGACGCGGAGCGATCCCCTCCCGGCAGCGAAGCCCTGGTCGATCCAGGCTTCCACGAGGCGAAGGCCTTCGCCCGTCTCGTTGTTGGATATGCCGTTGAGGTCCCCTACCCGCCCGGCGACCGCGTTGCCGCTGGAATAGAGGGCGTAGGCGAAGGCGTTTGCGTTGTTCCATCCGACGAGGCGCTCGAGATCGAACGAGGCCTGGAGGTCGACATTGTCGAGGAGGACCGTACCCCCGTCGACGCCGCCGGCGGCGATGTTCCATGCCTCGCCGATGAATGTCAGCGAGACGCTGGCTGCGGGTGGCGCTTGGGCGGCGGCCTGCGCCGGTTCGTCCGACATCGCAGGCGCTGCAACGGCGAAGCCCATCAACGCCGTGCAGCCAAGGATCGATGCCGTCGTGAACCGGCGCATGGGATGCCCCCTCTTGGCATTTCGTCTGTCGCAAAGCGGCAAAGTGCCGTGAGAGTACTAACAGCCTGTTAACCGTGTCCGCTCTCAGGCGGCCATGCGTCGCTTCCTTTCACCCTCGACGATGCGGTCGAGCGCGTCGTCCCGGCGATTGCGAACCGTGTCGCGATGGATGCCGAGGAGGCTACCGGCGCGGGAGGGGCCCATGCCGCGGCCGCAGGTGAGCCACAGTGCAACGGCGAGGTGGCGCTGGTCCTTCAGGTGAATGAACCATCCGAAGACCTCGTGCATCCGGTCGATGGCGCGCGGCGAAGGCGCTGCCAGTCGGATGATGACCTCGCCTCCGGCCATCTCGAGGCACTCGGCCACCAATTCGGGCCAGGCCGAGCGGTATCCGCGCAGCTGCCCGGCCGGCAGGCGGCGGAGCGTGTCGCAGGCCTCGTGCAGCCGCGCGGCAACCTCTTTCCTGTCAAGGACTGCGCCTGTGTCCACTTTTCGCTCCATGGCCTTGATTTCCTCCCTGTTCGGATGCGGGCGCCGGCTCTGACCGGGCGGCATTGACATCACTTATATTCGCTTATAATCTTGATACAAATCGGGAACGCATTGCAAGGGACCACGACATGCCGCCCCAACGCCCCGAGAGGGGTGACCCTGCCCTCGGCCTGCGCCTGCGCGAGCTTCGGCTCTCGCGCGGGATGACCATGGCTGCGCTGGCCGAGAAGATCGGCGTGACGCAACCGGCGATCTCGCAGTGGGAAAGCGGGCGCGAGCGGCCCGGGCGGGAAACGCTGCAGCGCCTGGCCGGTGCGCTGGGCGTGACGGCTGAGGCACTGGCGCTTCCCGCAGGGTCGCAGTCGTCGGCTGCAACACTCTCGCCACTGCAACTGCCGGCCGACGTGCCGGTGCTCGGGACCGCTGTGGGCGGCGACAGCGGCGACTTCAGCTTCAACGGAATGGTGGTCGACTATGTCCGCCGCCCGCAGGGTGTCGCGCAGATGCGCAACATCTATGCATTGTGGGTGACGGGCGATTCCATGGCGCCGTGGAACCGTCGCGGCGACCTGATCTATGTGACGCCCACGCGCCCGCCCGTTCCCGGCGACCATGTGGTCATCGAGCTTGCCGGTGCGCACGCACATGACGCCGGCACGGCCATGGTCAAGCTGCTGGCCGGGCAGACCCCGACACAGTACAGGCTGAGGCAATACAATCCCGAGCGTGACTTCACGATCGCCCGCACGCGCGTGAAGGCCATCCACAAAGTGCTGAGCCTGCGCGAGCTGATGGGCATCTAGACCCGGATGCCCTGATAGCCGCTGCGGTGCCTATTCCTCGCTGATCTTCTCGAGTTCGTCGATGATCGCGCGGGCGGTGTCGATGAGGGCGATCGCGTGGTCGAGGACGGCGTCGAGGTCGGCAAAGGTCGGATCCCTGACCAGTTCCGCGACGGCGGTCTTGAGGCGCCTGACCTGGGCGAAGAAGACGCGCAGCAGGTCCTTCAGGTTGGCCGGGATGCCTGATGAGAGCAGCAACTCGCCGTGGCGGTCCCAGAATGACGTGGTAAGCTTGCCGGCTTCGTCGCGGGTCTTGTCGGCCACGCGGCGGCGGTCCTTCGCGTCGTTCAGGTTCATGCTCTCGTCGATGATGGCGCGGGCGATGCCGACGGCGGCCACCGTGTTGTCGCGCATGGCTTCACCAAAGGCGCGCGCGACATCTTCGGGGCTTGCGTCGCTCCTTGTTTCGAGGCGCGCGTCGGCAAGAACGACGCGGCTGCCTGCGTCGACGAGGCGTGGTGCGCAAGCCGACAGGCCCGTGAGCGCCGTCGTGATGGCGGCCATGTTGCGGGTCGCGGCGAGGCGCATCTCGAGTTTCTCGACCCTGCGGGCGAGCGGCGTGTTCGATGAACGTGCGGGCAGAAGTGCGCTGATCGCCGCGCACAGGGCGCAACCGGCAGCGGCCCCCGCCGCCAGCAACATCAGGGCATCAGTGTCCGGCATGATCATTTCGGGGGAGCCCTGCTGGTTGCGTGTTTGTCGTGTCGAGTTGCTGACGATCAGGGCGTGGCGGGTCGAGGTCAAGCTTGGCGTGGCGTCATGTTGTTGTTTTCGGGGGCTACCCGGCGGAAGACAAACGGATTTTCGCCGGCTGCGGGAAGGTCGGCTTCCCGGTTTCTAGCGCGACGCGAAGGGTACCGATGTCGCTATTTGCTGAACACCGCCACGAACTGCGTGATCTGGCCTCGGGCCGTTGCGCAGCCGGCCTTGTCGGCGAGGCGTGCGCGGTAGACCGGGATGCCGGCGGAGGAGGACTGGAAGGGATCCTTCTGGCGCGTGTGATAGGTGTTGATGCCGGCGGCAGGCTTGACCGGGCCGGAGGCCGATTTCTCGTAACTTGCCCCTTCAAGCTTCAGTTCGATCAGGCGGCCGTCAACCCGGGCCTGGAAGGTGATGGGCTTCGGGTTCTGGTTCTGCACCCAGAGGCATTCATCGACGGCCTTGAAGAGGATGTCACCGCAGGCCTCGCCGCAGGGCGGGATGCCAGCCTTGATTTCAGCCTCGGTGGGCAGCGCGATCGGCTGGGGTTCAACCGACGGCGGCGGCAAGGGGCTTGCCGGTTCCGGACGGGGGACGGGTGTGGGCACGGGGGCCGGCTTCATGCGCGGCTGCGGCGGGACCGGGGGCGGCGACGGAACGGAGGGTGCGGCCTCGGCAGAGGGCTTTGCGCGGGGTAGCGGGATGGGGCGTGCGGTTTCCGCGGGTGTGTCACTTGCAAACGCGAGGGCCGGCAGCATGAGCGCGGCCGCCAACGCACACACACGAAACACAAACGCTGGCACAGCGCACCTCCCTTGCGAACACCGCAGGGGCGAAACTAGTTCAGGCGTGCTCGCTTATGAAGCGGTTTTTCGCGGCGGGGCCGCATGCATGCGCTCGACTGCGCCGGCAAGTCAGTTCCGGATGCGCTTCAGGCCGATGGCGTTCGCGGTCAGGCGCTCGACCGTGCGTCGTGGCAGCCACGAGAGAACCAGCTTTCCCATGCCTCCCCTGCTGACTTCGTAGCGCGGCTTGGGATAGCGGGCTGTCACGGCGCGGCGGACCACCTCAGCGATCTTGTCGGCGGGCATGCCGGCCTTGCCCTGTTTGACAGCCATGAAGCGGACATTCTCGATCGGCGCGGCGAAGGCGGTGGTGGCATAGGGCTCGACATCAAGCGCCTCGGCCTTGTCCCAGATGGGGGTCGCCACCATGCCGGGTGCCACGACGACGACGTCGATGCCGAAGACCGTCATTTCCTGACGCAGGGCCTCGGAAAGACCCTCGAGGCCAAACTTCGAG
>JAGWXR010000150.1 GCA_018969785.1 Alphaproteobacteria bacterium
GCCGGCAGTTGCGGCGGGCTTGTGTCGAGGCCCTCCAGAGAACTGCGAAGTTGTGTTCGCAGAGACACAGTTTTCAAGCGGCTCCTGTCGGGATGCGGCGTCGTTTTGATCCCGCCGGGCTGGTTCAGCCGGGAATCGGCGGGCGCGACTCACGTGAGGCACGCGCGCAGGCGCGCACCCTGTCTGGGGCCTTTGATGCTGTGAATGAGGGGGGATGGAGGCGACGCCCGGAATTGAACCGGGGTACAAGGTTTTGCAGACCTCTGCGTAACCACTCCGCCACGTCGCCATCTGAAGTGGGCCGTTCCTATAGCAGACAGATTGCGCCGCCTCAAAGCAGAATGCGTGCGGCGGGCCATCGCGGTGCGCGGGAAAGGCCTGATTGTCAGCGTGGTTGGCTGTAGCTATAAGCGGCGCTGTTCCTGTCACGATTTCCCCGGATTTCCGCGATGCAAGACATGTCGAAAGCCCGCCACTTCATGGTCGAGGGCCAGGTCCGCACCAATGATGTCACCGATTTGCGCATCATCGAGCTGATGGGGCGCATCGCGCGCGAGCGCTTCGTGCCCGACAGTGGGCAGGCGGTGGCCTATTCGGATGTCTCGGTCGAGGTGAAGGCCGGGCGCTTCCTGCCCGATCCGCGCAGCCTCGCCAAGCTCGTGCAGGCGCTCGAGATCCAGCCGGGTGACCGGGTGCTCGATGTGGCGTGCGCGACGGGCTATTCCAGCGCGCTGCTCGCCGGGCTGTCGGCTGACGTGACGGCGCTCGAGGAAGATGAGGAGCTGGCGCGGCTGGCGTCTGCGAACCTGCGCCACGCCGAGCGGTTGGGCCGGCTTGTGGCGGTTGCAGGGCCGCTGAAGCAGGGCTGTGCGCAGCACGCGCCCTATGATGCGATCCTGGTCAACGGCGCTGTGGAGGAGATTCCGCAGGCGTGGACAGACCAGCTGAAGGAGGGTGGGCGGCTTGCCGTCATCCTCAACGCCGGACCGGTCGGAAAGGCCAATCTGTGCGTGCGGCGGGCGGGTGTCCTGGGAAAGAGAGTTGTGTTTGACGCAACGGTTCCTGTGATACCGGGCTTCACCCGTGCGAAGGCTTTCGCGTTTTAACTTCTGATTGTGTTGTCAAATCAGTAACTTGTTCCTATGAGTTAAGCCGGTATTTACGGTTTTTCTTATAAGCTGCTTATCGATAAGAGAAGTGGCAGGGGCTGGTGGCTGTGGTCATGACAAACAACACATTTGGAATCTTCGCGTCCCGTTTCCGTACTGCGCTGCTTGTCAGCGTCTTCGCAGCGCCCTCGGCGCTGGCGGCGGACACGCTGACTGACGCGCTCGTCAAGGCTTACCAGAGCAACCCGCAGCTGATGGCCGAGCGGGCGAACCTGCGGGCGACGGATGAAGAAGTCTCGCAGGCGATTGCGCGCTGGCGTCCGACGATCACGCTGAACGGCGACTATTCACGCGTCGAGACCGAGACCAAGGGGCCGCTGACACTGAACAACACCGTCGAGGAGCGTCGCGATCCGTGGAGCGCCTCGGTGACGGCGTCGCAGACGGTGTTTGCCGGCGGCACGATCCTCGCGCAGCGCCGGCAGGCCGATGCGCAGGTCCGTGCGGGCCGCGCGCGGCTGCATGCGACCGAGCAGAGCATCTTCCTCGATACGGTCACGGCCTACATGAATGTCGTGCGCGACGAGGCGGTGGTGAAGCTCAACAAGACCAACATCGAGCTTCTGCAGAAGCAGCTCGAGGCGGCGCGGGCGCGATTCGACGTGGGCGAGATCACGCGCACGGATGTATCGCAGGCCGAGGCGCGTCTGGCGGCCGGGCAGTTCCAGCTGACGGCTGCGGAAGCCAACCTGATCGCGAGCCGGACCTTCTATGAACGCACGGTCGGCGAGGCGCCGGGCACGCTCGAGGCGAAGCCCGAGTTGCCGGCCCTGCCCGAAAGCGAGACCCTGGCCCGCGAGACGGCAGGCAAGGGCAATCCCCAGCTTGTTGCGGCGCGCGAGGCCGAAGAGGCGGCGGACTATGCGATCGACTTTGCGGTCGGCCGGCTGCTGCCGACGGTCCGCGTGTCGGCCAGCTATGGCCGGAGCGGCCAGGAGTTCGGCCGCGAGACGATCGGCGATGAAACGCGCGTGACGGCGTCGGCCTCGTGGCCGCTCTACCAGGGCGGCGCCGAATGGTCGGAGATCCGCCAGGCGAAGGAATTCTTCAACAAGGCCCGCATGGACACGGAATTCGCCCGCCGCTCGACGGACGAGCGCGTTTCGAATGCCTGGGAGGCCTATCGCGCCTCGAGGGCCTCGTCCGAGGCCAATCGCCAGCAGGTCAAGGCCTCCGAGATCGCCTTCGAGGGCGTGCAGCAGGAGCTTGAGGTTGGTTCGCGCACGACGCTTGACGTGCTGAACCAGCAGCAGGAACTGCTGAATGCCCGCGTGGCGCTGGTGCGCAGCGAGCGCGACGAGGTGGTGGCGGGCTTCACGCTGCTGTCGACCGTCGGCAAGCTGACCGCTACGGATCTGGAGTTGCCGGTCGAGGTCTATGACCCCAAGGCCAACTACGAGATGCAGACGTGGCGGCCCCTGGGCGCTGCGACCTACTAGGCTTTCGCCAAATCCCCGCATTTCAGGTCTGTTCACCCTAAACGGGTAGACTGCCTGTGGATTTCGCTCGGCGCTTTCATTTGGCCGCGGCTTGGCATAATTTTGCCCGCGGGGTCACAAGCGTGCACGGTTAGAGGTCTCAAGAGCGATGGCGACGCCCTCGGCGCAGCAAGAACCAACGATGGAAGAAATCCTTGCTTCCATCCGGCGGATCATTTCGGAGGATGCAGAGGCTGTGAAGCCCGGCGTTTCCGCCGCGGCCGCTCCTGCGCCCGTTGCCGCGCCTGCACCCATTCCGACGCCTGCGCCCGCGCCCGTGGCGGCGCCGGTGGAGCGCGAGCCGGAAGTGCTCGAGCTCACCAATGTCGTCATGGACGACGGCACCGTCGGGCGCGAGCCCGAACCCATGCCCGAGCCGCCGCGACGCCGTCCTCCGCCTGAACCCCTCCCCGAGCCCCGCGTCTCGCGCCGGGCGCCCGCACCAGAGCCACGCCACATGCGCAACCAACCGGATCTAGACATGGTCGAAAAAGATGACGGCATTCTTTCGTCGCAGGCATCGTCCGCGATCAACAATGCCTTTGGCATGCTGAGCCGCGAGCGGGATGTCAGTGTCAGCGGTGCCTCGCTCGAGGACATCGTGACCCAGATCATGAAGCCCCTTCTGGCCCAGTGGCTCGACGAGCATCTGCCCGAGATCGTGGAACGGGTCGTACAGCAGGAAATCGAGCGCGCTGCGCGGAGTGGCGGCCGCCGCCGCTAGCCGCACCCTCTCCAGCCCCGCTCGACAAGCACCGCGCAAGCCCCTTATGGCTTGTGCGGTTTTCGTGTTTCCCATTCCCTGAACAGACTGACGATCATGCTCGAGAAGACATTCAATCCCAAGGACGTGGAAGAGCGCCTCTACGACGCGTGGGAAAAGAGCGGTGCCTTCCGCGCCGGCAACCGGCCTGGGGCCCAGCCCTTCACCATGGTCATCCCGCCGCCGAACGTCACGGGGTCGCTGCATATCGGCCACGCGCTGAACAACACGCTGCAGGACATCCTGGCGCGGTTCGAGCGCATGCGCGGCAAGGACGTGCTCTGGCAGCCCGGAACCGACCATGCCGGCATCGCGACACAGCTTGTCGTCGAACGCCAGCTGCGCGAGGCGCAGACCTCGCGCCAGGCCATGGGCCGCGAGGCCTTCATCAAGCGCGTCTGGGAATGGAAGGCAGAGTCGGGCGGGACGATCACGCGCCAGCAGCGCCGGCTTGGCTCGAGCTGCGACTGGTCGCGCGAGCGCTTCACCATGGACGAGGGGCTGAGCCGGGCTGTGCTGAAGGTCTTCGTCGAGCTCTACCGGCAGGGCCTCATGTACAAGGACACGCGCCTTGTGAACTGGGATCCGAGCCTGCAGACGGCGGTGTCGGACCTCGAGGTCGAGAACATCGAGGTCAAGGGCAATCTCTGGCACCTGAAATATCCGCTGGCCGATGACGCCGAGACGTTCATCGTGGTCGCCACCACGCGGCCCGAGACGATGCTGGCCGACCAGGCGGTTGCGGTGCATCCCGATGACGAACGCTACAAGGCGCTTGTCGGGCGGATGGTGCGCCTGCCGCTGACGGGACGGCTCATCCCGATCATCGCCGATGAATACGCCAACCCGGAAAAGGGATCGGGCGCGGTGAAGATCACGCCGGGCCATGATTTCAACGACTACGAGGTGGGCCGGCGCCACGGGCTTGCCGTCGTCAACATGTTCACGCCCGATGCGAAGCTCGGGGCCGACGTGCCGGAGGCCTATCGCGGGCTCGACCGCTTCGTCGCGCGCAAGAAGATCGTGGCCGACATGGAAGCGCTCGGACTGCTCGAGAAGGTCGAGCCGGTCACCCATGCGGTCCCTCATGACGAGAAGTCGAAGTCGGTCGAGCTCGAGCCGATGCTGACCGAGCAGTGGTACCTGAACGTGAAGCCGCTGGCCGAGAAGGCG
>JAGWXR010000151.1 GCA_018969785.1 Alphaproteobacteria bacterium
ACCGGCAACAAGGCCCTTCTCGAGGCTCACGGCGCAAGGCACGGCTTTGCCGTGACGACCTTTGACCTCGTGGGCGAAGGTGGCGACGCCAAGATTTCTTCCACCCGCATCCGCGAGGCCCTGCGCGAAGGCAAGCCCAGGGTGGCCGCCACCATGCTGGGCCATCCCTGGACGGTCGAGGGCCGTGTCGAGCGTGGTGACCAGCGTGGCCGCACCATCGGCTTCCCGACCGCGAACGTGTCGCTCGAGGGCTACCTCGAGCCCGCACTGGGCGTCTATGCCGTCGAGGTCGAGCTGGCCGGTCGCCACTACAAGGGTGTCGCCAATTTCGGCCGCAGGCCCACCTTCGACAAGAAGGACGTCCTGCTCGAGGTTCACGTCTTCGACTTCCAGGGCGACCTCTACGGGCAGCCCATCGTGGTCTCGTTCATCGACTTCATTCGCCCCGAGATGAAATTCTCGGGCCTCGACGCCCTGAAGGCCCAGATCGCCCGCGACGGCGACACCGCCCGGCAAATGCTGCGCGATCAGCGCCCGTTCAGTTCTTGAGCCGATACCCCGTCCGGAAGATCCACGCCACCACGCCGAGGCAGATGAAGAAGAAGGCGAGCGTCGCCACGAGGCTCGTCACCACCGGCACGTCGCCCTGCCCGAAGAACGTCCAGCGGAAGCCCGAGATCAGGTACACGACAGGATTGAAATAGGCGACGGTCTGCCAGGCCGGCGGCAGCATGCTGATCGAATAGAAGGCCCCGCCCAGGAACGTCAGCGGCGTGACCACCAGCATCGGGACCACCTGCATCTGCTCGAAATTGTTCGAACAGATGCCGATGATGAAGCCGAACAGGCAGAACGTCGCCGAAATCAGCACCAGGAACGCGATCATCGCCAGCGGATGCGCAATGTGGATGGGCACGAACAGCGAGGCCGTCGCCAGGATCACGAGCCCGAGCACCACCGACTTGGTCGCCGCCGCCCCCACATAGGCCAGCACGATCTCGAACGAGGAGACCGGCGCGGACAGCACCTCATAGATGGTGCCCGTGAATTTCGGGAAATAGATGCCGAAGGCCGCGTTGAAGATGCTCTCGGTAAACAGCGTCAGCATGATCAGCCCCGGCACGATGAAGGCGCCATAGCTGACGCCGTCCACCTCGCCCATGCGCGACCCGATGGCCGACCCGAACACGACAAAGTAGAGCGCCGTCGTGATGACCGGTGTGGCAAGGCTCTGCCAGATCGTGCGCAGGGCGCGGGAAACCTCGAACCGGTAGATGGCCCACACGCCATGCGCATTGAAACGGGGAGCACTCATGGCCTGGCCTCCTTGCCGCCCTGCACGAGGCTGACGAAAATGTCCTCGAGCGAACTCTGCTGCGTGTTGATGTCGGTGAAGGGGATGCCAAGCTCGTCGAGCCGCCTGAGCAGCGCCGCAACGCCGGTATCCCGCGCGTTGGCATCGAAATCGTAGTCGATGGTCTGTCCGCCATCCCTGAGCGCAAGGCGCCACGCACCAAGCCCCTCCGGCAAGGCGGCAAGCGGCGCCTGCAGGTGCAGCGTCAGCTGCTTGCGGCCAAGCTTCGACAGGAGCGCCTTCTTCTCCTCGACCAGGATCAGCTCACCCTTGTTGATGACACCGATCCTGTCGGCCATCTCTTCGGCCTCCTCGATGTAGTGCGTCGTCAGGATGATCGTCACCCCACTGTCGCGCAGCCGGCGCACCAGCGCCCACATGTCCCGCCTCAGCTCCACGTCCACGCCGGCCGAGGGCTCGTCGAGGAACAGGATCATGGGTTCGTGGCTCAGCGCCTTGGCAATCATCACGCGCCGCTTCATGCCACCCGACAGCGTCTGCAGCTGGTCGTTGCGCTTGTCCCAGAGCGAAAGGTCTCTCAGCACGCGTTCGAGGAACGCAGGGTTCGGCGCGCGCCCATAGAGCCCGCGGCTGAAGCGCACCGTGTTCCACACGGTCTCCCAGCGGTCGCTCGTCAGTTCCTGTGGCACCAGTCCGATCTTCATGCGGGCGTTGCGGTAATCCGCCTGGATGTCGTGGCCATCGGCCACCACGCTGCCGGCCGACGGCGTGACGATGCCGCAGATGATGCTGATCAGCGTGGTCTTGCCCGCACCATTCGGTCCAAGAAGCGCGAAGATCTCGCCCCGCCGTATGGCCAGGTTGATGGGCTTCAGGGCCTTGAGCCCCGATGCATAGGTCTTGGTCAGGTCGGTGATGGTGAGGATGTCGCTCATCGCAACTGACTAGCCAACGAGCCGGGCCTGCTGCAAGGTGGCATCGGGTCGTCTCCCCTGCGCATCGTGGCAATGCAGCAGTCTGGGCACGGATCAGGAAAGGTTTTCAGATGGCACTGAAGGTTATCGGCGCGGGCTTTGGACGCACGGGCACGCTCTCGATGAAGGCGGCCCTCGAACACTTGGGTCTCGGCCCGTGCTACCACATGGCCGAAGTCATCGCGCATCCGCCCTTCGTCGCCCACTGGACCGCGGCGGCCGAGGGTCGTCCGGTGAATTGGGATGTCGTGTTCGAGGGCTATGGCTCGACCGTGGACTGGCCGGCCTGCAGCTTCTGGCGAGAGCTCGCCGATCACGACCGCGATGCGAAGGTGATCCTCACCGTGCGTGACCTCGACACATGGTTCGATTCCTGCCAGGCGACGATCTTCAACATCATGAAGGCACCGCTTGACGCCCTGCCGCCGCACATGGCCGGCATCGCCCGCATGGCGCGTATGCTGGTGCGTGACAAGACCTTCGGCGACCGCCTCGATGATCGCAGTCACTGCCTTGCCGTCCACCGCGCCCATATCGAGGATGTCAGGCGCACGATCCCCTCAGCCCGATTGCTGGTCTTCGACGTGAAGGAAGGGTGGGGGCCGCTCTGCGCGTTCCTGCGCGTCCCTGTGCCCGACAGCCCCTTTCCGCGGGTGAATGAGCGGGAGAACTTCGGCAGGGACATTTCTGCCGCCAGCGGGCGTTCCTGACAGTAATTTCGGTGACAGTGCACCAAACTCCATTCAGCCAGCCCGTCTGCGAGGCGCAAGCCGGTCTGATTTGAGTGCACCGTCACCGGAATATGACGAAATGGCAGTCTCTCAGGCAAACACCTCGGCGAGGAAGTCATCCGTTGCCTTCGTCGAACGCCGGTCGGCATTGGCATCGTACTTGACGCCGCTCTCCGGCGCATTGGCGCCGGGCGACGTGAACGCATGCAGCGTGTGGCCATAGGCATGGACCTGCCAGTCGGCTCCTGCCGCCGTCATCTCCTGCGCAAGTCCCAGCACGCTGTCGGGCTTCGCCATCGGGTCATCCCAGCCATGCAGCACGAGGACCTTGGTGCTGATCTTCCCCTGCGCCCCGAGGCCCGGCGGCGTGAACAGCCCGTGCAGGCTTACCGCACCCTTGACGTCGTTCGTTCCCGACCGCGCGACATCGAGCGCACACAGCCCGCCGAAGCAATAGCCGATGATCGCGATACGGTTCGCATCGACATCCGGCCGGGCCTTCGCCGCGGCGACGGCAGCCAGCAACCGCTGGCGCAGCTTCGCCCGGTCGTTCAGGTACGGGCCCATGTAGGCACTGTTGTCCTGGCCATGCGCACCGCGCACGCCCTTGCCATAGACGTCGATTGCAAAGCCCACATAGCCCTTGGTCGCGAAGTATTCGGCCTTCGCCTGCTCCTGCTCGAAGAGCCCCGCCCACTGGTGGGCGATCAGCACGCAAGGCTTGCGCCCCGGCTTCCCATCGCTCGCCACATAGCCCTCGCAGGTGGTCGTGCCGTCCTTGTACTCGAAAGTGCCTTTGTGCATGGCGCCTGCCTCCGTGTTGATGCGCCGCTGCTATATCAACGCGCCATCGCTTTGACGAGAGGTAGGGGCCCTGCTAAAAGCGCGCCGAAGCCTTGGGTCCCGAGGGGGATGGCTATGGATATGCACATGACGGCAGACACACGCACACCGTTCGCTCGCTCTCTGGCGGCAGGCATTCGAATTACCGGCGCGATCGGCTGACAGCCAGGTCGCATCCAAGCCCGCGCAGCCCCGCGCGGCATTCGCCAGACACGAAATCCCGAATCAGACGAGCCACGACCATGACCACAAGCGATTCCGCCGCGCCCACCCCGCGCGAGTACAAGGACACCCTGTTCCTTCCCGACACCGAATTCCCGATGAAGGCAGGCCTGCCCAAGGCCGAGCCCGCATGGATCGAGTGGTGGGACAGGATCGGCCTCTATGCGCGCCTGCGCGAGAAGGCGAAGGGCCGTCCGCTCTTCATCTTCCACGACGGCCCGCCCTATGCGAACGGCCACATCCACCTCGGCACCGGCCTCAACAAGATCCTGAAGGACTTCGTCGTGCGCAGCCAGGGCATGCTGGGCCGTGACGTGCCCTACGTCCCCGGCTGGGACTGCCACGGCCTGCCCATCGAATGGAAGGTCGAGGAAAAGTACCGCAACGCCGGCAAGGACAAGGACCAGGTCCCCCTGATCGAGTTCCGCAAGGAATGCGCCGACTTCGCCAGCCACTGGCTGGGCGTGCAGCGCGGC